>NZ_JBBPEV010000003.1 GCF_038069945.1 Aquabacterium sp. A3 | reverse complement strand
CCAGGATCAAACTCTTCAGTTCAATCTCTGTTTAAAAACTCACTCACATTCGGAATTGATCAGAAAACTCACTCTTTCAAGCAATCTTTCTTTTCGTCTTCCGTGAGTATTTGAGTCGCTTATCGCCACCCAAACACCCACGCTTATCGGCTGTTAATTTTTAAAGAACGTTGCCAACAACCGTTGTTGTCAGCAGCAAAGAACGAAATTCTATACCGTTTTTTGCTCTGTTGTCAAGCTTCACAAAATTTTTTGTTTGCCGACTACATTCGCTTGCCTGGCTGCCTGACCGGTTGGTTGAGCGCCTCGGCGATTGCGAGGGCGCAAGTTTAACCACAATTGCAGCACCCTGTTGGGCACTGTGTCTTTGTGGCAACTGGTAGGCCGTGTTGGACTTGAACCAACGACCAAAGGATTATGAGTCCTCTGCTCTAACCGACTGAGCTAACGGCCCACGCGCGACGGCATTGTAGGGGCGCACGTGGTCAGGCCGCTGATCTTGTCCAAAGTTGATGGCCGCCACATGACTCAACAACAGAGGCAGCATGTCGCTCACAGAGGGGCTGAGCGGAGACAGGCCCACCACACGGTGCGTCAATCGAAGTTCGGCGACGTCGTCACGGTAGATGAGATCGTTGCGCCGGGGTTGCGGGCCAACGGGGGCCACCGTGATGCCCAAGCCTGAGGCGACCAGTTCAAGCGCCCACTCTTCTGAGTCCACGCGGGCGACGACCTTGGGGCGAACGCCAGACAGGGCCAGTTGATGGTGCCAGATGGTCGCGCGTTCGCACTGAACGCGCTCGATGAGGGGTTGATCCGTCAAGTGCTGCAAAGACAGGTGCGCCTGCGCTTGCAAGGCGTGGTTGGTGGGCAACAAGAGCATGTACTGCTCGGGCCACAAGGGCGTGAACGGGTGAGCCGGCGAGGCACAGTCCTGCGTGGTCAGGCTGGCGTCGGCGTCCTCCGGCTCTCCGACCAGGGTCAGGGTCACCTCAGGCGAGATGGAGAGCCATCGCTGAACGAATGTGCGCACGAGCCCGGCGGACAGGGTGCGGTGCACATGCAAGCGCAGCTCACGGGGCCCGCAGGCGCGTTGGCGAAACGACGCCGTCAGTCGATCGGCGTCTGCCAGCAGCGCACGCGCTTGACGATGAAGGTTGACGCCGTCGGGGCTGGGCGACAGCCCCCGCGCATGGCGTTCAAACAGTCGACAGCCCAGGTCTTGCTCAAGCTGGGCAATGGCCGCAGAAATGACCGACTGACTGACATGGCATCGTTGCGCAGCCAGTGTGGTGCTGCCGGTTTCAAACGTGGCGCAGAAATAGCGCAGCTGTTTGAGGTTCATGCGAGGGCGACTCAATCGGCGAACTGCGGGAACCGAGGCAGTGTCTCGTACACGCGTTCATCGTGTGCAGGCACGACCTTCAGTGCTGGAAATCTGCGGGCAATCTGGTGAAGATGAACGATGGCCTGCTGGTTTTGAGGCTCGCTGTGGTCAAGGCGCAGCACTTGTCGCAACAACCAGGAGCGGTCGGCTGGGCGCTGGATGCCTTCCAGTGTCCAGGTGGTGTCGGCCGTGAACAGGTAGCGCTGGCCAGATGGCAGGGTCAACAACATGCCCACCTGTCCTGCAGTGTGCCCTGGCAGGGGCAGAAGGGTCACGCTGCCGTCGCCATAGACGTCGTGACTCTGATCAAAGCCCAACACCGGCGGATGAGTGAACTCAAGGTTCAGCCAGTGCTGAACGCCCTGGAACTGGGTTGCCAGGAACGCCGGCGGCCGCCCCTGGGCTGCTGTTTGTCGCTCGCGCAGCGGGGTCCAGACGGGTGTGGCCGGGAAGTCCTGGAGGCCGCCGATGTGATCCCAATGCATGTGGGAGGGCACGATCCACCGCAGCGGAAGGTCGGCCATGCCCTGTTGGGTCAACTGCGTTTTGACCGGTGTGTACATGGTGTAGGCGAACAGTTGCTGGTGCCACCATGTGTTTTCGGCAAAGTGCTCCGCATGGCGGAGCCCAAGGCCCGTGTCGAACAACAGATTGCCTTTGGGGTGGCGAATGAGCACCGCGAACTGAACCGGGCGCCGGGGCGTGAACCAGGAGCCGCCGGCAACGATGAGGCCCTCAGGCGCACCCGCGGATTGAGCCGTCAGGAAGGTGGTGAATGAGAGTCCGGCGGGCGGTTGGGCGTCAGGCAGCGCCAAGGCATCCCACCGGGATTGATCGGACGGGATGTCCAGCGGATGGTCATGTCGAATGACCAGCGCGGTCATGACCAGCACGGTGAGCGCCAACAGGCCAAGCATAGAGAGCAGCGCGCGACGGACGAACGAGGTGCGCTGGAACGTGGAGGAAGAACTCATGGCAAGCGGATGAGATCGGACAACCAAGGTGCACCAGGCACCGACACCCCCAAGGCTAGCGGCGCCGGATGAATTTGGCAAACAGATTAATTGGCCATTACGGATCTGAAAAACAGATCGCTTGATGTGTGTTGCACCTTCTCGCGCCTGGGCGCTGAATGCGCGATCAGTTCTGGCTCAAGGCGTTGGAGACAAGACGAGACGTGATGTCGACGATCTCGATCATGCGGTCGTAAGCCATGCGGGTGGGGCCGATGACGCCGAGCGTGCCGACGATCTGGCCATTGACCTGGTAGGGCGCGGACACGACTGAGAGCTCTTCAAAGGGGACGACCTGGCTTTCTCCGCCGATGTAGATTTGCACCCCCTCCGCTTGGCTGGAGGTGTCCAGGAGCCGCATGAGTTGGGTTTTCTGCTCAAAAAGATCGAACAGGCGACGCAAGGATCCCAAATCGTTGGAGAAATCCTGGACGGTCAGGAGGTTGCGCTCGCCGGCGACCACCAACTGATCGGTGTTGTCTGCGAGCACGTCATCTCCAGCCTGTACTGCGGCCTGCATGAGGCTGGCGATTTCGGTGCGGAGTTGGTCGACCTCTCGCTTGAGCCTCTCGCGCATGGCCTCGATGGACAAGCCCGAGTAGTGGGCGTTGAGCATGTTGCTGGCCTCGATGAGTTCGGCCTGCGTGTGGTCTCTGGCAGTGAAAACCACCCGATTCTGGACGTCGCCGTCTGGCGCCACCAGGATGACGAGGATGCGTCGCTCGCCCAGCCGGAGAAATTCGATGTGCCGGAACACGGACGGCTTTCGGGGCGCGGTGACAACACCGACGAAATGCGAGAGGCTGGACAGCATGTGTGCCGCATTGGCAATGACACGCTGGGGCTGGTCTGGCAACAAGGCGTCCGGCGGCATGGCCCGCTCTTCGGGGGACAAGGGGCGCGCCGTCAACATGGTGTCGACAAAAAGCCGGTACCCGCGTGCGGTGGGCACCCGCCCCGCAGAGGTGTGCGGACTGGCGATCAGCCCGAGCTCTTCGAGGTCGGCCATGACGTTGCGGATGGTGGCGGCCGACAGGTCCAGTCCAGAGGCCCGGGACAGGGTTCGAGAACCGACGGGTTGCCCGTCTGCGATGTATCGCTCGACTAGGGTTCTCAGGAGGTGCTTGGCACGGTCATCCAGCATGGCCTCTGCATTTTATGGCACGCGCTGCGGCCGTGAATCACCTCTTTCAGGTGACCGCCATCAGGCGCCCGAAATCAAGGGCGCTGTGGTGTAATCGTGCGCATGCCAACGCTGCCCAACTGCCGCTTCCAACATGCTGCCCTGGTGGGCAAATACCATGCTCGGGGAATCAGACCCGTGCTTGAAGACGTGGCCCATTTGTTGGCTCGCTCGGGACTGGATGTCAGCCTGGAGAGCGAGACGGCGCTGGCGACGGGCATGTCGGACTACCCGGCGCTGTCGTTGGCCGACATCGGACGGCAATGCGATGTGGCGGTGGTCGTTGGAGGTGACGGCACGATGCTGGCCATCGCACGCGAGCTGGCCCGTTATGACGTGCCCTTGATTGGCGTGAACCAGGGGCGCCTGGGCTTCATCACTGACATACAGCTTAAAGACGTGCCCAGCGCGCTGCCCCAGATCCTGTCAGGTCGCTATGAGCGCGAAGAGCGCGCCATGCTGGAAGGCGCTGTCGTTCGCCCCCTGAAGGACGGGGGCTTCGAGACCATCTATGAAGGGCATGCCATCAACGAAGTGGTGGTGAGCCGGGGCGCGACCGCCAGCATGGTGGAGCTGCGCGCAGAAGTCGACGGCCAGTTCATCGCGAATTACCGGGCTGACGGCTTGATCGTGTCGTCGCCGACGGGGTCGACGGCTTACGCCCTGTCTGCGGGCGGGCCGATTCTGCATCCGGGGCTGTGCGGCTGGGTGGTGGTGCCGATTGCCTCCCACACGCTGTCCAACCGACCCATCGTGGTGTCGGACGCCGGAACCATCACCATTGAAATCGTGGCGGGCAAGGACGCCAGCATGAACTTCGACATGCAGTCGCTGGCCAGCCTGATGCATGGAGACCGGGTGACGGTGCGTCGGTCGGCGCACAAGGTGACTTTCTTGCATCCACAGGGCTGGAACTACTACGCGACCCTGCGTCGCAAACTGCGCTGGAATGAAGGAGTGACGTGACATGGCTGCACTGCGGCGGCTGACCTTGCGTGATTTCGTCATCGTCGACGAGCTGGAGGTGGAGCTCAATGAAGGCTTCACCGTGCTGACGGGCGAAACGGGGGCTGGCAAATCCATCTTGATCGATGCACTTCAGTTGGCCCTGGGAAACCGGGCGGATGCTTCCGTGGTACGGGAGGGCTGCACCAAGGCAGACATCACCGCGGAATTCGATCTGGTGCCGGCGCAGCACGGCGCCTTGGCGGCATGGCTGGAAGCCAGCGGCCTGGAAGCCAATGAGCCAGACGCAACGCTGATGCTGCGCAGGGTGATCGATGCCCAGGGCAAGAGTCGCGCATGGGTCAACGGGCGCCCCGCGACCGTGACGCAACTGCGGGAGTTGGCGCCGTGGCTGGTGGACATCCACGGTCAGCATGCCTGGCAAAGCCTGACCCGACCCGAGGCGGTCAGGCAACTGCTGGATGCGCATGCGGGCGTGGACGCAACCGCCTTGGCCCAGACGTGGCAGTCACGCAAACAGGCGCAACAGGCGCTGGCGGACGCACGAGCCCGGCAAGCGTCACTGGACCAGGAGCGAGAGCGTTTGCAATGGCAGATCGCTGAGCTGAGCAAACTCAACCCGGCCCCGCAAGAATGGGATGCCCTGAATGAAGAACATGGCCTTCTGAGTCATGGTCAGGCCATTCTGGACGCCACCCGCCAGGCGCTGGAAGCGGTCTCGGAGGCCGACGACAGCGCCGATGAACGACTGGGGCAAGCTGTGGAGCAGTTGCAGGGCGTGGCCCACCTGCTTCCGGCCTTGAGCGATGCCATAGGGGTGCTGAGAGATGCCCAGGCCCACATACAGGATGCTGCGCGAGACCTCAAAGGTGTGCTGAGCCACACGGAACTGGATCCGTCGCGCCTGGCCGAGTTGGACGCCAGGCTGTCAGAGTGGCTGGGGCAGGCGAGAAGGCACCGTCGGCAACCGGCCGAGCTGCCTGCGTTGCTGGACAGCTGGAAGCAAGAACTCGCGGTGCTGGATGCGGCCACCGACCTGGATGCGCTGGAGCGACAAGCCGCACACGCACATCAGGCATGGCTGACGCAAGCGCAGTCGGCCTCTCAACAGCGGCGGCGGGCAGCACCTCGCTTGTCAGAGGCGGTGAGTGCCGCCATGCAGGAACTGGGCATGGCAGGCGGCCGTTTTGAAGTGGCATTGACGCCTCAGGATGACCCGCACCCCGGGGGGCTGGAATCGGTGGAGTTTCGCGTGGCAGGACACGCCGGCAGCACGCCCAAGCCCTTGGGCAAGGTCGCGTCGGGCGGTGAGCTCTCCCGCTTGGCGCTGGCCATTGCCGTGACCACCAGCCAAAGCCGACAGCCGACCGCAGCGGCCAACGGCATCACGCTGATCTTTGACGAGATCGACTCTGGCGTGGGGGGGCAAGTGGCCGACACCGTGGGCCGCCTCATGCAGCGATTGGGTGAACACCATCAGGTGATGGCCGTGACCCACCTGGCGCAGGTGGCCGCTTGCGCCCATCACCACCTGGTGGTGAGCAAGCGACTGCGCGAAGGACAGACGCTCAGCGACATCCGGCCAGTCGATGGCGACACCCGGGTCGCCGAGCTGGCGCGCATGCTGGGTGGACCGGGCTCCGACACCAGTCTGGCCCATGCCAAAGCCATGCTGGAGGCTGCATGACGACAACCCTGGACATCGTGTTGTTGAGCGGCATTTCGGGCTCAGGCAAATCGGTGGCGCTCAATGCCCTCGAAGACGCGGGGTACTTTTGCGTCGACAACCTGCCGCCAGAGTTGCTCAGGGGCATGATCGATCTGGAAGTGACCCGACCCAAGGCCTTGCAACGTCGGGTGGCAGTGTCGGTCGACGTGCGCAGCGTGGACTCGCTGCCAGACCTGATGCCGGTGCTGAGCGCGCTGGGCTCAGAGGGCCATCAGGTACGTGCCATCTTCCTGGACGCCAGCACCGAAGCACTGATTCGACGTTTTTCAGAAACGCGCCGACCCCACCCTCTGTCGCAGTGGCGACAACAACGCCAGAGCGCAGCCGAACGCGCCACCGACAGCACGCCGTCAGGCCCGCAACAGGACTGGTCCCAGGTCGAACAAGCCCTGATGGAGACCATCAACGAAGAGCGTGAGTTGCTGGCCCCGCTGAGGGATCGATCGACGGTGATCGACACCAGCCTGCTGCGCCCGGCGCAACTGCGCACCTGGATGCGAAACATCGTGCAAGCCTCGCCGTCCCGGTTGACGCTGGTGTTCGAGTCTTTCGCGTTCAAGCACGGTGTGCCCATGGACGCCGACTTTGTGTTCGACGTGCGCATGCTGCCCAACCCCTTCTACCTGAAGGAGTTGAAGCCTTTGACGGGACGTGATGCGCCCGTGATCGACTACCTGGCTGCACAGCCAGAGTCGGCCGAACTGATCGCGCAGATCGAGGCATTTTTACTTCGCTGGCTGCCCACGCTGGAAGGTGATCAGCGCAGCTACGTGACCGTTGCCTTGGGCTGCACCGGGGGGCAGCATCGCTCGGTTTACTGCGTGGAGCAGTTGGTCAAGCGATTCGCAGGACGCGGCAGCGTGTTGTCACGCCACCGCGAACTGGACGCCCGCTGACGGGCAGCGGGCCCCGCCCCGCGTCAGCGCTGAGAGGCTTCCTTCAAGGCCTGACGCAGACGATCACCGATCTCCGGCTTGCCGGCAAACGGATCGGTGGGGTTGCGGGCCTGCAGGATGTCTTCCATGCGCGTCTGGACCGAGCCCATCGCATTGGGGTGGGTGAAGATGTAGAAGCTGCCTCGCTCCACACCGTCATAGATCATGGCCGCTGTCTGTGCCGCGGTGACCTTGCCGGAGGTGACCGCCTTGGTGCTCATGGCCTGCGCAATCAACTGGCTGGGGGTGGGCTTGCCTTCGCTGCGCAGCTCTCTGGGGCGATTGCGGTCTGACAGGTGCAATCCGGTCGGGACAAAATAGGGGCACAACACCGACGCGTGCACCTGGTCGGTGACGAGCGACAGATCCTGGTAGAGGGTTTCTGACAGGCTGACCACCGCGTGCTTGCTGACGTTGTAAGCGCCCATGTTGGGCGAATTCAGCAAACCAGCCATGGACGCCACGTTGACAATGTGGCCCTGGTAGGCGGGGTCTTTTTTGGCGGCACGCAGCATCAGCGGCGTGAAGGTGTGCACGCCGTGAATCACCCCATACAGGTTCACGCCCAGCACCCATTGCCAGTCCCGCATGGAGTGCTCCCAGATCAAGCCGCCATGGGCCACGCCCGCGTTGTTGATGACCAGGTGAGGCACGCCAAATCGCTCAAGACAGAGGTCTGCCAGGGCTTTGACGTCTTCCGGACGTGAAACATCGCCGCGCAGCGCCGCCACCTGGGCCTTTTGCGAGCGCAACTCTTGCACCACGGCATCGAGCGAATCCTGTTGGACGTCCATCAGGACCAGATTGAGGCCCTTTTGGGCGCCGAGTCGCGCCAATTCAAGGCCAAAGCCGCTACCGGCTCCTGTGACGACGACCGTGGTGACACCGGCCTGGAGGGTGAGATGGGACATGGTGGGGGGTTCCAGTGAATCTCAGATCAGTTTGACGAGCTGTTTGCCAAAGTTCTTGCCTTTGAGCAAACCCAGGAAGGCCTCGGGCGCGGCCGCGATGCCTTGCGCCACAGTTTCTTTGAACTTCAGACGGCCTGTGCCCACTAGGGTACCCAATTCCTGGACGGCTTCTGGCCAGACGTCGGGGTGCTCGCTCACGATAAAGCCCTCGACCTTCATTCTGTTGACGAGGATGAGCGCCGGATTCTGCATGGGGGTGGGCTGGCCATCGTAGCCCGCGATCATGCCGCACATGGCCAGGCGGCTGAAGGCGTTCATGCGCAACATGACGGCATCCAGGATCATGCCGCCCACGTTCTCGAAGTAGCCGTCAACCCCCTGCGGCGTGGCCGCCTTGAGCGCCTGATAGAAAGCCTTGGGTTCGGCGTGCTGCTTGTAGTCGATGCAGGCGTCAAAGCCCAGTTCTTCGACCACGTAGCGACATTTGTCCTGGCCACCAGCCACACCGACCACGCGACAACCACGCACCTTGGCCAACTGCCCCACCACGCTGCCCACCGCCCCGCTGGCGGCGCTGACCACCACCGTCTCGCCCGACTTGGGCGTGATGATCTTCATGAGGCCATACCAGGCGGTGACGCCGGGCATGCCCACCGCGCCGAGGTAGGCCGACAGAGGAATGTGCTGCGTATCGACCTTGTGGAGAGCGCCACGCACCGAGGCGTCGACCACGCTGTACTCCTGCCAGCCACCCATGCCCAGCACCTGATCGCCCGGCTGGAATTTGGGGTGACGGCTGTGGAGGACCTCACCCACGGTGCCCCCCAGCATGACGGTATTCAGGGGCTGGGGCTCGGCATAACTGCGGCTGTCGTTCATGCGGCCGCGCATGTAGGGGTCGAGCGACAGGTAGTGATGGCGCACCACCACTTGCCCCTCGGCCAACGCCTCGCTGGCGGGCACGGGCGCTTCGACGAGCTGAAAATTGCTCGGGCTGGCCTCGCCCTGCGGGCGAGACACCAGATGGATCTGACGATTGATGAGGCTCATGAGAGGCGACCTTCTTCCAGAGGGACAGCGCAGGCTGCGTCAGTCGGAGCCAGCACCACCCAAGGGTGATGCCGACAGTGAGTGCGTCTGCCGACCTGAGACCGGCAAGGCGCGGAGGTACTTGAACGTGGCGGTGCCATGGGCGCAGACCTCACCCTTTTCATTGAGCACGCGGCCCTCACAAAATGCCATCGACGCGGTGGCGTGCATCAGCTCGCCAAGGGCTCGGATGCGGCCCAAGCCCGGGCGCATGAAACGTGTGCTCATCTCGATGGTGACCAACCCGGGCTCATCGCCCTGGGCATTGCGACGGTGGCTGCGCGCGGCATGGGCCATGGCCACATCCAGCATGGTCATGAGAAGGCCACCGTGGGCCACGCCAAAGGAGTTGGTGTGCGCTTCGTCCACCGTCAGCGAGATCTCGGCGTGGCCGCTGTCGTGGCGCTCCAGTTGGCAGCCGATTTGCTCAATGAAGGGAATGCGGATGGAAAACGGAATGCTCATGCGCCCCCCCCCCGCTCAGCCACCGATGATGGCGCTGACACCGCCATCGACAGCGAGGACCTGTCCCGTGATGTGCTTGCCCGCCTCTGAGGCGAACAGCAGCGTCACGCCCTTGAGGTCTTCGTCGTCGCCCAGGCGTTGCAAGGGGGCGGCGCTGGCCAGTCGCTCTTCACCCACCGCGGCCAGGGTGCCCGCCGTCATCTTGCTGGGGAAGAAGCCCGGCGCGATGGCGTTGACGCGGATACCCAGGTGGCCCCACTCACCCGCCAGGGCCCGGGTGAAGTTGACGACGGCGCCCTTGCTGGTGTTGTAGGCGATGGTCTGCATGAAGGGGTGGTTGCCCCCCAAGCCGGCGATGGACGCCACGTTGATGATGCGCCCTTGCTTGCGCGGGATCATGCTGGCTTTGGCGATGGCTTGCGACAGCAGGAAGTAGCCGCGCACGTTGAGGTTCATCACCTTGTCCCAGGCCTCGAGCGGGTAGTCGGCGGCCGGCGCGCCCCAGGTGGCGCCCGCGTTGTTGACGAGGATGTCCACATCGCCCACGCGCTCGAGCGTTTCATCGGCCAGGCGCTGAATGTCGTCTGGCTTGCCGGCATCGGCGGCGATCCAGCGCGCATCGATGCCCGCATCCTGCAAGGCCATCACGGCCTGTTCCAGATCAGCCGCCTTGCGCGAGCTGATCACCACCTTGGCACCGGCCTCGCCCAGGGCATGGGCCATCTGCAAGCCCAGGCCGCGCGAGCCACCGGTGATCAGGGCCGTCTTGCCCGTGAGGTCGAAGAGTTGCTGGACGGAGCGGGGAGCGGTCATGGCTTGAGCCTTCTGTGCATTCAGACGAGGTAGTCGAGGACGTGGCGCGTGGCCGCCATCTGGCGGATCCGCGCGACCACGCCCTGGTGATGCGGGTGCGGCACGTAAGCGGCCAGCGCGGCGGCGTCCTCGAAGGTCGAGACGAGCACGACGTCGCAGTTGGCTTCCAGGCCCTCGGCCTTGATACCGACGTCGAATTCGTGCATGCCGGGCACGAGCCCCTTGCAGCTGTCCAGCAGGGCCTTGACCTGGGGTGCGTCGGCCGGGTCGTTGAGGGTCCACATGACGATGTGTCGCAGCATGGTGATCCTTTCAGAACCAGTCGGATTCGGCCTGCGCGCAGGTCAGGTCGCGGCGCGAAACCACGCCCAGCCAGGCATCGATCTTGGGCAGCTCGTAAGCAAAGAAGTAGTCCGTGGCGGCCAGCTTGCCCTTCAGGAAGCCAGGGCCCAGGGGCGAGGCGTCCCACTGCCCTTGCGCTTGCGCGGCCTTGGCGGCGAGGCCCAGCTCCAGCCAGATCCAGGCCAGCACGGTGTGGCCGAAGGCCTGCAGGTAGGGCGTGGCATTGGCCAGGGCCTCTTCGGGCACGCTGGTGGACCAGGCGGCCTTGGTGGTGGCGCCCACCTTCTGCAGGGCTTGCGCCAGGGCGTTCGCGTGCTCGGCCAGGCCGTTGACGTGCCCGGCCTTCTGGATGGTTTCGCTGATGCGCTCGGCCAGCACGCTCAAGGCCTTGCCACCGTTCATCACCACCTTGCGGCCCAGCAGGTCCAGCCCCTGGATGCCATGCGTGCCCTCGTGGATCATGTTGAGGCGGTTGTCACGCCAGTACTGCTCGACGGGGTAGTCGCGCGTATAGCCGTAGCCGCCCAGGATCTGGATGGCCAACGAGTTGGCCTCCTGCGCCCATTCGCTGGGCCAGCTCTTGGCGATGGGGGTGAGCAGCTCCAGCAGCAGGCCGGCCTTCTCGGCCTCTTCGCCGCTGCCGGTGTGCTGGTCGTCCACCAACTGGGCGCACAGCAGGCCCAGGGCCAGGCCGCCTTCGGCGATGGCCTTTTGCATCATCAGCATGCGCTTGACGTCGGTGTGGCCAATGATGGGCACCTGCGGCGCGCTGTGGTCCTTGCCACCGGCGCCCATGTGACGCCCTTGTGGGCGGTCTTTCGCGTACTGCAGCGAGTACTCATAGCCGGCGTAGCCCAGCATGGTCGCGCCCAGGCCCACGCTGATGCGGGCCTCGTTCATGAGCGTGAACATGCACTTCAGGCCCTCGCCTTCCTTGCCGATCAGGTAGCCCACCGCGCCGGCCTCGCCGTTGACGGGGAACTTGCCTTCACCGAAGTTCAGCAGGGTGTTGACGGTGCCGCGGTAGCCGCACTTGTGGTTGAGGCCTGCCAGCGCCACGTCATTGCGCTGGCTGGTGATCGAGCCGTCGGCCTTGACCAGCTTGCGCGGAACGATGAACAGCGAGATGCCCTTGACGCCCGGCACCGGCTTGCCATCGGGCCCTGGGATCTTGGCCAGCACCAGGTGGACGATGTTCTCGCCCATCTCGTGCTCGCCGCCCGATATCCACATCTTGTTGCCCCTCAAGCGATAGCGCTTGCCCAGCGGGTCCTGCGTCCAATCGACACCCGTGCCATCCCCCTTCACGTCGGGCACGGCGCGCGTGGCGATGTCCGACAGGCTCGAGCCGGCCTGCGGCTCGCTCAGGCACATGGTGCCAAAGGTGCGGCCTTCGAAGCCGCCCTTGGCGAACACCTCGATCTGCTTCGGCGTGCCATGCGCCAGGATGGTGTTGGCGTTGCCGCGCGTGAGCATCGGGTACGCGGCGAGCGACACGCTGGCCTTGTAGAAGAAGCTCATCGAAGCGATCTCGACCACGGTGGGCAGTTGCATGCCGCCCAGCTCGACGTCCTTGCTGGCGGCCATCAGGCCGGCCTCGTTGAAGGCCGCCATGGCCACGGGCGTTTCCTTGGGCAGCGTCACGGTGACGCCGTCAAAGGTGGGCTCGTGTTCGTCGGTCAGGCGGTTGATGGGGGCAAATTGTTCGCTGGCGATTTTTTCGCTGAGGTCGAGCACGGCGTCGAAGGTCTCGCGACTGTGCTCGGCGTGTCGCTCACGCTGGCACAGGGCTTCGGCCTTGAGCCAGTCGTGCAGCAGGAAGTCAACGGTGGCGCGGTGGGTCATGGTTCAACTCGGTGAAAGGATGGGAGCGGCAAAGCAACGGCACACGGCCATCGTGCGCCGAGCGGGGCGTCAGCGCCCCACGAAAACGGCGTCGCGCCGTTCGATGAAGGAGCGCACGCCTTCGGCGGCGTCTTCGCTTTGCATCACTGGGTGCAGGTCCTTGAACAGCAACTGGGCGGCCACGGCCTCCCCTTCGTTCCACGCCATGCGGGTGGACTTGAGCACGTTCTGTACGGCCAGCGGCGCAGCTTTGGCGATCTGCTCGGCGATTTCACGGGCCTTGGCAAGCTGCTGTCCTGCGGGCACCACCTCCTGAACGAGGCCCGTGCGCAAGGCCTCTTCGGCGTACCAGAACTCGCCCGTCAGCAGGTAGCGCTGGGCGGCCCCCCACCCCATCTGCCGAGGCAGACGCAGCGTCGCTCCCGCACAAGGAAAGATACCGCGCTTGACCTCCAGCATGGCAAAGCGCGTGTCGTCGGCGGCCACGCGCACCTCGGTGTTGAGCAGGATCTCGACGCCCCAGGTGAAGCAGTTACCCTGCACCGCCATGACGATGGGCTTGCGGTGCCGCTCGCCGAACAGGCCGAACGGATCAACCTCGCCGGCCGGCACCTCGAAGCCCTTGCCATTGCCGAAGATGGGCGCCCACTTGTCCAGCTCGACGCCAGAGGTGAAGTGCTTGCCTTCGCCGTGCAGCAAGGCCACGCGCAGCTCGGGGTTGCGGTTGAGTTCACCCAGCGCACGCGCCAAGTCAAGGTACATCTCAGGCGACAAGGCGTTGTGCTTGTCGGCCCGGTTGACCTTGATCTCCAGGATGTGGCCGTTGACCAGGGTTTCAATGTGCGCCATGGTGGGCTCCTTTGGATGTCAGCCCGTGAAGCCCTTGCCTTCAGCAGCCAGCTTGGCCAGCAGTGGAGCCGGCGTCCAGAACGCAGGATCGCCATTCGGGTTGGCCGCGAAGCCCTTCATCAGCTCGATCACCTTGGGCAGGCCCAGCATGTCGGCGTAGAGCATCGGGCCGCCACGGTAGACCGGGAAGCCATAGCCCGTGAGGTAGACCATGTCGATGTCCGAGGCCTTCGACGCGATGCCTTCTTCAAGGATCAAAGCGCCTTCGTTGACCATGGCCAGCACCAGGCGCTGCACGATCTCGTCGTCGCTGATCTGGCGCGGGGTGCCCCCCTTGTCGGCACGCACCTTGTCGATGCAGGCCTGCACTTCAGCAGAAGGAATCGGATCGCGCTTGCCCACTTCGTAGTCGTACCAGCCCTTGCCGGCCTTCTGACCGAAGCGGCCAAGTTCGCAGATGGCGTCGCCCACGGGGCTGTAGATCACGTCGGGGCGCTCGACGCGGCGGCGCTTGCGGATGGCAAAGCCGATGTCGTTGCCCGCCAGGTCGCCCACGCGGAAGGGGCCCATGGCAAAACCAAAGGCCTCGGCGGCCTTGTCCACCTGCTGCACGGTGGCGCCCTCTTCCACCAGGAAGAAGCTCTGGCGCACGTACTGCTCGAACATGCGGTTGCCGATGAAGCCATCGCACACGCCCGAGACCACGGCCACCTTCTTGATCTTCTTGGCCACGGCCATCACGGTGGCCATCACGTCCTTGGCGGTGTGCTTGCTCCGCACCACTTCGAGCAGGCGCATCACGTTGGCCGGGCTGAAGAAGTGCAGGCCCACCACATCGCCCGGGCGTTTCGTCACCTCGGCGATCTTGTCCACGTCCAGCGTCGAGGTGTTCGAGGCCAGGATGGCGCCCGGTTTCATGATGCTGTCGAGCTTGGTGAAGACCTGCGACTTCACGCCCATGTCTTCGAACACGGCCTCGATGACCATGTCGGCCTGGGCGATGTCGTCGTAGCTCAGCGTGGTGGTGAGCAGGCCCATGCGCTGCTCGTACTTGTCCTGCGCCAGCTTGCCCTTGGCCACCTGCGTTTCGTAGTTCTTGCGGATGGTGCTCACGCCGCGGTCGATGGCTTCTTGCTTCATCTCCAGCAGCTTGACGGGGATACCGGCGTTCAGGAAGCACATGGTGATGCCGCCGCCCATGGTACCGGCGCCGATCACGGCCACCTGCTTGATGTCGCGCAGCGGGGTGTCGGCCGGCACATCGGGGATCTTGCTGGCGGCGCGCTCACCAAAGAACGAATGGCGCAGGGCGCGGGCCTGGTCGCCCGTCACCAGGCCTTCGAAGACCTCGCGCTCGAATTGGATGCCCGCGTCCAGGTCCAGCTTCGTGGCCGCTTCAACGCAGTCCACACAACGCTGCGGGGCGATCAGGTTCTTGCGGGACTTGGCCAGCTCGGCGCGGGCCTTGTTGAATGCGTCGGCATCGGTGGGAGCCGCCACCGTCAGGTCGCGCACGGAGGGCAGCGGGCGGACGCCAGCGACGTCCTTGGCGAAGGCGATGGCCGCGGGCAGCAACTCGCCATCGACCAGCTTGTCAAACAGCTTTTGGCCCGGGGCCGCGGCCAGCTTCTCGGACATCACCGAAGCGCCCGTGGTGATCATCTGCAAGGCGGTGTCCACGCCCAGTACGCGCGGCAAACGCTGCGTGCCGCCCGCGCCCGGCACGATGCCGATGTTGACCTCGGGCAGCGCGATCTGTGTACCCTTGGCGACGACGCGGTAGTGGCAGCCCAGCGCCAGCTCCAGCCCTCCGCCCATGGCCACGCCATGGATGGCGGCCACCACGGGCTTGGCCGAACGCTCGACGGCCTCGATGGTGACGTGCAGGTTGGGCTCGGCGAACGCCTTCGGGCTGCCGAATTCGCGGATGTCCGCGCCACCGCAGAACACCTTGCCAGCGCCAATGATCACCACGGCTTGCACAGCGGCATCGGCCTGGGCCTTCTGGATGCCCTCGACGATGCCGGCGCGTGTGCCTTGTCCCAAACCGTTGACGGGGGGGTTGTCCAGCGAGATGACGGCCACGCCGTCGGTGACTTGGTAGGTAGCGCTCATGGCAATGATGAAATGCGTTCAATGAAGAGACGCAGACGCCCACATCGCCCAAGCCTGAGCAGGATGGCCGGCGGCGCCCGCACGGCTGAGAATCAATTCTGACAAGAAGTCTTGTACAAATTGAACAAGATTCTGACACAGGCCTCGCCTGCATGCACCAATGCCCCCGAAGGGACTGCTGGATCAGACCTCCAGCCACTCCCGTCGGGTGTACTGATCCGCCCGCAGTTCGTCGGGCGTGCCATGGAACACCACCTCACCGTGGCCCATCACGTAACACCGTTGAGAAATGTCGAGTGCAATGGTCAGTTTTTGCTCCACGAGCAAAACGCCCAGTCCACGTCGCTTGAGTTCTTTGAGGTACTCGCCCACCAGTTCAACGATCTTGGGCGCAAGCCCCTCCGTGGGCTCGTCGATCATGATCAGATCGGGATCGCCCATCAGGGTGCGGCACAGCGTGAGCATCTGCTGCTCACCGCCCGACATGACGCCCGCTTCGGTGTGCTGGCGCTCCTTCAAGCGAGGAAAGAGCTGGTACATGTCGTCGAGCGACCATCGGCTTTGCTTGCGTCCGCCCTTTTGCCCCAGCAACAGGTTTTGTTCCACCGTGAGCTTGGGAAAGACATCACGGCTTTCGGGTACATAGCCCAGACCGCGGCGCGCGATGTCGTAGGTGTTATGCCCCAGCAACTCCTGATCGTTCCAGGACACGGAACCGGTGCCCTCCACCAAGCCCATCACGGTCTTGATCAGCGTTGAACGTCCCGATCCGTTGCGCCCCAGCAGGCTGACGATCTCGCCGGGCTGCACCTCCAGGCTGACACCGTGAAGGATGTGGCTCTTGCCATAAAAGGCATGAAGGTTCTGAATCTTGAGCATGGTCTCAGGCTCCGGCTTCGGCAGCCTGGGCTTCAGCCAGCACCGAGCCCAGATAGGCTTCCTTGACGCGCTCATTGGCGCGCACATTCTCGGGCGTGTCAAAAGCAATGACTTCGCCATACACCAGCACCGCGATGCGATCGGCCAGACCGAACACCACGCCCATGTCGTGCTCCACCGTCAGCAAGGTCTTGCCTTCGGTCACCTCTTTGATCATGCGCACGAAGTTGGCCGTCTCTGATTTGCTCATGCCTGCCGTGGGTTCGTCCAGCAAGATGACATCGCCACCGCCCGCGATCGTCACCCCCACCTCCAGCGCACGCTGTTCAGCGTATGTCAACAGCGACGCGCTGGTGTCGCGCTTGCGGCGCAAGCGGATCATGTCGAGCACCTCTTCGGCGCGCTGATTGACGGCACTCAGATCACTCAGGAAACGCCAGAAGGCGTAGCGTTGACCCATGGACCACAACACCGCGCAACGGATGTTCTCGAACACGCTCAGCCTGGGAAAGAGGTTGGACACCTGAAAGCTGCGCGCCAGCCCCCGGCGATTGACCTCGTAAGGCTTGCGGCCATGGATGGGCTCGCCCTTGAGCAGGATCTGCCCACTGGTGACCGGCATGCGTCCGCTGATCAGGTTGAACAAGGTGGACTTGCCTGCCCCGTTGGGGCCAATGAGCGCCACGCGCTCACCCTGACGCACCGCCAGACTGGCGCCGCGGATGATCTCGGTCTTGCCGAACGACTTGCGCACATCGCGCAGCTCCAGCGCCAGACCGGTTGTAGTGGACTGCGTCATGGTCATGCCTTTCACTGCAACTGACGGCGCAGCAGCTCCGCCTCGATGTCTTCCTGCACTTCGCCCCACTGGTGAACAAACTGACGCCTGGTCAACTCGAACAGACCGGCGCCAGTCACCGTCAGGAAGAGGGCACCCATCCAGGCGTCCAACGAATCCACGCTGAGCGAGATGCCCATGAAGGTCATCTCAGGCCCCATGCCTTCGTTCATCTGAATGTGATAGACCATCTCGACAATGGCGGCCACACCAACGATCAGTGGCAGCGAGGTGCCCATCAGCGCCAGGTACGCCACCCACATCTTGCGCAGTAAACCATAGGCCGCCACGCGCAAGTTCATCATGATGAGACTGGAGATGCCACCCGGGGCATACATCACCATGATCAGGAAGATGACCCCAAGGTACAGCATCCACGCCTTGGTCAGCTCGTGCAGCAGCACCGTGGCAAACACCATCAGCACCGCCCCAATGATGGGCCCAAAGAAGAACAAGGCCCCCCCCAGGAAGGTGAACAGCAGGTACATGCCGGAATATTCGGCCCCGACCACCTCGGCGGTGACGATTTCGTCATTGATGGCATGCAGCCCCCCGGCAATGCCTGCAAAGAAGCCTGCGATCATGAACGCCAGGTAACGCACACGCTGGGTGTCATAGCCAATGAACTCCACGCGCTCGGGGTTGTCGCGCACCGCATTGAGCATCCGGCCCAGTGGCGTTTGAGTGAAGGCAAACATCAGCGCGGTGCAGATGAAGCAGTACACCGCGATGAGGTAGTACACCTGAATCTGCGGCCCGAAGGTGATGCCCCACACGGGCTCGCCCACCATCCGGTTGCCAGAGATGCCTCCTTCACCGCCAAAGAATTCGGGCAGCATCAACGACATCGAAAACACCATGGCGCCGATGCCCAGGGTGATCATGGCGAAGGTGGTGCCGGATTTCTTGGTGGTGACCGATCCCAGCACGGCAGCCACGATCAGCCCCGCCGCGCCACCCACGATGGGGATCAGGCTGACCGGGATGTTCCAGGCCCCGTCGCTCACCTTGACCAGCGTATGGATGGCTGCAAACGCGCCAAGGCCCGAGTAGACCGCATGGCCAAAGCTCAGCATGCCGCCCTGCCCCAGCAGGATGTTGTAAGACAGGCAGACGATGATGCCGATGCCCATCTTGGAGAGCATGGTCATGGACGTGCCGGAATCAAACAGGATGGGCGCCACCAACAACACCAGTGCAAACAAGGACCACAAAACCCAGCGACCGACATTAACGGGCGTGAAGGCATAAACGTTCTTGGCCATGTGCGTCACTCCTCTCGCGTTCCGAGCAATCCCTTGGGACGCAGGATGAGCATCAGCACCAGCAGCAAATAGGGCAGGATGGGCGCCATTTCAGAGATGGTGATCTTGAGCAAGGGGTAAGCCCAGTTCTCGAAGGACACGGGCTGGCCGATCTTCTCGAAGAAGGTGAGGATGGAGACATCGGCGATGACCGCGAAGGTCTGCATGAGGCCAATGAGGATGGACGCCAGGAAGGCCCCTGCCAGCGACCCCATCCCGCCCACGACGACGACGACGAAGATGATCGCCCCCAGGGATGCGGCCATGCTGGGTTCGGTGATGAAGGCATTGCCACCAATGACGCCAGCCAGACCGGCCAGCGCGCAACCGCCGCCAAACACCCCCATCATCACGCGGGGCACGTTGTGGCCCAGGGCCTGAGCCATTTCAGGATGGGTCAGCGCCGCCTGGATGATGAGCCCGACCCGTGTCTTGGTCAGCAAGAGCCAGAGGCTGCCCAACATGAACAAGGCCACCAAGGCCATGAACCCGCGGTAGGTAGGAAACTGGGTACAGGAAGCGCCGGCATCGCCAGAGCACAGGGCCGTGTCCATGGCGCCGGCCATGATCTGCAAGCCCACTTCAGGTTGATTCACCACCGTGAACAAGGTGCCTGCCAGCACCTCGGGAATGCGGTAATCAACGGTGGAAGGCCCCCAGGTCAGCCGCACCAGCTGCTCAATGACGTAGGCCAGGCCAAACGTGATCAGCAACTCGGGCACGTGGCCGTAGTGGTGCACCTTGCGCAGGCTGAAGCGCTCGAACATCGCCCCCAAAATGCCCACCAGAACAGGCACGATGAACAGCGCCGGGAAAAACCCGAGTTTGGACGACACAGCGTACGCAAAATAAGCGCCGACCATGTAGAACGAAGCGTGCGCGAAATTGAGCACCCCCATCATGCTGAAGATCAGGGTGAGCCCTGAGCTGAGCATGAACAACAGCAGGCCATAGCTGATGCCGTTGAGGAAAAAGACAATGAAGGTTTCCATGTCAGACCATCACAGCGCGCCGACCAGCTCATGACCGGCTACGACGGGTGCCTGGCGCGGGCCCCCAGGCCCGCACCACTCAAGAAAAGAGGCCCGAAGGCCTCCCGCATCAGCTCATCAGGACGGACGCTTCATCTGACAAGAAGTCGGGGTGCTCGACACATAGGCGTCAAACGACTTCTGCGGCACGAAGGTCATGCCAGTGCCTTCGACGTTGTACGTGTTCTTGGCATCGACAGGCTGCCAACGCGCGATGTACAGCGGCTGCTGCAACTGGTGATCGCTCTTGCGCATCTCCACGTCGCCGTTGAAGCTCTTGAACTTCAGCCCCTCCATCGCAGACGCCACCTTCACCGGGTCTGTGGATTTGGCCTTGGCCATGCCCTCGGCCAGCATGGCCAGCGCATGGTAAGTGCCGCCTGAGTAGAAGTCGTCGTTGAAGCGCTTCTTGAAGTCACCCACCATCTGCCCGTACATGCCACCCATGTTGTAGTGGCCATACCCCACCTGGTAGACCTTGCCGTCCGCGGCCTTGCCCAGCGCCGTGGGCGTGCCACCAAAGTTGGCGTAGTAGGTGTAGAAGTTGGCTTGCAAGCCGGCGTCGTTGGCCGCCTTCACCAGCAGGGCCAGGTCAGAGCCCCAGTTGCCCGTGATGACCGTGTCAGCCCCGGAGGCCTTGATCTTGGCCACGTACGGGGCAAAGTCACGCACCTGGGCCAGCGGGTGCAGGTCGTCGCCCACCACCTGCACGTCCGGGCGCTTGCGCTGGAGCATGGTCTTGGCGAACTTGGACACCTGTTGACCGTGGGCGTAGTTCTGGTTGATCAGGTAGACCTTCTTGACGTCCTTCTGATCCTTGATGAAGGTGGTGAGGGCCTCCATCTTCATGGAGGTGTCGGCATCCACGCGGAAGTGCCAGAAGCTGCACTTGCTGTTGGTCAGATCGGGATCGACCGCCGCATAGTTGACGAACACCACCTCTTTGCCGGGATTGCGGGCATTGTGCTTGTTGATGCCATCCACCAGGGCCAGCGCCGCGCCAGAGCCCAGGCCCTGCACCACATAGCGCACCCCCTGGTCAATGGCCGAACGCAAAGCGTTGAGCGACTCGGCGGGGCTGAGCTTGTTGTCCAGCGTCACGATCTCGAACTTGACGCCAGCCGGGTTGTTGGCATTGATGCGCTCTGCCACAAACTGAAAGCTCTTGACCTGGTTCTGACCCACGCTGGCCATCAGGCCGGACAGGGGATCGATCCAGGCCACCTTCACGGTTTCGCCCTTCTGGGCCATGGCGGCGCCCGCAGACAGCGACGCTGCAACCAACACACTCAACGCACGAACCTGGAATCGCATTGCTTTCTCCTCAGTTGTCAGTGACCAGTGATTTGCACAATTTACCCCCCTCAAACGCGGGAGTCCTTTGGGGATGACCCTAGCGCGCGTGACGAATATCAGGCGTAGGCACAAGGCCCATTCCATGGGCATCGCCAGCGCACACACAAACGCAAGAAAGCACGCCGAAACGCGCCTGACCAAACCCAGCAAAGCAACAAAAAAGCCCCCGTGTGGGGGCTCGCATGGTGATCAGGCGGTGGGTAGCTTGTGGTCCTTGAATCGCTCTCGCAACTGAAGCTTGGAGATCTTGCCGGTGGCCGTGTGTGGGATCTCGTCCACAAACACCACGTCGTCTGGCGTCTGCCACTTTGGAATCTTGCCGTCATAGAAGGCAATCAACTCATCCCGGCTGACATCCGCATCCGGCTTCTTGACCACCACCATCAGCGGGCGCTCGTCCCACTTCGGGTGGAAGCAGGCGATCGCTGCCGCCTCATGCACAGCGGGATGCGCCATCAGCACGTTCTCGAGGTCGATGGAGCTGATCCATTCGCCACCCGACTTGATCACATCCTTGGAGCGATCGGTGATCTGCATGTAGCCATCCGGATCGATGGTGGCCACATCCCCTGTGGGGAACCAGCCATCGTGCAAAGGCGACTTGTCGACGTTGAAGTAGCCGTTGACCACCCAATGGCCACGCACCTCCAGGTCACCGGCCGCCTTGCCATCCCAGGGCAGCACCTGCCCATCGCCATCGACGATGCGCATGTCGATGCCGAACACCGATTTGCCCTGCTTCTCCAGGATCTTCTGCTGAGCCTCCTTGGGCAGATCGGCGTGCTTGGACTTCAGGCGTCCCAGCGTGCCGATGGGCGACAGCTCGGTCATGCCCCAAGCGTGGATGACCTCCACGTTGTAGTCGTTCTCAAAGGTGCGGATCATGGCTGGCGGGCAGGCCGAGCCACCAATGATCGTGGTCTTGAAGGTGCTGAACTTCAGGCCGTTGGTCTTGACGTGATTGAGCAGGCCCAGCCAGATGGTGGGCACGCCGGCCGACATCGTGACCTTCTCTTCTTCGAAGAGGTTGTACAGCGAGGCGCCGTCCAGGTGATGGCCTGGCATCACCAGCTTGCAGCCCACCAGCGCGGCCGCATACGGGATGCCCCAGGCATTGACGTGGAACATGGGCACGACGGGCAACACAGTGTCGGTGGCTTTCAGGCACATGGCATCTGGCAAGGCCGCGGCCATGGCGTGCAGCACCGTCGAGCGATGAGAGTACACCGCCCCCTTGGGGTTGCCGGTGGTGCCCGAGGTGTAGCAGATGCTGGCGGCTGCGTTTTCGTCGAATGTGGGCCACTCGTAGTTGCCGTCTTCGGCCGCCACCAGGTCCTCATAACAGTGCAGATGGGTCAGCGCAGACTCACGCGGCATGCTTTCGCGGCCACACATCAGAATGACGTGCTTGACGGTGGGCAGCATGGGCGCCAGCTTTTCGACCAGAGGGAAAATGTTCAGGTCCACGAAGATGGCTTTGTCCTGGGCGTCACCGACGATCCAGGCCACCTGTTGCGGAAACAGCCGCGGATTGATCGTGTGGCACACCAGGCCAGAGCCCGACACGCCGTAGTAGATCTCCAGGTGACGATAGCCATTCCAGGCCAGCGTCCCGACGCGGTCGCCCGTCTGCAACCCGAGGCGAGCCAGCGCCTGGGCCAGCTTGCGCGAACGCAGTTCCACATCGGCCCAGGTGGTCCGGTGCATGTCGCCCTCGACACGCTGGGAAACGATCTCGATGTCGCCGTTGTGTCGCGCCGCATGCGTCAGCAAGGACGAGATCATCAAGGGCATGTTCATCATCTGGCCCATCAGGCTCATGGAAACAACCTCCGGTTCATTGAGACACAGCCGACCTCACGCATCGCCAAATCTGACAACACGAAAAGCCGGATTCAATGATTCATCATAGACTCAGGCCGCATCACTTTCACGCAGGCCAGACTAGGGATGACCCTTGCAACAAATCAGACCACAACCGTGGTCAATCCAGGAAACGCGCGAACGAGTCCACCGGCTCACGCTCGGTGAGCAGCTGGTTCTCGATGGCCGCAGGGTCGGCATGACCCAGCGCCATGCCGCACACCATCATGTGGCGCTCCGGGTCCAGCCCCAGATGGGGCAGCACCACCCCATGAAAATGATTCCACGCGGCCTGGGGGCAGGTGTCCAGTCCCCGCGCACGTGCGGCCACCATGATGGACTGCAGGAACATCCCGTAGTCGAGCAGGCTGCCTCGGCCCATGACGCGCTCGATGGTGAAGATCAAGCCCACGGGGGCATCAAAGAACATGAAATTGCGCGCCTGCTGCAAGCGCATGGCCGGCTTGTCATCTTTGGTGATGCCCAGCAACCCATACAGATCCCACCCCACTTTGCGGCGCCGGTCGATGTAGGGCGAGACCCATTGGGCTGGGTAGTAGTCGTACTGCTCGGTGTAACGCGTGGAGGCGTCGGATTGCGCGGCGGCCTCCAGCACCTTGTCGACCAGCGCCTGCCGACTCGCACCCGTCAAGACATGCACCTTCCAAGGCTGGGTGTTGGTGCCAGACGGCGCACGAGAGGCGACTCGCAGGATGTCCCGTACCGTCTCGGTGGGCACCGGATCCGGCAGGAATCGACGCATGGATCGGCGCGATGTGATGGCATGGTCCACCGCAGCCACGCTGTCGGGGGTCACGGGCCGGGGCGAGCGGGGCTGGCCCGCAGGATGGCTCATGATGCCGCCCCATCGCCGGGTGTTGACGGCGCCCGGTACAGGTGCTGCAGAGCGCCCACAAATGGCGCAGGCAAGGTCACGGGGCGCCTGGCGGCCCGGTCCACATACACGTGAACAAAGTGTCCGCAAGCCGCCGCCAGCGGCTGCCCCGCTTCAAACAAGCCGATTTCATAACGAACACTGCTGTTGCCGATGTGGGCCACGCGAATGCCCGCCTCGACGTCCTTCGGAAAAGCCAGCGGCGCAAAGTAGTTGCAATGGGTTTCGATGACCAGGCCGATGACATCACCGGCGTGGATATCGAGCACGCCAGCCTCGATCAGGTAGCGATTGACCGCCGTGTCGAAGTAGCTGTAGTACGTCACGTTGTTGACGTGACCATAAATGTCATTGTCCATCCAGCGCGTGGTGATGGACTGAAAGTGGGCGTACGCCGCCCGAGGCAATGGTTGCGGTCTGCTCATGCGATTCATTATTCAACAAAGCACCGGCGGCGTCGCCACGGATTGACCCGCCACCGACGGGGCCGCTACATTACTGACCGATCGGTCAGTTGTATTCACCCGTGTCGCCTCCAACCTCACCAGCCCACCCGCGCAGTCGCCAACGCCGCAAGCAGGCGCGCCCGCAAGAACTCCTGGACGCTGCCGTGGCGCTGTTCACATCGCAAGGCCTGACGGCCACCCGTGCCGAAGATGTGGCCCGACTGGCCGGCGTCTCGAAGGGCACCTTGTACCTCTACTACCCCAGCAAGGATGAACTGTTCAAGGCCGCGGTTCGCCATCACCTGGTGCAGTTCATTGTGGAAGGAGAGGAACTGGTCGACAGCTTCGCGGGCAGCAGTTCGGCCCTGCTGCACCAGTTGGCCATCAATTGGTGGGATCGCATCGGCTCGTCACGGGCGGCATCGCTGGTGCTGCTGATCTTCAGCGAGGCCCGGGCCTTCCCCGAACTGGTGAGCTTCTACCTGCACGAGGTTCAGGCGCCAAGCCACGCCCTGCTCAGGCGGGTGATCGAGCGCGGGGTGCAGCGCGGCGAATTCAGGCCCCTGGACGCCTGCTCGGTCGCCCACGCACTGTTCGCACCCGCACAGTTCATGGTGATGCAAGGCCACCTGAGCGCGAGTTGCAAGGACAATCCGAATCCACTGGACCCCGCCAGTTTTTTGCAAACCCAGATCGAATTGTTGCTTCGCGGGCTGGAGTCGTCGCCCAAGCGCCCCCACAGTTCTTAAAATCACAGGTTTGTCTGGTTTCACTTTCCTTACCGTCTCTCGTAGGATGCACCGCATGAATGTCGAACAAGCCCGCTTCAACATGATCGAGCAACAGGTCCGCCCCTGGGAGGTGCTCGATGGCTCCGTGCTGCACCTGCTCTCGGCGGTTCGCCGCGAAGATTTCGTGCCCAAGGCCTACCAGGGCCTGGCCTTCATGGACATGGAGATCCCGCTGGGCGGCAACCGCTCGCTGCTGCCCCCGCGTGTCGAGGCTCGGCTGGTGCAGGACCTGCAGCTCAGCAAGCGCGACACCGTGCTTCAGATCGGGGCGGCCACCGGCTTCGTGACCGCACTGCTGGCGCACAAGGCCCAGCGCGTCATCGCCATGGAAAGCGATGCCGGCCTGGCCAGTCAGGCGCGGGCCAACCTGCGCCAGGCGGGCGTGAACAACGCCGAAGTGGTTGAAGGCTCGGGAGCGTCCGGCCTGGCTGCCCAGGCTCCTTATGACGCCATCTTGCTGATGGGGTCGGTGGCCGATGTGCCCTCGGCCTTGCTGGACCAATTGCGCGATGGTGGCCGCCTGCTGGCCATCGTGGGTCAGGACCCGATGATGCGCGCCACGCTGTACACCAAGGCGGCCCCAGGGCAATGGCACCGCGAAGAGCGCTTCGACACGGTGGCGCCTCGGCTCCCGGGGTTCGCTGAACCCAATCAATTCCAATTCTGATCCACCCCAGCCCGGAGCGCGAGCGCCCCGATTGCCAACAAGGAAGCTGTATGCCCTTTTCGTCCCCGCCGTCTGCCGCGACACGCTCGGTCAAGCTCATGCGCGTCAAGGCCTCGGCCCTTGCATTGGCCAGCACGCTGGTAGCGTGGAGTCCCATGGCCCAGGCCGAAAGCCTGCTGTCCTTGTTCGAGGCCGCGCGCAGCCACGACGCCACGTTCCTGGCGGCGCAAGCGCAGGCGGAAGCCGCCCGATTCAAGGCCGAACAAGCCAAAGCACTGCTGCGCCCCTCCGTGGGCTTGCAAGCCTCTGTGAACCGCAACCGGGTCAGGTCCGATGTGCAGGCCAACCCCATCGCCGGCAACGCTGACGGCTACGCCACTGTGAAACGTGCAGGCTTGTCTGCTCGACAGCCTTTGTTCAACAAGGCGAGCTGGGCCCAGGTTGAACAGGCCGAACAGTCATTGAGCGCCGCGCAGGCCGATCTGCAGATCGCCGAGCAAGACCTCATCGTGCGCCTGACCCAGGCGTACTTTGACGTGCTGGCCGCCCAAGACGTGTTGCAGACGACGCTGGCCAACAAGAAGGCCCTGGAGGAGCAACTGGCATCGGCCAAACGCAGCTTCGAGGTGGGCAACGCCACCATCACCGACACCCGGGAAGCACAGGCCCGATTCGACCTGGCCACCGCCCAAGAGCTGGCCGCAGCCAATGATTTGCAGGTCAAGCGGCTGGCCCTCGACCAACTGGCGGGCAAAACCCAGGTGGAGCCGGACGCCCTGGTGGCGCCCTCCAAACTGGACAGCCTCACCCCCGGCAACGTGTCCAACTGGGTGGTTCAGGCCACGACCACGTCACCCCTGGTGCGCAAGGCGCAGGCGGGGCTGAAGGCGGCCGAGCTGGAAGTCGATCGCGTGAAGGCGGGCCACCTGCCCACCGTGGACCTGGTGGCCAACGCCACGAACACCGATGTCGATTCGAGCGTGTCGCTGCTGCGCAGCAGCAATGGTGATGGCACCACGGCGTCGCTGGGCGTTGAGATGAATGTGCCGCTGTACACCGGTGGCGCCACGCAGAACCAGGTGCGTGAAGCACTGGCCCTGGTGGAAAAAGCCCGCAACGACGTGGACAACGCCATGCGCAGCAGCAGCCTCAGCACCCGGCAAGCTTACCTGGGCGTGCAGTCTGGTCTGGCCCAGGTGCAGGCCTTCGAAGCGGCCGAATCATCCGCCAAGCTGGCACTGGAGGCGACCCAACTGGGCTACCGCGTGGGTGTGCGCATCAACAAGGATGTTCTGGACGCCCAGACGCAACTGCTGAGCACCCAGAAAGACCTGTTCAGGGCACGTTACGACGTGATCGTGGGCAGCATGCGACTGCGTCAGGCCAGCGGCACGCTGGCGGTTCAAGACATCGAGCAGCTCAACAAGGCGCTGCTGACCCCAGAGCCCAAAGCGCCCTGACGGGCCCATAACGAGGTCTATAACGGCGCCTATAACGACAAAGCCCTCGGCGCAAACCGAGGGCTTTTTTGATGGTGCCGGCTGTCGGATTCGAACTGACGACCTACCGCTTACAAGGCGGTTGCTCTACCAACTGAGCTAAGCCGGCGCGGAACGCAGTGTACACCGCGACGACTTACTTGATGCGCCGCAGTGTGGGGCGCACACCACCGCCGGCAGGGGGAGGCGTGTCAGGACCCGGGTCTTCGTCGGACGCCTCCTGCGCACTGGCCAGGCGCAAAGGCGAGCGGTCCTCGTCGGCAGGTTCGGCATCGTGCGCGGCCGTCTGGCTGGTGGCCGACGGCTCGCCCTCATCGGACGTGATGGTCGGTACCGGAAAGGCCATGCCCTGCCCGTTTTCGCGGGCGTAGATGGCGATCACGTGGTCCACCGGCACGCTGATTTCTCGTGCAGAGCCCCCAAAACGCGCCTTGAACTCGATGAACTCATTGCCCAACTGCAGCTGGCTGGTGGCCTCAAAGCTGACGTTGAGCACGATCTCGTTGTTCTTCACGTACTCCATGGGCACCTGCACCGAACGATCGACATACACCGCCAGATAAGGCGTGAAGCCGTTGTCCGTGCACCAGTCGTGCAAGGCACGAATGAGGTACGGGCGGGTGGAGTTGCCCTGCGCAGAGGGCTCTTGATCAGAAGAAGACATGCTTTGGTGCTCTGGGGACACTGCCGCCGCTTACTTGCGCATGACCTTCTCGGACGGTGTCAGCGCCTCGATGTACGCCGGACGCGAGAAGATGCGCTCGGCATACTTCAACAGCGGCAAGGCGTTCTTCGACAGCTCGATGCCGTAGTAGTCCAGGCGCCACAACAGAGGGGCGATGGCCACATCCAGCATGGAGAAGTCGTCGCCCAGCATGTACTTGTTCTTCAAGAAGATCGGGGCCAGCTGCGTGAGACGGTCGCGGATCTGCGAGCGAGCCTTCTCCAGCTGCTTGTCATTGGCCTTGACGCCACTGCGGCCTTCCAGGGTGTTCACATGGGCAAACAGCTCTTTTTCGAAGTTCAACAGGAACAGGCGCACGCGGGCGCGGGCCACGGGGTCACCCGGCATCAGTTGCGGATGCGGGAAACGCTCGTCGATGTACTCGTTGATGATGTGCGACTCGTACAGGATGAGATCGCGCTCAACCAGGATGGGCACCTCGTTGTACGGGTTCATCAGCGCGATGTCTTCCGGCTTGGCGTAGATGTCCACATCGCGAATTTCAAAATCCATGCCCTTTTCGAACAGGACGAAACGGCAGCGGTGCGAATAGGGGCAGGTCGTTCCGGAATACAGCACCATCATGGCGGTGGGCTCCTCAAAGAGTCTCTAGGTGGGCGGACAAGCGTCCGCTACAAAACAATGAAGCGCAGTGGCCGCGCGAGGCGGGCCACTGCGCCGTGACGCCCCCTGCAGGTCAACCCCACAGGGAGCGACGCATCACTTCACGTCTTTCCAGAAGGCGGCATTCAGACGCCAGGCAATGAACAGGAAGATCGACAGGAAGATCAGAACGCCCACACCGATGCGAACGCGCTGCTGTGCCACGGGCTCAGACATCCACTGGAGGTAAGCCACCAAGTCGGCCATGGCGCTGTCGAACTCCTGGGGCGACATGGTACCGGGCGTCAATTGCTCGAAGCCTTCGAAGGTGTGGATCTTCTTGCTGGGATCGTGCGGATCAGCCGCTTCAACGAACTTGGCCGCACGTTGGCCCTGCAGCTCCCACATCACGTGAGGCATGCCGACGTTGGCGAACGCGAGGTTGTTCCAACCGGTGGGACGGGTGTCGTCACGGTAGAAAGTGCGCAAGTACGTGTAGAGGTAGTCGGCACCCGAGCCAGCGTGGCTGGAGCGTGAACGGGCCACCAGGGTCAGGTCTGGAGGCACCGCACCGAACCAGGCCTTGGCATCACGGTCAGCCAGCGACACCTTCATGGTGTCACCCACCTTGTCGGTGGCGAACAGCAGGTTGTCTTTGATCTGCTGCTCGGTCAGGCCGATGTCGCGCAGGCGGTTGTAGCGCATGAACGCGGCCGAGTGACAGTTCAGGCAGTAGTTCACGAACAGCTTGGCACCGTTTTGCAGTGCAGCCAGATCGGACAGGCGCTCTTTGGGGAACTTGTCGAGCGCGATGCCTGCGCCACCGGCGGCGTATGCGCCGGAGACCATGGCCAGTGCGGCCAGCAGAGAGGCAATGATTTTTTTCATGTCTGCGGGTCCTGCGATCAGTGGGGCTTGAAGGTCACGCGATCAGGCACGGGCTTGAAGGTGCCCATCTGACTCCAGAAAGGCATCAGGAAGAAAAAGCCCAGATACAGCAGCGTGCCAACTTGCGAAATGCGCTCGTACACCGGTGACGGCGGCTCAATGCCCAACCAGCCGAGGATGACGAAGTTGACCACGAACACGCCATAGATGACCTTGTGCCAGCCTGGACGGTAGCGGATGGACTTGACAGGGCTCTTGTCCAACCAGGGCAAAAACGCCAGGATGACCACGGCACCGCCCATCACGGCCACGCCCCAGAACTTCGCGTCGAAGGTCTTCAGCAGCACCGCCAGAACAATGGAGCCCACCAGCAGCAGCAGTTTGGTCTTGCCGGTGCCCGAACCCTTGACGAGGTTGAGCACACCGCCCACCACGACCAGAGCCGCAAACACCGTCGTCATCTCGGACGTGGTGGCGCGCAGCATGGAGTAGAAGGGGGTGAAGTACCAGACCGGCGCAATGTGCGGTGGGGTCTTGTACGGATCGGCCGGGATGAAGTTGTTGAACTCCAGGAAGTAGCCGCCGAACTCAGGGGCGAAGAACACCACGGCCGAGAACAGGATCAGGAAGCCAGCCACACCCATGATGTCGTGCACCGAGTAGTAGGGGTGGAAGGGGATGCCGTCCAGCGGGTGGCCATTGGCGTCCTTGGGACCTTGCTTGATCTCGACACCGTCCGGGTTGTTCGAGCCGACTTCGTGCAGCGCAATGATGTGCGCCACCACCAGGCCCAGCAGGACCAGGGGCACGGCGATCACGTGCAGCGAGAAGAATCGGTTCAGGGTGGCATCGCCCACGACGAAGTCACCGCGGATCAGCAGGGCCAGGTCAGGACCGACGAAGGGAATGGCGGCAAACAGGTTGATGATCACCTGGGCGCCCCAGAACGACATCTGACCCCAGGGCAGCAGGTAGCCCATGAAGGCTTCGGCCATCAGGCACAGGAAGATCAGGCAACCGAAGATCCAGACCAGTTCACGCGGTGTGCGGTAGGAACCGTACAACAGCCCACGGAACATGTGCAGGTAGACCACCACAAAGAACGCCGAGGCGCCGGTGGAGTGCAGGTAGCGGATCAGCCAGCCCCAGGGCACATCACGCATGATGTACTCGACCGAGGCGAACGCCAGGTTGGCGTCCGGCTTGTAGTGCATGACCAGGAAGATGCCGGTCACGATCTGGATCACCAGCACGAGCATGGCCAGCGAACCGAAGAAATACCAGAAGTTGAAGTTCTTCGGCGCGTAGTACTCGGACATGTGCTCCTTGTACATTTTGGTCGCCGGGAATCGGTTGTCGATCCACGTCATCAACTTCACGCCAGCCGAAGCTCCGGCCGGTGCTTGTTTCATTTCAGCCATCTTGGGGTCTCCTGTCAGGCCTTCTTGTCTTCACCAATCAGCAGCTTGGTGTCAGACAGGTACATGTGGGGAGGCACTTCAAGGTTGGTGGGTGCCGGCTTGTTCTTGAACACGCGGCCCGCCAGGTCGAAGGTGGAGCCGTGGCAGGGGCACAGGAAGCCGCCTGCCCAGTCGTCAGGCAGCGAAGGCTGCGCGCCGGTCTGGAACTTGGCCGTCGGCGAACAGCCCAGGTGCGTGCAGATGCCCACCGTCACCAGCACATCGGGCTTGATGGAGCGGTGGGTGTTGCGTGCGTACTCGGGGCACTCTTCAGGCTTGAGCTCGGAGGCCGGGTCGGCCAGTTGAGGGTCGAGCTTGGGCAGGGCAGCCAGTTGCTCTTCTGTGCGGCGCATGATCCACACAGGTTTGCCACGCCATTCGACCGTCATCATCTCGCCCGGCTTGAGCGCGCTGATGTCTGCCTCGACGGCAGCCCCGGCGGCACGTGCCCGCTCGGAGGGTTGAAAGGTCGACACAAAGGGGATGGCGGTGGCCACGCCGCCTACGCCACCGGCGGCGCAGGCCATGGTCACCCAGGTCCGACGGCTTGGGTCCACTGGCTGATTGCTCATGGGTATCCTTAGGGACTGGAGGGACGATGACATTGAATGGGGTCAACCGGTTATTGTATCGGAGCTTGAGCCCCCTCCCGGCAATGTCTCAGAACGATTGTCTGCTGTCTTGCGTCAACGGCTTTTCAACGCCCCCCCCTGACCGCACAGATTCCCGCACATCGGCTTGTGACAATTCGCAACAAGGCTGCAGTTTTTCCCGTCCAGGCCGATACATCACGATGAGAAGGTGCTCCTGGGAGCGCCGAGGGCGAACCTGCCCACAGCCCGCTGGAAAAAGCCGTGACCGATCACCGTACCGAAGCCGTTGCCCAGACCGCCCTGGACGTGTTCCAGCAGGCGGTGGCCGACCTGGTGGATCGCTCCCTGACCCAGCTCCCGCACCTGGCCGCGGCCAGCACGCAGGCGGTCAAGCGCCAGGAATGGATGGATGCCGAGCAGCAGTTGGCCCGCTGCCGCTCGAAGTTGTGGCCGGCGTTTGCGCGGGCCATGCGAGAGTCTCTGGACAAGTGGGGGCGGCACAGTGCCCACAGCCCCCTGAGCGAGAGCGCAGCGCCGGACTGGTCGGCACTCAGTCTGGTCGATGACGACACGGTCGACCGGTCGGTAGCGGCCGATCGGCTGGCCCAAACCGTCAGCACCCGCTGCGACACCCACCTGGCCACGCTTCATGCCCAGCTCAGCGCCCTGAGCGGGGCCACCGACACCGACGAGGCGCCGCCCCACCCTTTCCGGCCTCAGGTGGTGACCAAGGCCTTGCTGGACAGCCTGGCCCGGGAGGGGGTGGAGCGCCCCGCCGTTCAGACCCTGATCGACCTGTGGACCACGCTCTTGCCCGACGCTTTAGCACCCGCTTACGAGCAATTGGTGGGAGCCTTGCGGCGCCAGGGGATTGAGCCTCTGCCGCCCACCGTGCGTCGCCGTGCCACGGCCAGCACCACCAGCGGCATGGGTCTGCAAACGGCGCCCGCGCCATTGGCCTCATCGTCATCCTCTCCCTCTTCCACGGGCGGCGAGTTGCACACCCGGCCCATGGGTGGCGGCCCAGGCGGTCACGCCGGAGAACGCGTGGCGCAGGTGCTCAGCCACATGTTCGGGGTGCCCACACCTTGGCAGGACCAAAGCCACGGCGCCCACACCATGCCGGGATCGGCCACCGGGCCTGCCCCCTTGGCCGAGGCGGCGGGCAACGCGGATTTTCAGGATCTGCTGCGCCGCATCGCCATGGTCAACATGGCGGCCGGCGGGGCGGCGGGGCCCGTAGAGACCGCCGCTTTGGGGGCGGGTGGTGTCGATGCCACGGCCGCCGCCGGTTTTGCCGGCCCGCTGATGGCGCCCAACATGATCCGCACGCACCGCGAGGAGCTGATTCAGGCCCGCGGTGGCGCGCCGCTGGATCAGATGATCATCGACATCGTGGCCGCCTTGTTCGACCAGGTCTTGTCGGATCCCAAAGTCGCCCCCCAGATGGCCCGGCAGATCGCGCGCCTGCAGATGCCTGTGCTGAGGGTGGCACTGAGCGATTCTCGCTTCTTCAGTTCGCGGCGGCACCCGGTTCGGCGCTTCGTCAACCGCATCGCCAACCTGTCTGCAGCGTTCGACGACCTGGACAGCGGCGCCGGGCTGGAATGCGTGCAACGCGTCACGAACCTGGTCAGCGAGGTGGTGGAGGGCGACTTCGAGCGCATGGACCTCTACGAGGCCAAGCTGGTGGAGCTGGAATCCTTCATCGACAGCATGCAGGCCGCCGATGACGACGACGTCGGCGCCATCCAGTCGATGCTGATGGGGCGCGAGGCCGACCTGCGGGTGCACCAGCGCTACATGCAGGTTTTGCACAAAGAGCTGGCCGATGTGGAGCTCCCGACCTTCGTGCGGGAGTTTCTGACGCAAATCTGGAGCCAGGTGCAGGTGATGGCCGCCTCCCGCGAGGGGCCGCAGTCGGCGCTGGCCCAGCGGATGAAAGAGGCCGGACGGGAGTTGGTGCTGAGCGTGCAGCCCAAGGGGCACCCGCAACTGCGCAAGGCATTCCTGCTGAAGCTGCCGAAGTTGATGAAGGACCTCAACGAAGGCATGGGCTTGATTCAGTGGCCCGAGGACGCCAAACAGGCTTTTTTTGCGCAGTTGCTGCCAGCCCACGCCGAATGCCTGAAGGCAGCGCCTGCCCACGACCTGACCCAGCGCATGCTGGAGCACCGCCTCAACAAGGTCGAGCAGATCAAGATCCCCTCCCGGGACGAGGCGGCCAACGACCCCTTGCCGGCAGAAAGCACCGATGTGCGCAGCCCGCCCACCCTGACCGTGGTGGGCGCATTCACGCCGCAAGAAGCCGCGCAGGCGGGGTTGGTGTCCGAGGCGGCCGTGGCCGAAGAGGCCGCGCTGGACATCAATCTGTGCGATCCGCCGGGCACGGACCCCAGCCTGGCCGAACTGGACATCGACCTCGACAGCCCACCGCCACCCGCACAGGGCCTGCAGCTGGTGCATCACATCCAGAAAGGCACGGCCTACCAGATGATGATGCAGGGGCAGTGGAAAAAAGTGCGTCTGACCTGGGTCAGTGAAGGGCGGACCTTTTTCATCTTCACCCACGGTGGGATGCACAAAAAAACGATCTCGCTGACCGCGCGCACCCTGGCCAAGATGTGCGACAGCGGACGCTTCCGCGCCTTTGAACAGGCCGAGTTGATTGAACGTGCCACGGTGCGGGCACGCCGGCAACTGGCCGCCCTTCAAACAGGTCAGCGCCCGCGCGACGCGGCCTGAAGACGGCCGTCCAGCATGCGGCGCGCCATTCGGACGGACGCCGAAAAACTCGATGGATCGGCCCGTCCGGTGCCCACCAGATCGAAGGCGGTGCCGTGGTCAGGGCTGGTGCGCACAAACGGCAGACCCAGGGTGATGTTGACACCCTCGTCCAGCCCCAGGTACTTCACCGGGATCAGCCCCTGGTCGTGGTACATCGCCACCACCACATCGAACTCACCCGGGTGCTGAGGTGGCGCGTGGCGGGCCCGCATGAAGATCGTGTCGGGGGCGTAGGGGCCACTGACGTCGATGCCTTCGGCGCGGGCCAGCGCGATGGCTGGCGCGATGATCTGTTGCTCTTCCGTACCGAACAAACCGCCCTCGCCCGCATGGGGATTCAATCCCGCGACCGCGATGCGCGGCGAGCCCGATCCGCACCAGTTTGGTGCAGACTGATGGGTGATGCGCACGGTGCTCAGCACCGCGTCGAGCGTGATGGCCTCGATGGCGTCGCGCAGCCCCATGTGGATGGTGACCAGCACGGTCTTGAGCTGGTCGTTGGCCAGCATCATCCGCACCGACAAGGGCGGGTGTCCAGCAGGCGCGCCCTCGGCCTGGAGGAGCTCGGTGTGTCCCGGGTACGGCTCGCCCGCCAGGGCCAGCGCCTCTTTGTGCAATGGCGCGGTGACCATGCCGCCCACCACGCCGTCGCGCGCCAGGCGCACCGCATGGCGCACACAGGCGGCCGCGGCCTGCCCAGCGCGGGCGTCCACCTGCCCGGGGGGCAGCGCTGGCACATCCGGGGGCAGGCCCGGCGGCGCACACACCGCCATGGCGTCGTGCGCCAAGCCTGGCAGGGCCTCGGGCCCCGTCACGGTCACCACCTTCAACTGCGGGGCGCACCACGCCGCCACCTGGGCCATCCACTGGGGGCAGCCCAGCACCAGGGCCTGGCGCGGTCCGGTCTGTGCGGCCCACCAGCGGGCAATCAGCTCTGGGCCGATGCCACAGGGATCGCCCATCGTGAGGGCCAGCAAGGAAGAAGACGAAGGCATCGCTGAGGGGGCCCACTTGGGCGTCATGAGTCAAGAGCCTTCATTGTCGTCCGAGACGCGAACTCGCACGTTGTGGTGGAGGCTGGCCCCCCGATTGCTACACTGCTGTTCATGAACTGGTTGGATGATGTGCGCTGGGACGAAAATGGTCTGGTCCCTGTGATTGCCCAGGAAGACCAAACTGGCGATGTGTTGATGTTTGCCTGGATGAACCGGCAGGCTTTGGCGTTGACGGCCGAAAAAGGCGAGGCCGTGTACTGGAGCCGCTCGCGGCAGCGGCTGTGGCACAAGGGCGAAGAGTCTGGCCACATTCAGAAGGTGCACGACATTCGGCTGGATTGCGACAACGATGTCGTGCTGCTGCGCGTGACCCAACTGGGCCATGACCCCGGCATTGCGTGTCACACCGGGCGTCACAGTTGTTTCTTCCAGAAGTACGACAATGGGCAATGGACGTCGGTGGACCCCGTCCTCAAAGACCCAGAACGGATTTACAAGTAAATGAGTCATCACGACATGACCGCTGCGGATGTGTTGCAACGCTTGGCGCAGGTGATCGAATCCCGCAAAGGCGGGAACCCTGAGGCCAGTTACGTGGCCAGGCTGTTCCACAAGGGCACCGACGCCATCCTGAAAAAGGTGGGCGAAGAAGCCACCGAGGCCGTCATGGCCGCCAAGGACCTCGATCACGCGCCGGCGGATGCCCAGGCTCGGCAGGCCTTGGTGGGCGAAATGGCCGACCTGTGGTTTCACAGCATGGTGGCCATGTCGCACCTGGGTCTCGGTCCTGATGAGGTGATCCAGGAACTGGCCCGGCGCGAAGGGTTGTCAGGGCTGGAAGAATTTGCGCGGCGAACGGCCCCCAAGGCCACGCCGTGAACAGCCAAACTTGAATGGCCGGCCTGCGCCCTCACCTGCCACGGGGGCCTGGGCCGATTCTGATCGGTGGCGGTAGTCTGTTGGTCGCAAGTCGGCCGTTTGTGGAGTGTGATCATGGGAACGTTCAGCATTTGGCACTGGGTGATCGTGCTGCTCATCGTGGTTCTGGTGTTTGGCACCAAAAAGCTCAAGAACATGGGAACCGACCTGGGTTCGGCCGTCAAAGGCTTCAAAGACGGCATGAGAGACGGCGCGCCCGCCGATCAGGCCCAGGTGAACCAGTCGACCCAACAGTCGTCTCAGACCATCGACGTCGAAACCAAGACCAAGTCCTGAGTTGATGACGCCCCCTGGGGGCACACAAGGACTGATTCATGATCGATTTCGGTTTCGACAAGCTGATGCTCATCGGCGCCGTGGCCCTGGTGGTGCTGGGGCCTGAACGTTTGCCCAAGGTGGCCCGCACGGTCGGCGTGCTGGTGGGCAAAGCACAGCGCTACGTTTCTCAGGTCCAGAGCGAGGTCAATCGCTCCATGGAGCTGGAAGAGTTGCGCAAGATGAAAACCGATGTGCAGACCGCCGCCAGTGACCTGGGGCGGTCCGTCCAGGATGGTCTTGATGACGCTCAGAGCAGTTTGCGCGAGGGTCTGGATCCGTTCCAGGAGTCTCACGAAGGCGCGCAGGGCAGCTACTACAACGACCTGCCCTCGCCGTACCTGAGCGCCGCACCGCCAGTGCGCAAGAACTGGCGCCTGAAACGGGGTGCCACGCCCCTTTGGTACAAGCAGCGCCACGGCGTTCGACGTCACGCCCAGTCGGGCGCGGCCCGTGTCGCCCGGTTTCGCCCCCCCCAACGCTGAGCCACTGGTCAGCGTCAGCCCTTGCAGTCATACCCCGTGAGCGATCAACCATCCAACCCCGACACGCCCGAGGGCGCTGAGCAACCCTTCATCGCTCACCTCATCGAGTTGCGTGACCGGCTCGTGAAAGCCCTCATCGCGGTGGCCATCGCCTTCGTGGTGCTGGCCATTTACCCGTCTCCGTCCGGCCTGTACGACTGGCTGGCGATGCCGCTGGTGGCCCACTTGCCCGCCGGCGCCACCTTGATCGCCACCAACCCCATTTCGCCCTTCATGGTGCCGATCAAGGTGACCATGCTGGCGGCGTTCATGCTGGCGCTGCCCGCGGTGCTGTACCAGGTCTGGGGCTTCGTGGCGCCGGGCCTTTACGGTCACGAAAAACGGCTGGTGGCCCCGCTGATCATTTCCAGCACCTTGCTGTTTTACGCGGGAGTGGCCTTTTGCTACTTCTTTGTGTTCGGCAAGGTTTTCACCTTCATCCAGGAGTTCGCGCCCAAGAGCATCACGGCGGCGCCAGACATCGAGGCCTACCTGAGCTTCGTGCTCAACATGTTCCTGGCGTTTGGTGCGGCGTTCGAAGTACCGGTGGCGCTGGTCATCCTGGTGCGCCTGGGCATGGTGTCGGTCGAAAAGCTCAAGAGCTTTCGCAGCTACTTCATCGTGGTGGCCTTTGTCATCGCCGCCGTCGTGACACCCCCTGATGTCGTGTCCCAACTGGCGCTGGCCATTCCCATGTGCATCCTGTACGAAGCGGGCATCTGGGCCGCCCACCTGTTTGTGAGACACACCCGGGCGCCGGAAGACGAAGCCGAAACGCCGTCGGCCTCGCCCTGATCACTCTTCCTCGACGTCCTCGCGCGGCAACTGCACGGCCTGACGTGGGCGCGTGCCCACCACCACGGTGACTTCGCGCTCGTCGCCACCGCGCTGGATGCGAACCCGGGCAGAGTCCCCCGGCTTGAGCGACGCCACGGCGTTGAGCAACTGGGCCGTGTTGGCCACGGGCTGATCGCCCACTTGAACCACCACATCCCCCGGGCGAATGCCGCCCGTGGCCGCCGGGCCGTTGTGCAACACCCCGGTGATCAGCACGCCTTCACTCATGGGCAGGTTGAAGGTCTCGGCCATCTCGCGGGTGAGGTCGCGCGGCTCGACGCCGATCCAGCCGCGGGTGACGGCGCCTTCGCGGATCAGGCTGTCCATCACCTGCCGGGCGGTGGACACCGGGATGGCAAAGCCGATGCCCATGTTGCCGCCAGAGCGCGAATAAATGGCCGTGTTGATGCCGATCAGGTTGCCCTGCGCGTCCACCAGCGCGCCACCTGAATTGCCGGGGTTGATGGCGGCATCCGTCTGGATGAAGTTCTCGAAGGTGTTGATGCCCAGCTGGTTGCGCCCCAGGGCGCTGACGATGCCCGACGTGACCGTTTGCCCCACGCCGAACGGGTTGCCGATGGCCAGCACGGCATCGCCCACTTCGACGAGGTCGGAATTGCCAAAGACGATGGCCGGCACGCGGGGCAGTTCAACCTTGAGCACCGCCAGATCGGTGTCGGGGTCGGTGCCAATGACCTTGGCCGAGGCCTTGCGGCCGTCCGTGAGGATCACCTCGATGTCGTCCATGCGATCGATCACATGGTTGTTGGTCAGGATGTAGCCCTCGGGCGAAACGATCACGCCGGAGCCCACCCCGGACTGTGGCTGGGCCTGACGGTCGCCAAAGAAGTACCTGAACCACGGATCGCGCATGTGGGGGTTGCTGGCCGCCGTGGAGCTGGTGACGATGCTGACCACGGCCGGCGACGCCTGGCGGGCCGCCTCGCGGAAACTGACCAGGCCGCCTGAGGGCGCCGAGCCACTGGGCGCCGGCGCCACGGCCACCGTGGGCTCGGGCAGGATCTGGCGAGGAGACCACTGCTGGAGCCACTGTGGGCGAAATGTGGCCACGACAAACACCGCCGCCACCAGGACCGTGACGGTCTGGGCGAAAATCAACCAGATTGAACGCATGAACTCACCAGCCTCGAAAGGGCCAGCCGTGATGGAAAGATCCGTGTTGTTGGAGCACCTGCAGCAATTGCTGCAGGCCGACCGTTTTCGTGATTATGGGCCGAATGGCCTTCAGGTCGAAGGGCGAGCCCAAGTGCACCACGTGGTGACTGGCGTGACCGCCAGCCTGGCGTTGATCGATGCGGCCATTGCGGCGGGAGCCGACACCATCCTTGTGCACCACGGGCTGTTCTGGCGCGGGCAGGATGGCCGGGTGACCGGGTGGATGAAGCAGCGCCTGGCCAGGCTGCTGGCCCATGACATCAACCTGATCGCCTATCACCTGCCACTGGACGCGCATGAATCTCTGGGCAACAACGCCCAGTGGGGACAGCGACTGGGACTGGTGGCCGATGGACGATTCGGTGATCAGGACCTGGGCTTCGTGGGCCCGACGGACACCGCCCGCGCCTGGTCGCTGGACGAACTGGGCCACCGGGTGAGCGCCGCACTGGGACGCCCCCCCGTGGTGGTGCCCGGCGATGGGCGTCCGATCCAGCGGGTGGCGTGGTGCAGCGGCGGCGCCCAAGGCTACTTTGAAGCCGCGATCGCTGCCGGGGCCGATGCGTTCCTGACCGGCGAAATCTCGGAGCCCCAGGCGCACTACGCCCGGGAAACCGGGGTGGCGTTTCTGGCCTGCGGTCATCACGCCAGCGAGCGGTATGGCGTGCAGGCTGTGGGTGAACACCTGGCCACCCGCCTGGGCCTGCGCCACCAGTTCATCGACATCGACAACCCCGCCTGAGCCCCAGTGCGGCGCGGCCAGGGCCGATCGTCAGGCGTGGGCCAGCGCCATCTCCAGTTCGGCAAAGCTCTGCGAATGCAGGTCGCTGTCGATCACGGTTTGCATGGCGCGCTCCAGCCGGCTGGCAGAAAACAGACCGCGCAAGGTGGTCTGGCCATGTTTGGTCTGCGTCACCAGCAGGTAGCGCAGACCATGCTCGTGCATGGTGGCTGCAATCTCGCCCAGGCGCGCGGTGCGCACCCGACCCAGGTCCACCGTGGGCCACCGGTGCAGCGGCACCATCACATCGCTCACGGTCAACTCACTGTGCGGCACGTGATGGCTTGATGCCCTCACCACCGGACGCTCACCTTGCAGGTCCTCTGCGGTGACCATGCCCACCAGCGCCCCATCGGCGCCCGCCACAAACACCATGCGCACGCCTGCACGCATCATCAGGTGCAGCGTCTGGTCCAGGCGATCACGGTGGCCGGCCACCACGCAGGCGCTGTGACACAGGTCTGTCAGCAAGCTCAGCGCCGGGTCTTCGGGACGGGCGTGTCGTTGGGTGTCCGGCAAGCTGGGCGCCACCGCCAGGCTGCTCAGCGACAAGGGTTTGAATCGGCCATGTGACATGCGCGCTCTCCGTGTGACTGTATGGAAGAGATTACGGCCGTCATCGTCTCGGCGTGAGGTGGCCACACAGACACGCAACGTCAAGGTGTGATGTCCGTCACGAACAAGCGAAAGGCCGCTTGCGGCGGCCTTCGTGAACTCCCTTAAGCCCTGCCTGGGCCCCCAGCCTCAGCGCCGCACCGGTATGCCGCGCTGGGCCATCAAGGCCTTGGCCTGGCCCACGGTGTATTCGCCGTAGTGGAAGATGCTGGCCGCCAGCACCGCATCGGCGCCGCCCTGCTGCACGCCATCGGCCAGGTGGTCGAGGTTGCCCACGCCGCCGGAGGCGATCACGGGCACGCTGACGCCATCGCTGACGGCCCGGGTGAGCTCCAGATCGAAGCCGGATTTGGTGCCGTCGCGGTCCATGCTGGTCAGCAGGATCTCGCCAGCACCGTGCTCGGCCATCTGCCGGGCCCAAGCCACGGCATCCAGCCCCACGTTCTTGCGACCGCCATGGCTGTACACGTCCCAGCCGGGGCCACGGGCCGCCAGGTCGTCGCCCTGGCGCCGCTTGGCGTCGATGGCCACGACGATGCACTGCGAGCCATACTTGTCAGACGCGTCGCGGATGACCTGCGGGTTGGCAATGGCCGCCGAGTTGAAGCTGACCTTGTCGGCGCCCGCGTTGAGCAGGCGGCGAACGTCATCGACCGTGCGCACACCGCCCCCCACCGTGAGGGGGATGAAGACCTGCGAGGCCACAGACTCGATGATGTGCAGGATCAGGTCGCGCCCGTCGCTGGTGGCGGTGATGTCCAGGAAGGTGAGTTCGTCAGCGCCCTGTTCGTTGTAGCGCGCGGCGATTTCGACCGGGTCACCGGCGTCGCGCAACTCGACGAAGTTGACGCCTTTGACGACCCGCCCGCCGGTCACGTCCAGGCAGGGGATGATGCGTTTGGCCAGCATCAGGATTGGCCGTTGAGTTCGTCGGCGCGCTTTTGGGCGGCGGCGAAATCCAGGTCGCCGCTGTAAATGGCGCGACCGCAGATCACACCCTCGACACCTTCGTCTTCGACCGCGCAGAGCTCTTCGATGTTCTTGATGTTGGACAGGCCACCCGAGGCGATGACCGGGATGGTCAGGGCCTGGGCCAGCTTGACCGTGGCCTCGATGTTGATGCCCGTGAGCATGCCGTCGCGGCCGATGTCGGTGTAGATGACGCCTTCAACGCCATAGTCTTCGAACTTTTTGGCCAGGTCGATGACCTCGTGGCCCGATAGCTTGCTCCAGCCATCGGTGGCCACCTTGCCATCCTTGGCGTCCAGGCCGACGATGATGTGGCCGCCAAACGCGGTACAGGCATCGCGCAGGAAGCCGGGGTTCTTGACCGCGGCCGTGCCGATGATGACGTAGCTCAGGCCACCGTCCAGGTAACGCTCGATGGTGTCGAGGTCGCGGATGCCGCCACCCAACTGCACCGGGATTTCATCGCCCACCTCTTTGATGATGGACTTGATGGCCGCTTCGTTGACCGGCTTGCCCGCGAACGCTCCGTTGAGGTCCACCAGGTGCAGACGACGCGCACCGGCATCCAGCCAGCGCCGGGCCATGGCGGCCGGGTCTTCACCGAAGGTGGTGGAGTCGTTCATATCGCCTTGCTTGAGGCGAACGCATTTGCCGTCTTTCAGGTCAATCGCAGGAATCAGCAGCATGGCTGTGGTGCGGGAGTGAGGAGAAACAAATCGACACCGAGGCAGGCTCAGGGGTGCCACAAAAGAAAGTTCCGATACAGCGCCAACCCGTGCTCGGCGCTTTTCTCGGGGTGAAACTGGGTCGCAAAGATGTTATCCCTGGCAACCGCACAGGTAAAGCGGACACCGTATTCGGTTTCGCCGGCACTGTGCAGGGGATTGTCCACCCGCGCATGGTAGCTGTGAACGAAGTAGAAATGCGCCTCGTCGGGCACTGCGCCCCACACTGGGTGCGGCTGGCCATCCCAGGCTCCGGCCTGGCGGGTTTGCGTGACGGTGTTCCAGCCCATCTGCGGCACCTTGTAGCGGCTGCCGTCGGGCTGGGTTTGCCCCTCCAGCCGAAAGCGCACCACCTGGCCCGGGATCAGCCCGAGGCCTGGCGTGTCTTGCTCTTCGGAGTGGTCCAGCAGCATCTGCATGCCCACACACACGCCCATCAGGGGCTTGGTGGCGGCCGCCTCCAGCACGGCGCCCAGCAGTTCGCCGCCATGGGCCTCGCGCAGCTCGCGCATGCAGTCGCGCATCGCGCCCTGCCCTGGCAGCACCACACGGCTGGCGGCGCGGATGTCATCAGGGTGGTTGGTGACCACCACGCGGGTGTTCAGGTCACGGGCCACGTGCTCAACCGCCTGCGAAACCGAACGCAGGTTGCCCATGCCGTAGTCCACCACGGCCACCGTCGAGGGCTGGCTCACAGCGAACCCTTGGTGGAGGGCACGACACCAGCCATGCGGGGATCGCGCTCGAGCGCGCCACGCACGGCACGGGCAAAGGCCTTGAACACCGTTTCACACTGGTGGTGCGCGTTGCTGCCTTTGAGGTTGTCGATGTGCAGCGTGACGCCCGCGTGGTTCACGAAACCCTGGAAAAACTCGAACGTGAGCTGGGTGTCGAAGCCGCCGATGCTGCCTGCGGTGAACGGGATGTCCATGTGCAGGCCGGGGCGGCCCGAGAAATCAATCACCACGCGCGACAGGGCTTCATCCAGCGGCACGTAGGCATGACCGTAGCGACGGATGCCTTTTTTGTCGCCCACGGCCTTGGCAAAGGCCTGGCCCAGGGTGATGCCCACGTCTTCCACCGTGTGGTGGCCGTCGATGTGCAGGTCGCCCACGGCGTGAATGTCCAGATCGATGAGGCCATGGCGGGCGATCTGGTCCAGCATGTGGTCGAAAAAACCGATGCCGGTGTGCAGCTTGGCGGCACCCGTGCCATCCAAATTGACGCGCACGGTGATCTGGGTTTCAGCGGTGTGGCGTGTGACCTCGGCCACACGGTCGGCGCTGCACGCGGCAGCGGCCTGGTCGGGAGCAGTCATGAAGCGGGTTGAATCAAGGGTTCGCGCAGGATATCGGACAAAGCAGCGATGAGCGCGTCATTTTCCGACGGCGTACCAACGGTCAAACGTACACAGTTTGCCAGCAATTGGTGTAATCCGGACACGTTTTTGATGAGGATGCCACGAGATTTCAAGGCGGCAAAGGTGCCAGCGGCGTCGTTCACCCGCACGAGGATCATGTTGGCCTCGCTGGGGAAGGCACGGGCGCCGGGCATGGTGGCCAGCGCCGCCATGAGGCGCTGGCGCTCGGTTTTGATCAGCTCAGCCTGTCGGGCGAACTCGTCGGCGTGCTCCAGCGCGAACAGCGCGGCCTCGACGTTGAGCACACTGACGTTGTAGGGCGGGCGCACTTTTTCGACCTGCTCGATCAAGTCAGCCCGACCCATCATGTAGCCCAGGCGCACGCCCGCCAGCCCGAACTTCGACAAGGTGCGCATCAGCAGCACATTCGGATGCTGGGCCAGCCGGTCGTGGAAACTCTGGCTGGCGAAGGGCTGGTAGGCCTCGTCGATGATGACCAGGCCAGGATGGCCGGCCTCGGCATTGGCCGACACGGCCTGGATGATCTGGTCGATGACCGCGTCGTCCCACAGGTTGGCTGTGGGGTTGTTGGGGTAGGCGATGTAGGTGATGGCTGGCTGGTGCTCGCGGATGGCGGCCAGCATGGCCGGGCCATCGAGCTCGAAATCAGGCGTGAGGGGCACGCCCACAAAACGCATGCCCGTCTGCTTGGCAAAGGCCTCGTACATGACGAAGCCAGGCAGCGGCGCCAGGGCCACCGCCCCAGGCTTGGCGCAGGCCACCGACAAGAGCGAGATCAGCTCGTCCGAGCCATTGCCCAGCACCAGGCCCATGTCGGCCGGGATGCGGGCGTGGGCGCGCAAGGCCGCATGCAGGTCGTTCACGCGGGTGCCGGGGTAGCGGTTCAGCGCCACCTGGCCCAGGCGCTCACCCAGTTGCGCCTGCAAGGCTGGCGGCAGGGTGAAGGGATTCTCCATCGCGTCGAGCTTGATGAAGCCGGCCGCGTCCTGCACGACATAGGCGTGCATGGCCAGCACATCGGGGCGGAAGACGTCGAGCAGACTCATGGCAGTGGCAGAGGGGGTGCTCATGTCTTGGCGCGGTCTTTCAAACGGAACTCGGCGGCCTGGGCATGGGCCTGCAGCCCTTCACCGTAGGCCAGCACGGCGGCGGTCTGGCCCAGCACCTGGGCACCGGCTTCACTCACCTCGATCAGGCTGCTGCGCTTCTGGAAGTCGTACACGCCCAGGGGCGACGAGAAGCGCGCAGTGCCCGAGGTGGGCAGCACGTGGTTGGGGCCGGCGCAATAGTCGCCCAGGCTTTCGCTGGTGTAGGCGCCCAGGAAGATGGCGCCGGCGTGCTTGAGCAGCGGCTCCCAGCGGTGCGGGTCGTTGCTCGACACCTCCAGGTGCTCGGGCGCGATGCGGTTGCTGATCTCGCAGGCCTCGTCCATGCTCCGTGTCAGGATCAAGGCGCCCCGCCCTTCCAGCGAGGCGCGGATGATGTCGGCGCGGGGCATGGTGGGCAGCAGGCGGCCGATCTCGGCCTGCACCTTGGCGATATAGGCGGCGTCGGGGCACAGCAGGATGCTTTGCGCCAGCTCGTCGTGCTCGGCCTGGCTGAACAGGTCCATGGCCACCCAGTCGGGCGGCGTGGAGCCGTCGGCCAGCACGAGGATCTCGCTGGGGCCGGCGATCATGTCGATGCCCACCGTGCCGAACACGTGCTTCTTGGCGCTGGCCACATAGGCATTGCCCGGGCCAGTGATCTTGTCCACCTTCGGCACGGTGGCGGTGCCGTAGGCCAGTGCGGCCACGGCCTGCGCGCCGCCGATGGTGAAGGCGCGGGAGACACCGGCCACGTAGGCGGCGGCCAGCACCAGGGGGTTCTTCTCGCCCTTCGGTGTGGGCACGACCATGATGATCTCGCCCACCCCAGCCACATGGGCCGGAATGGCGTTCATCAGCACCGACGAGGGGTAGGCGGCCTTGCCACCCGGCACGTAGATGCCCACGCGGTCCAGCGGCGTGACCTTCTGGCCCAGCAGGGTGCCGTCTTCGTCGCGGTATTGCCAGCTCTGGCCACAGGCCTCTTTCTGGCGCTCGTGGTAGCTGCGAACGCGTCGGGCGGCACTTTCCAGGGCCTCGCGCTGCACGGCGGGCAGGCTGTCAAAGGCGGCCTTGAGCTCGACCTGGGTCAGCTCCAGCGCCGACATGGCGGGCGCCGTGACCTGGTCGAAGCGCGCGGTGTACTCCAGCACGGCGGCATCGCCCCGGGTGCGCACGTCGGCCAGGATGTCGGCCACGCGCTGCTCGATGGCGGTGTCGGTGTCGGCCGACCAATGCAGCACCTGCTGGAAGGCGGCATCGAAGTCGGGCTGGGTGGTGGCGAGGTGACGAATCTGGACGGTCATGCGCAGAGGATCTCAGAAATCACGGCCCCTGAGGCGCCGTGCTGATGACTTGTCTTGATGGACTCGATAGTGAATCAGGCCGGGATGGCCGACGCGAAGGCATCGATCATCTGGCGGATGGCCTCGCGCTTGAGCTTGAGCGAGGCCTGGTTGACCACCAGACGCGAGCTGATCTGCATGATTTCTTCCACCTCGATCAGCTTGTTCGCCTTGAGGGTGTTGCCGGTGGAGACCAGGTCGACGATGGCATCGGCCAGACCCGTCAGCGGGGCCAGCTCCATCGAGCCGTACAGCTTGATCAGGTCCACGTGCACGCCCTTGTTGGCGAAGTGCTCACGCGCGATGCTGGTGTACTTGGTGGCCACGCGGATGCGGGCGCCTTGCTTGACGGCCGCGTGGTAGTCGAAATCAGCACGCACGGCCACGCTCATGCGGCACTTGGCGATGTTCAAATCGAGCGGCTGGTACAGGCCGTCGCTGCCGTCCTGGCTACCAGCGTGCTCGATCAGGATGTCTTTGCCGGCCACGCCGATGTCGGCGCCGCCATGCTGCACGTAGGTGGGCACGTCGGTGGCGCGCACCAGCACCACGCGCACATCATCGCGGTTGGTCGGCAGGATCAGCTTGCGCGACTTTTCAGGGTCTTCCAGCACCTGGATGCCGGCAGCGGCCAGCAGCGGCAGGGTCTCTTCGAAGATGCGGCCTTTGGACAGGGCAAGGGTGATCATGCTCAGGCCTCTTCCTTGACGCGGGTGATGTCGGCACCGATGCCGCGCAGTTTCTCTTCCATGCGGTCGTAACCGCGGTCGAGGTGGTAGATGCGGTCGACCAGGGTTTCGCCCTCGGCCACCAGGCCGGCGATCACCAGGCTGGCCGAGGCGCGCAGGTCGGTGGCCATGACGGTGGCGCCCGACAGGCGCGGCACGCCGGTGACGATGGCGCTGTGCCCGTCCACCTCGATCTTGGCACCCAGGCGGATCAGCTCGTTGACGTGCATGAAGCGGTTTTCGAAGATGGTCTCGTGGATGGCCGCCGTGCCTTCGGCGATGCAGTCCAGTGCCATGAACTGGGCCTGCATGTCGGTCGGGAAACCGGGGTGCTCTTTGGTACGGAAGCCCACGGCCTTGGGCCGACCGCCACCCACCACGCGCATCCAGCCCTCGCCCACCTCCACTTCGACACCCGCTTCGCGCAGCTTCTCGATGACGGCTTCGAGCTGGTCGGCGTCGGTGCGGCGCAGCGTGACGTCGCCCCCGGCAGCGCCCACGGCGCACAGGAAGGTGCCGGTCTCGATCCGGTCAGGGATGATGTGGTGGGCGTTGTCGGCCGTGAGGCCGTGCAGGCGCTCGACGCCCTGGATGCGCACCCGGTGCGTGCCCGCGCCTTCGATCTTGGCACCCATGGCGATCAGCAGGTTCGCCAGGTCGACGATCTCGGGCTCTTGTGCGGCGTTTTCCAGCACGGTTTCACCCTCGGCCAGGGTGGCGGCCATCATCAGGTTTTCGGTGCCCGTGACGGTGACCATGTCGGTCGTGATGCGCGCGCCCTTGAGGCGACCCGGCTGACCATCGGCACCACCCGGCACCACGGCCTCGATGTAGCCGTGTTCGACAGTGATCTGGGCGCCCATGGCCTGCAAGCCCTTGATGTGTTGATCGACCGGGCGCGAACCAATCGCGCAACCGCCTGGCAGCGACACGCGTGCGCGGCCAAAGCGCGCCAGCAGCGGGCCCAGCACCAGGATGGAGGCGCGCATGGTCTTGACCAGCTCGTACGGGGCCTCGGGGTTGTTCACCTGGGCCGCGTTCAGGGTGATGCAGCTGGGATCGGCCACGTCGGCCTCGTGGGTGACACCCATGTTGGCCAGCAGCTTGAGCGTGGTGCCCACATCCTTGAGGCGCGGCACGTTGTGCAGCGTCACCGGCTCGGCGGCCAGCAAGGTGGCGCACAGGTCGGGCAAGGCGGCATTCTTGGCACCAGAAATCGTCACTTCGCCATGCAGGCGACGACCACCGCGGATGAGGAGTTTGTCCATGAAACACAAAGGGCGCGTCCCGCCTCAGCCGCGGTCGCGCCGGTCCTTCAAAAAGGTGATGTGGGGCGAGAAACGCGACTCAGCGAGGCTGCTGGGCCCATTCGGCGGGCGTCAGCGTCTTCATCGACAAGGCGTGGATCTCAGCGCGCATTCTATCGCCCAGGGCCTGGTACACGCGCTGGTGACGGGCGATCCGGGTCTTGCCATCGAACTCGGCGGAGACGATGGTGGCAAAAAAGTGCTGCCCATCCCCCTCCACCTGCAGGTGTTCGCAGGGCAGACCGGCGGCGATGTACTGTTGAACCTGCTCAGGTGTGGGATTGGCCATGGGGTGCTCCAAAGGGTCAGTGACGGATCTTGTAGCCGGTTTTCAGCAGGTGCAGTGCGCACGTGGCCACGAAGGTGGTGGCCAGGCCCACCACGGCCAGGCTCAGCCAGGGGCTCACATCGCTGACGCCAAAAAAACCGCGACGAAAACCGTCGATCAGGTAGAAAAATGGGTTGAGGTGCGACAAACCCTGCCAGAACGGCGGCAGGGAGTGCACGGAATAGAACACGCCCGACAGGAAGGTCATGGGCAGGATGATGAAGTTCTGGAAGGCCGCCATCTGGTCGAACTTGTCGGCCCACAGGCCCGCGATCAGGCCCAGTGAACCCAGCAGCGTGCCGCCCAGCACGGCAAAACACAGAATCCACCAGGGCTCGGCCAGACCAGGCCGCGCAAACCAAAGCGTGACAAGCAGCACCCCCAGGCCCACCATGAGCCCCCGCGCCAGCGACGCGCCCACGTAAGCCAGGTACCAAGCCCGATGAGACAGGGGCGTGAGCAGCAAAAACACCAGGTTGCCCGTGATCTTGCTCTGGATGAGCGACGACGAGCTGTTGGCAAAGGCGTTTTGCAACAGGCTCATCATGACCAGGCCCGGGATGAGGAAGCGGGTGTAGCTGACGCCGGGGAACACTTCGACATGGTCTTCCAGCACATGGCCGAAGATCAGCAGGTAGAGCACGGCGGTGAGCACGGGCGCGCCCACGGTCTGGAAGCTGACCTTCCAGAAGCGCAGCACCTCTTTGACGAACAGCGGGCGGGCGCCCTGGAACGAAGCCAGCCAACTCATGCCGCAACCTCCGCCATGGTCACCGTGGCCGGGCTGGTGCGCCCCTGCATGATGGCCACGAACACGTCTTCCAGATCGGCACGACCGATCTCCAGGTCCTCCACGCGGCAGGCAGCCTGGCGCAGGCAGGCCAGCACGCGCTCCACCTCGGCCGCGTCATGGGCGGCGCACTGCACGATGCGCCCTGTGACCCGGGCACTGGCGGCCACCTCGGGCGGCAAGGCGTCGTCGGTTTTGAAGCGCAACATGGTGGAGGCGGTGTCGGCCAGCAAGGCCGAGGTCCGGTCCAGCGCCACCAGTTGGCCCTGCTTGAGCATGCCGATGCGGTGGCACAAGGCCTCGGCCTCTTCCAGGTAGTGGGTGGTGAGCAAGACGGTGTGACCCTCGCGGTTGAGGCGGGCGATGAACTGCCACAGGGTCTGACGCAGCTCCACATCCACCCCGGCGGTGGGCTCGTCCAGCACGATCACGGGCGGGCGGTGCACCAGGGCCTGGGCCACCAGCACGCGGCGCTTCATGCCGCCGGACAACTGGCGCATGTTGGCCTCGGCCTTGTCGCTCAGGCCCAGGTGGCTCAGCAACTCGTCGATCCAGTCGTCGTTGCGGCGCAGGCCGAAGTAGGCGCTCTGGATGCGCAGCGTTTCACGCACCGAAAAGAAGGGGTCGAACACCAGCTCTTGCGGCACCACGCCCAACTGGCGACGCGCCTGGGCATAGTCACTCACCACTTCATGGCCCAGCACGCTGACGCGCCCGCCCGTGGCACGGCTCAGGCCCGCGAGGATGCTGATGAGGGTGGTCTTGCCAGCGCCGTTGGGGCCCAGCAGACCAAAGAATTCGCCCTCCGCGATGTCAAAAGAAACATCCCGGAGGGCGTTGACGGTGCGACCACCCGACGCGTAGGTCTTGGTGACGTTCTGGAAGGATACGGCGCTCATGAGGGCCCCGATTGTAGTTTCGGGGCAAAAACCTTGCCGTGCGCCACCTCAAGGGGCGGCGGCCGTCGCACCAGGCGGGCCGATCAGGCCTGATCGGTGCCGGAGGCCTTGTCGATCATGCGCCCGAAACCCTTGGAGATTTCGGCTTCGATCATCGGCTTGAAGGCCTTCATCATCATGCCCAGCTTGATGTCGATGTCGAAGCTGGTGCCGGTGACCTTCATGGTGCCGTTGATGCCCGAACGCTCGAAAGCGATCGTGTCCTCGTCGGCGCCCTCGGTGTGGGTGCAGCTCAGACCCATTTTCTGGGCGGGGCCTTCGGCCCACTTCTTGGCCAGTTCGCGGGCCTTGGGCAGGCCCAGGGTGTGGTTTTGCTGGAACTTGACGTCGCTCATGGCGCGCTCCTCGGTGTCGAAATCAGGAAAACAAAACAGACGGCACGAACTATAAATACCTTCTGATGTCTTTCAGGGTCGGATCCCCCCCCTGTTCGAACTCCCTGACCAATTGGGTGAGGCAGGCGTCGGCCTGCACCGGCCCCAGGAACTGGGCCAAGGCGACGTAAGCGGCGTTGATGAGCCGGGTGCCGTCGCCTTTGGCTGGCCAGTCGCCTGGCAGGTGCTGCCCCCGACCTTCCAACCAGCCCTGCGCAAGCCGGGCGGGCCCGCCACGCAATCGGGCCTGGCGAAAACCACCAACCACGGCCTGGCGCCAGGCCCACAGGTCGGCACGAACGCCTTCACTGCGCTGCACATGAACCGCCATGCGCTCGATCACCTGCTGCACCAGGCGCCCCGTTTCGGTGCACGGCGCCAAGGCGTCAAGTTCACCGGGCCGCGAGGGCAAAGCCCCGGGCTCGGACGGCAGCCAGGCGCTGGACGTGGACCACCCGCTGGGCAGCGAATCGCCGCCCTGCTCGCCTGCAGGCTGCGCGTTGAGCGGGCGTGCGCCAGCGGCTTGCAACCCCGCCTGATGGGCTTTGATCGCCCGGATGATGTCCAGGTGAATTTCGGCCTCACGGCCTTGCAGATTGAACTGACGGGCCACCTCGCGGCAGTAGCGGCTCAAGCCCGCCAGGCTGGACGCGCCGGGCGCCACGGGCTGCCAGAGCGCCGCAGCCTGTTGAACCTGTTGCGGCGACAGGTAGGCCGCCAGTGCCCACCTCACGGCGGCACGGGCGCTGGCGTCAGCGGCGGCCGATGAGGTCGAATACATCTCAGACATGTTTGCCCCTGTTCACGACCTCTTGCTGAAACTCGGGGTAACCCACCTCGTGATGCTCTGAAAAGTCCAGGCCACGCTGCTCGTGCAGTGTGGTGGCCCGCAGCGGCATCAAGCGGTTGATCAGTTGATACAACAGCCATGACACGCCAAAGGCCCAGATGAAGGCCACCACGCAGCCCAGCAACTGCACGCCAAACTGCTGGATGTTGAACAGATCATCCGCCTTGAACAACCCCGCGGCGAGCGTGCCCCAGACGCCGCCGACCGCATGCACCGACACGGCCCCGACCACGTCGTCAATCTGCCAGGCCTCCAGCGCCTCGGCCGCCAGCACGCTCAGCCCGCCAGCCACCACACCCGTCAGCAAGGCCCAAGCGGGCTCCATGACGTGACAGCCGGCCGTCACCCCCACCAGGCCCGCGATGGAGCCGTTGAGCGCGGCCGTCATCATCAGTTTGCGCCGCAACAGGCTCATCAGCAGCATCGCGCCCAAGGCGCCCCCGGCCCCGCCCAGGTGGGTGTTGAGGGCGATCTTGCCCAACCCCACGGTGGCCGCCGCCGTGCTGCCGGCATTGAAGCCAAACCAGCCCAGCCACAGCACGAATCCGCCCAGCGCCACCAACGTGAGGTTGTGCCCCAGGATCTGGCGAGACCGGCCATCCGGCCCGAAACGGCCCAGCCGAGGGCCGATCACCAGCACCGCCGCCAGGGCCGTCCAGCCGCCCACCGAGTGCACCACCGTCGAGCCCGCAAAGTCGATGAAGCCCAATTGACGCAACCACCCTGGCGATGCCTCCGTGCCGCCCCAGACCCACGCGCCAAACACCGGGTACACCAGCGCAGTCACCATCACCGAGCCCACGATGTACGCCCCGAACCGGGTGCGCTCGGCCACCGCGCCGCTGACGATGGTGGCCGCCGTGGCCGCGAACATCATTTGAAAGAACAAGGTGCCATAGGCAGACTCGGCCACCCCGTGCAGTGCAAAACCCGAGGTGCCCAGCCAGCCGCTGGGGTTGTCGCCAAACATCAGCCCATAGCCCAGCAGCCAGAAGGCCACGGCGCCAAAACACATGTCGCAGTAGTTCTTCATGAGCACGTTGACCGTGTTCTTGGCCCGCGTCATGCCCGCTTCCAGAAAGGCAAAGCCGGCCTGCATGAAAAACACCAGCGCACCGGCCACCACCAACCACATCATGTCCATGGCGGCACGCATGGCCAAGGCCGGATCCGGCAACACGGTCATGGCTGCGGTGCCCTCTGCGGCCATCGCGACATCACCCACGGCGCCACCCCAGAGGACGACCCCACCCCACAACACGCCCTGACGCAGGGCCACGAACCACTTGGACAACATGAAAGACCTGAGTGCAAACCGTTACGAGATAGCAAGCTGCGTACCAGGCACGGGTGTACCCACTGGCGGTCAGCCCTGTCCATGGCAGGGCCAAGGCCCCACCCCCGGCCTGACAGGTAAGATGAGGAAACTTCGCCGATGCCAGTTGACATGTCCAGCCCCCCTGTCATGCCCCTGTCCAATGCCCTGCCAGGCCTGTTGGCGCAGGCAGATCGCCTGCGCGACATCCGTCGTGACATCCATGCGCACCCGGAGCTTTGCTTTCAGGAGGTGCGCACCAGCGAACTCGTCGCGGATGCGCTGACGCGCTGGGGCGTTGAGGTGCACCGGGGACTGGGCCAGACCGGGGTGGTGGGCGTCATTGAAGGTCGCCCCGGCCAACGCGCCATCGCGTTGCGCGCCGACATGGACGCCTTGCCCATGACCGAGCGCAATACCTTTGCGCATGCCAGCAAACACCCGGGACGCATGCACGCCTGCGGCCATGACGGGCACACCGCGATGCTGCTGGCCGCGGCCCAGCACCTGGCTGGCGAGCGCGACTTCGACGGCAAGGTGGTGCTGGTGTTCCAGCCTGCCGAAGAAGGCGGCGGCGGGGCGGCCGCCATGATCCGCGACGGCCTGTTTGAACGCTTTCCAGTGGACGCCATCTTCGGCATGCACAACTGGCCAGGGATGCCCGCAGGCACCTTTGCGATCAAGGATGGCCCGTGTTTTGCCTCGTCCAACGAGTTCAAGATCGTGCTTCGCGGCAAGGGATGCCATGGCGCCATGCCGCACCTGGGCGTCGACCCTGTGCCGCTGGCCTGCCAGTTGGTGCAGTCGTTCCAGACCATCCTCACACGCAATGTGCGCCCGGTGGAGACCGGCGTGATCTCGGTGACCATGATCCAGGCCGGCGAAGCCACCAATGTGGTGCCCGACACCGTCACGATGCAAGGCACCGTGCGCACCTTCACGACCGAGACGCTGGACCTGATCGAACAACGCATGCGTGACCTCACGCACCACACGGCCGCGGCGTATGGCGCGACGGCGGAGTTCGAGTTCCACCGCAACTACCCGCCCACGGTCAACCACACCCTTGAAACCGCCTTTGCCCGGCGGGTGATGGAAGCCACCGTGGGTGCAGCCCATGTACAGGCCTTTGAGCCCACCATGGGGGCAGAGGACTTCAGCTTCTTCTTGCAGGCCTGTCCTGGCGCCTATTTCGTGATCGGCAATGGCGACGGCACCCATCGGGAGGGCGGGCACGGCCTGGGGCCCTGCACCCTGCACAACCCCAGCTACGATTTCAACGACCAGCTCATCCCGCTGGGGGCGACGCTGTGGGTGAATCTGGCCAAGGCCTGGCTGGCACAAGGCTGATCGGTGGAATTTCGGGGCTATCCTTGAGCCCATGTACGCAAGCCATTTCGGTCTGAAACAAGCGCCCTTTTCGATCGCCCCGGATCCGCGCTACCTGTTCATGAGCGAACGCCACCGCGAGGCCTTGGCGCATCTTCTGTACGGCGTGGGCGGTGGCGGCGGTTTTGTGCTGCTGACGGGCAGCATCGGGGCCGGCAAGACCACCGTGTGCCGGTGCTTTCTTGAACAGATTCCGCGCCGCTGCAATGTGGCGTACATCTTCAACCCGAAACTCAACGTGGTTGAACTCTTGCGCACGGTGTGCGAAGAGTTTCGCATCCCCTGCCCGGAAGATCCGCACGATTCGCACTCGATCAAGGCGCTGGTGGATCGCATCAACGAGTTCCTGCTGCGCACCCACGCCGTGGGCCAGAACAACGTGCTCATCATCGATGAGGCCCAGAACCTGGCGCCTGAGGTGCTTGAGCAGTTGCGCTTGCTGACCAACCTGGAAACCAACGACCGCAAGCTGCTTCAGATCATCCTGATCGGCCAGCCCGAGTTGCGCGACATGCTGGCCCGGCCCGAACTGGAACAGGTGGCCCAGCGTGTGATCGCGCGCTTTCACCTGGACGCCCTGTCGGCCACGGAAACCGATCAGTACATCCAGCACCGCCTGGCCGTGGCCGGGCACCGGCGTGGACGGCTGTTCACCGACGAGGCCGTGCGCCGCATCCACGAGTGGACGCAGGGTGTGCCCAGGCGCATCAATGTGTTGTGTGACCGGGCCTTGCTGGGTGCGTATGCCGAGGATCGGGGGGCCGTGGACCGTCGCATCGTCGACAAGGCCGCCAGCGAAGTCTTTGAGGGACAGGCCAGGGTGGCCGACCTCTTGCACGCCAAGCCGCATGGTCCCAAGGTGTGGTTACTGGGCAGCGGGGCCTTGCTGGTGAGCGCGGCGGCGCTGGCTGCAGGCTGGTGGTGGCAACATCCATCGGCGACGCGCATGGCCCACCAGGCCACGGCGGGCTTGAGCGCGGCCGCCCCGGCGGGATCGGCCGCCAGCAGCGCCCCCGGCGCGGACGGCCCCCACGCAGACGCGATGCATGCAACAGATGGTGTCGCGTCAAGCGCCAGCGCACCTCAGGCCACAGAACGCGCTGAGGCCAGGGCCGCCCCTTTGCCGCCACAGATCGACGCGGCCGCCGTGCTGTTGAAGGCCTGGCCCGGCGCCAATGACGCCTGGCGCGCCTTGGCCACCCTGTGGCCCCAAGCCCAGGCACTGCCCGGCCAGGGCGCACCATGCGCCCAGGCTCGGGCACTGGGGCTGTGGTGCTTCAATGGTGAGGGGGGCCTGCCGCCCTTGCGTCGCCTGGACCGTCCCGCCGTGTTGACGCTGGAAAACGCGCAAAAGCAGCGGGTTCATGCGGTGCTCACGGCCATGGACAACGAGCACGCCACCTTGTTGCTGCGCGATGGACTCAGCAGGGTCAGCCTGGGGACGCTGGCGGCGGTGTGGCGCGGCAGCTTCGGCACCTACTGGCTGGCACCCAGTGGCTACCAGGGCGCCATGGAGCGAGGTCAACGAGGCCCATCGGTGGACTGGCTGTGGACGCAAGTGAGTCGCGCCCAAGAGGCCGCACCGCCGGAAGCTGGCACACCGTTCAATGCGGATTTGCTGGCCCGTGTTCAAGCCTTCCAGTTGGCCAGTGGCCTGCAACCCGACGGGGTGGCGGGCTCCAGCACGATGATGATGCTCAACCGCGTGGCAGAGGTCCAGGAGCCTCGGCTCAGTGCCCCGCTTGCCTTGGAGGACCACGATGTCCTACATCCTTGACGCCCTTCGCAAGGCGGACGCCGAACGCGAGCAGGGTCGGGTACCAGGCCTGCACAGTCATTTGGGGCAGGCCCCGGCTGAGTCAGCCGCGTCGCCCGCGGTGTCACCGACCACGCGCTCCAGCTGGCCGGTGATGGTCGGTGCCGGACTGGCGGGGGGGCTGCTGGCGGCCATCGTCTTGTGGTGGACGCTGCGTGCCAACGCGCCGGCAGCGCCGCCCGCTGCCGTGGCCGTGTTGCCGGCCTCCACCATGGCCAGCGAGGCCCCGAGTGCACTGAACGAGTCGATGGCACCGAGTCCAGAGACCGCCCGGCCCGTCGTGCAGCCCGTGCCCGCGCCAGACCTGCCATTGCCTCAGGCGGCAGCACCACCCCGCCCGTCGCCCCCCCCGCCCGCCGCCAAGGTGGCTGCGCAGGACGCCCAGCCAGCCACACCGCTGGATGGCTTGCCCGACCAGGTGCGCCGCAGCCTGCCGCCCCTGGTGTTTGGGGGGGCCATGCACTCGGACAACGCCGCCAGCCGCATGCTGGTCATCAACAACAACGTGTACCGCGAAGGTGATGAGCCTGCGCCCGGCCTGGTGCTGGAAGAAATCCGTCTGAAGTCCGCCGTCTTTCGCTTCCAGGGGCAGCGCTTCAGCGTGAATTACTGAGCCACATCACCGAGCGGCACAACGTGCCCGCAAGTAGGCCAGGGCCTCGTCAACCTGGTCCACCAGCACCAGACACAAGTCACCTGCGGTCAAACGGGCCAGGCCGATGTCGATGGCCTGAAACTCACCCGTCACGTCCTCCACATGCTGGGCGCGCTGGGCCTTGCTCAGGCCTTCGCGCAACAGTCGCAGCACTTCACCGTCAGCGCGCCCACGCTGGCAGGCGTCCTGGTAGAGGATGAAGTCGTCGAACACATCGCCCAAAATCGCGGTTTGTTCACGGATGTCTTCATCGCGGCGATCACCTGCGCCACTGATCACCACCACCCGGCGTCGAGCCGGCATGCGCTGCACAGCCGCCACCAGCGCACGCATGGCGTCGGGGTTGTGCCCATAGTCTGCGATCACCGTGGCGCCGTGGTGATCCATCACATTGAAGCGCCCCGGGGCGTTGTCGGCATCGTTGGTGAAGCTGGCCAACCCGCCGCGGATGGCGTCCCACGCCAGCCCTTCGCTCCACGCCGCCCCAATGGCCGCCATGGCGTTGTCCACCTGGAAGCCGATGCTGCCCTGACGGGTCAAGGGAATGTCACGCAGCGGCAAGCGTTCGCGCCAGCTGCCCTCGCTGGCCACGATGGCGTCGCCATCGACGGTGAGCACGCGCTTGCCCTGGGCCCGGTGGGCCGCCAGCACAGGGTTGTGAGGATCGAGCGCAAAAAAGATGACACCGCCGGGGCACTTGGGGGCCATGGCCGCCACGATGGGGTCGGCTGCATTGAGCACGGCGTGTCCGCGATCGGCCACGTTCATGACAATCACACGCTTGAGCACGGCCAGGTCTTCCACCGTGGTGATGTAGTTCAGGCCCAGGTGATCGCCAGCGCCCAAGTTGGTGACCACGGCCGTGCTGCAGCGGTCAAAGCCCAGGCCTTCGCGCAGGATGCCGCCCCGGGCGGTTTCCAGCACCGCGGCGTCCACATCGGGGTTCAGCAGCACATTGCGTGCACTCTTGGGTCCCGAGCAGTCGCCGCTGTCGATCTGGCGGCCATTCACGTACACCCCGTCGGTGTTGGTCATGCCCACACGCAAGCCACTGGCGGCCAGCAAATGCGCGGTCAGCCGGGCGGTGGTGGTCTTGCCATTGGTGCCCGTGACAGCCACCACCGGGATTCGGCCGTCCTCTCCGGGGCCGAACATGGTCTGGATGACGGCTTCGCCCACCGGGCGGCCCTTGCCGTAGGACGGCGTCAGGTGCATGCGCAGACCCGGGGCGGCATTGACCTCGACGATGCCGCCACCTTGCACCTCCAGCGGCCGGTGCACGCTTTCCGCCAGCACGTCCACGCCGCAGATGTGCAGGCCAATGCACTGCGCCGCGGCAATGGCCCGGGCGGCCACCTCGGGGTGCACCTCGTCGGTCACATCGGTGGCCGTGCCGCCGGTGGACAGGTTGGCGTTGTTGCGCAACACCACACGCTGCCCGGCCGCCGGCACCGCGTCTGGTGTGAGGCCCTGCACCGACAGCCGGGCCACGGCGATGTCATCAAAGCGAATCTTGGTCAGTGAGGTAGCGTGGCCTTCGCCACGGCGGGGGTCTTCATTGACCTTGTCCACCAATTGGCGCACGGTGTGCACGCCATCGCCCACCACATGGGGTGGATCGCGGCGGGCGGCGGCCACCAGCTTGTCACCCACCACCAGCAGGCGGAAGTCATGCCCGGGCAGGTAGCGCTCCACCATGACCTCGCCATGTTCGGCCGCCACATTGAAGGCCAACACCAGGTGCTCGTCCGACACGATGTTGACCGTCACGCCCTTGCCCTGGTTGCCATCGCGTGGTTTGACCACCACCGGCCAGCCGATCTCGGCCACCACCTGGCGGGCCTCGTCCATCGAGGCCACCGGTCGACCGATGGGCACCGGCACGCCGGCAGCGGCCAGCAGTTGCTTGGTGAGGTCTTTGTCCTGAGCGATGGACTCGGCCACGGCACTGGTGCTGTCGATCTCGGCCGCCCAGATGCGGCGCTGACGACTGCCCCAGCCCAGTTGCACCAGACTGCCTTGCGTCAAGCGGCGCCAGGGGATGCCCCTGGCCTGGGCCGCCTCCACGATACAGCCGGTGCTGGGCCCCAGGCGCACGTCTTCGTCCAGCTCGCGCAGCTCGGCGAGCACGCCCTCCACCTCAAAGGCCTGGTCGGCAACGATGGCGGCGATCAGTTGCTGCGCCGCCTCCAGCGCACGGCGGCCCACCGACTCTTCGGTGTAACCCACCACCACCTGATAGACGCCCTCCTCGGGTGTCGGGGCTGTGCGGCTGAACGTGACCGGGCAGCCAGCCTGGGCCTGCAGGCTCAAGGTGACCAGCTCCAGGACGTGGGCCAGACTGACATGAGAGGCCAGGGCCTCGGCTCGCCAGGGGCCCAGGGCAGGCAAGGCGGCACGCAGACGGTGCTCCAGGCCCGGCAGACGCCGGATGTCGCGTTCGTCCTCGGCACACTCCACCACAGCCTGGATGGCGGTGTGGCGGCTCCACAGGTTGGGGCCACGCAGGACCCGGATGCGGGATACGTCCATGATGAATGACTTTCGCTGAAGGGGCTGTGCGCCGTGGTCAGGCCTTGGGCTGGGGGTCGAATGTTTCGAGGCCCGCCTCGATCAACTGAGGAGAGACCCCCAGAGCCCAGGCCGCCGCGACGGCCGCCAGCAAGGCCCGCACGCTGGCCGTCGGGATGGCCTGATCCCCGACCCGCCCGGTCAGGCGCCGCGCCGCAGCGCCATGCAGGTCCGCGCAACGCACCGGCAGGTGGCCGTTGTGCGTCAGCAGCACGTGATGCCCTTGCACGGACACCGTTCGCCCCCCCTGGGCACGGTGAGCCACCAGCGCCGGGTGTTCGTGATCCGATTCGTAGAAGACGACCTCACCATCACAGAGTTCGGCCATCTCGACCAGGCGAGGGTCGCCGGCGTACAGCACGCCCACACCGTGGGTGTGCACCACGTCCATCTGGGTGCGCAACACCTTGAAGACCTGCTCCGACTCGTGGATGTCGTGGCGCGCCAGCTCTGGCGCCACGGGAGGCTGCGCCCCCGCCAGGTCGGTGACCACGCCCACCTGGCAGCGGTCATAGGGCAGGCCGTCATCCAGGATGGAGGCCACCGACGCCTCCAGGACGACCGCGTCCACCTCGCGGTTCATCAGCAGCCGCTGGCCCGCATCAAACGTGGCGCGCGGCCCGCCTTCCACCTGCCGAATGCCCAGGAACAGGCCATCACGGCAAGCCAGCCCCACACGGCGGCCTTCCAGGTGCAGCAACCAGGCCACCAGGCGAGCGATCTGCGTGGTGCCCACCGAACCCGAGATGCCCACGATGGGGATGCGGCCGTCATCACCCGAGGCCTCATCGCCAAAGAGGTGGTCGACGATGGCCTGCCCCACCGGACGTGGCAGGCCCACCGCGGGCTTGAGGTGCATGAGCAGGCCAGGCCCCGCATTGACCTCGACCACGGCGCCACGTTGCGGTAGCAGCGGCCTGGCAATGTCACTGACCACCAGGTCGATGCCCGCGATGTCCAGGCCCACCGCCCGGGCCGCCAGGCTGGCCGCGTAAGCCACGTCCGGATGAACCTCGTCGGTGCAGTCCATGGCGACATTGCCATTGCGCTGCACCAGCACCCGCTGACCCGCTGCGGGCACGGCAGTGGCGTCCAGGCCCTGACGCTCCAGCAGCAATCGCATGGCGGGCTCGCGCTCCAGCACGATGGTTTCCAGCGGAAACTCTTCGGCCTCTCCCCGTCGCGGATCGCTGTTGAGCTGCTCGTCAATCAACTGCGCCACGGTGTCGCGACCGGTGCCCACGATCCACAGGCTTTCACCCCGGGCGGCCGCCACCACCTGCCCGCCCACCACCAGAAGACGGTGCTCGTCACCCGGAATAAAACGCTCGACGATGACCTCGCTGCCCTCGGCCTCGGCCACCCGAAAGGCCGCTTCGATGTCGGCGCGCTCGCTCAACTCCAGCGACACCCCTCGGCCATGGTTGCCATCCAGTGGCTTGACCACCACCGGCAGGCCAATGTCTTGCGCGGCCTCCCAGGCCGCTTCGGGGCTGTCCACCACCTCGCCGTCGGGCACGGGCACACCCACGGCCTTCAGCAAGGTTTTGGTCAAATCCTTGTTGCCTGCGATGCCCTGCGCGATGGCCCCCGTCTTGTCGGTTTGGGCCGTCCAGATGCGCCGCTGAGCCCGCCCATGCCCGAGCTGCACCAGATTGCCCTCATTGAGACGAATGTGCGGAATGCCTCGGTCGGTGGCCGCGCCCACGATGGCCGCGGTGGATGGCCCCAAATACGTGTCGTCAATCTGCGCTCTCAATCGCTCGACCGACGGCGCCACCTCGAAGGGCTCATGGTTGATGGCGGCCATCAGCAGGGCATGCCCTTCCCTCAGGGCCACACGGGCCACGCCCTCATCACGCGCGCGAAACACCATGCGGTAGACGCCGCGCTGCGACGTGCTGCGCGTTTGACCAAAGCCGGTGGGCATGCCCGCCAGATTGAGCAACTCGATGACGATGTGCTCCAGGATGTGCCCGGCCCACGTGCCCTCGCGCAAGCGCTGTATGAAACCGCCACGCTCGCCCACACCACAGTGGTGCTCTTCGAGGGCTGGCAATAGCGTGAGCAGGCGGTCGGTGAGCCCGGGCAATCGGTCTGATGGCCAGTCTTCCAGCTCGCCCAGGTCCAGCCAGACCTCCAGCACCGGCCGGTAGGTCCAGAGGTTGGGGCCGCGCAGGTAATTGATGCGCAACAGCCGGATGTCGTTCTTCTTGTTCATGGCTTTCATTCGACCCCAGAAGGTGGTTCAGCGCGTGGCGGGTGGACAATGCAGGCCTTGTGTCCGGTCAACGGTCAACCATCTGCCCACTCCGAACGTCTTCACTGCATGCACGCCACACACGCCGATGACGGTCAGGGCCCCATCCGCCATGAAGACACCGCCAGCACCACACCCGCACTGGCCTCCGACGAAAACGTGCTGGCCCGCCTGACGGTTGACCTCACGCCTGAACTTTGCTTCGAACCCAGTGACATTGTGCTGACGAACCGGCACTGGTACGTGCGATCGGGGGCCAGCACCACGTGGGCATCCCGGCCACTGACGACCGCCCTGAGGGTGAGCCTGCGCGACCACGCGGGCGTGGCCACCCTGGTGCTCGACGATGGACGTCAGACCCTGCAGCAATGGCACTTCACCATGCCGCAGCATGCCGCCGCCCAGCGTCTGGCGCAAGCCTTTGACCAACAGATTGAGGGCCTGCGCCTGGGTGTGGCGTGCCCCGCCCCCCAGGAAGCACACTGCGAGCGCTGCCACACCACCCTGCCGCCGGGAGAAGAAGATTGCCCCCAATGCGATCGGGACGCCGAGGCGCCGCCCTCGACCTGGGTGCTCTTGCGTCTGGGGCGCTTTGCCCGCCCCTACCGTGGCCAGTTGCTGGCGGGTTTTTTGCTGACGCTGGCCTCGACGGCCGCCACCCTGGTGCCGCCGTACCTCACCATGCCCCTGATGGACGAGGTGCTGATCCCGTTCCAGAACGGGCAGGCCATCGACCAATCGCTGGTGGCGCTGCTGCTGGGAGGCTTGCTGCTGTCTGCGCTGATGGCCTGGGCGCTGGGCTGGGCCCGCACCTACCTGCTGGCGCTGGTGTCCGAGCGCATGGGGGCCGACCTGCGCACCACCACCTTCGAGCACCTGCTGCGCCTGTCGCTGGATTACTTTGGCAGCAAGCGCACCGGCGACCTGATGGCCCGCATCGGGTCGGAGACCGACCGCATCAACGTCTTCCTGTCACTGCACGCACTCGACTTTGCGACCGACGTGCTGATGATCGCCATGACCGCAGCCATCCTGGTGTCCATCAACCCCTGGCTGGCCCTGGTCACCCTGGTGCCCCTGCCCTTCATCGCCTGGCTCATCCACCTGGTGCGCGACCGCCTGCGCACCGGCTTCGAGAAGGTCGACCGGGTGTGGGGCGAGGTCACCAACGTGCTGGCCGACACCATCCCCGGCATCCGCGTGGTCAAGGCCTTTGCCCAGGAAGGCCGTGAGGCCGAACGCTTCCGCCAGGCCAACCGGGTGAACCTGGCCATCAACGACCGGCTCAATAAAACCTGGTCACTGTTTTCGCCCACCGTGTCGTTGCTCACTGAAATCGGTCTGCTGGTGGTCTGGGCCTTCGGCATCTGGCTGGTGGCGGGCCACGAGATCACCGTGGGCGTGCTGACGGCCTTCATCGCCTACATCGGCCGCTTCTACGGGCGGCTGGACTCGATGAGCCGCATCGTCTCGGTCACGCAAAAGGCCGCCGCAGGCGCCAAGCGCATCTTCGACATCCTGGACCACGTCTCCAACGTGCCCGAGCCAGCCAACCCGGTCACCCTGCCGGCGCTGAAGGGCCAACTGCAGATGCGCCAGGTGGGCTTCCGTTATGGCAACCGCAGCGTGATCCGCCACCTCAACCTGGAAATTCAGCCTGGCGAGATGATCGGCCTGGTGGGCCATTCAGGCTCGGGCAAGAGCACCCTGGTCAACCTGATCTGCCGTTTTTACGACGTGTCGGAAGGCGCCATCCTGGTCGATGGCGTGGACCTGCGCCACCTGCGCGTGGCCGACGTGCGCCGCCACATCGGGCTGGTGCTGCAAGAGCCCTTCCTGTTTTTTGGCACCATCGCCGAGAACATCGCCTATGGCAAGCCCGAGGCCACCCGCGAAGAGATCATCGCCGCTGCCCGCGCGGCCCACGCGCACGAGTTCATCCTGCGACTGCCCCACGGCTATGACTCGATGGTGGGCGAACGCGGCCAGGGCCTGTCGGGCGGTGAGCGCCAGCGCATCAGCATTGCGCGCGCGCTGCTGATCAACCCGCGCATCCTCATCCTGGACGAGGCCACCTCGGCCGTGGACACCGAAACCGAAAAAGAAATCCAGAAGGCGCTGGACAACCTCGTGCAAGGCCGCACCACGATCGCCATCGCTCACCGCCTGTCCACGCTGCGCAAGGCCGACCGCCTGGTGGTGATGGACCGCGGCGAAATCGTGGAGGTGGGCCCGCACGACGAGTTGATGGCCCGCCAGGGCGCCTACTGGCGACTGTATGAAGCCCAGGCCCGCAAGACCGAACAAGAAGCCACCCTTTCAGATGTCACCTGAGGCCATCATGATTGAACGCAACGCCCAAGGGCAACTCGTGTACCGCGCGCCCGACGGCCTCATCCATGTGGGGGTGACGCCGGTGCGCGCCTTCCCGCTGTCGGCACCTGACGGCGGCCTGTCACTGCTGGGCCCGGACGGCCACGAGCTGCTCTGGCTGGACAGCCTGCAGTCTTGCCCCGCTGCAGCACGCCAGGTGCTCGAAGCCGAGCTCGCCTTGCGTGAGTTCATGCCGCAGATCATCCGCATTCGGTCGGTGTCAGGATTCTCGGTGCCCAGCCACTGGCAGGTCGACACCGACCGGGGCCAGACCACCCTCACCCTCAAGAGTGAAGACGACCTGCGGCGTTTGCCCCACGGGCGGTGGCTGCTCCACAGCGCCCAGGGACTTCAGTACCAAATGCCCGCCATGGAAGCGCTGGATTCGGCGTCTCGCAAGCTGCTGGAACGCTTTTTGTGATCATGCTGCGCTGACGCCAGATTCTTGACGTGGCGCAAGCCCGTTTGCGCCGGCCTGCCCACAATGGACTGACACCGCCGCCGTCCCTTGCCACCGATCAGGAGCCTGCCATGTCTGCCGTGCTGACCCCAGAATCTGCCCCATCCGCTGTTCAGGACGCGTTGAGCGCGCGCCCCATCCAGCCCTTTGATGTGCTGGACGAATGTCACCGCGACGTGGTCCGCCACCTGCACGACATGCACCAGTTGCTTGACCACCTGCGACGGGTGGGTCACGACGAACGCGCCCAGCAAATGGCGCGCCGCATCTTTGATTTCTTCATGACAACGGCGCGCGAACACCATCTGGACGAAGAGCGCCACGTGTTCCCGGCCTTGCTGCGCTCTGGCGACGACCTGCTCACGCAACAAACCCTGCGCCTGCAGCAAGACCATGGCTGGATCGAAGAGGACTGGCAGGAAATTGCGCCCCAGTTCGAAGCCATCGCCGCGGGTTACAACTGGTTCAACCTGGAGCAGCTCGAGCAGATCGTGCCCGTGTTTCACGCCCTCTACCGTGACCACATCGCCCTGGAAGAGTCGCTCATCTACCCCGAAGCGCGGTCGCGCATCTCGCGCTGGGATCTCCAGGGCATGGGACGTGAAATGTCGCAACGGCGCCGGTCTGGAAAACCCAACAAAACCTGAGTTCACTGCGGTATAAGGAAGAGGTGAACACGCACCTCTTCCGATGGCTGCTGGGGCTGGGCCTGCTGCTGACGCTGACGGGTCTGGTCGGCGTGCGTCTGGCGCCTGCGCCGCTGAACCTGCTGCTGGACAACCTCCACTGGAGCGCCGCCTTCGCCAGCTGCGCCCTGATGGCCTGGCGCGGCTGGCAGGATGAGCCCGACGCCGACACCCGTGTCGCCAAAGGCTGGCTGACCATGGCCGCGCTCAGCCTGGTGCTCGGGCAAGTGGCCTGGAACCTGCAGGTCTACACCGACTGGCTGCCCTTCCCCTCCCCGGCCGACGTCTTTTTCATCAGCATCGGGCTGCTGGCTTCTGCGGGCCTGTGGCGCTTTGGCATGGCCCGGTTGCCAGCGCCACAGTGGCGCATCGTTCGGCTGGACGCCGCCGCCCTGCTCCTGGCCTTCGTGGCCGCCACGCTGGCGCTGTTCCTGCCAAGCCGTGGCCAGTTCAGCCTGCTGCAGGTCGCGGTGATGGCCGCCTACCCGATTGCCCTGATGGCGCCGGTGTGCCTGGCGGTGGTGCTGGCGCTCACCTTGCGCGCACGCCTGCACTGGTCCACCTGGTTGATGCCGATGGGTTTGCTGGGCCTGACCCTGTGCTGGGGCACCTGGAACCTGCTGTTTCTGCGGCACGAGATCCACACCGGTGGGCTGGTCAACCTGGCCTTCTCGCTGGTGGCCGTGACCTTGGGATGGGGCGCCTGGCACTTCAGGCTGCAAACCGCCCACGACGACGCCCGGTGGGACCGCCGGTGCGAGGGCGCACTGCGCATGTTGCCCCTGGTGCTGGTGGTGATGGCCGCCCTGGGCGTGGCCCTGGCATGGAGCCTGCCGGGCTTGCCTGGCAGTGCACGCATCAGCATCGTGGCCGGCGGCCTGCTGGTGGGGGTGCTGGCCTTTGTGCGCCAGAGCTACCAGTTGCAAGACCGCGACCGCCTCCTGGTGGTGGAGCGGCTTCTGCGGCGGCGCGAAGCCGAGCTGGAAGCCCGCGTCGAAGCCCGCACCCGAGAACTCAGCACCGCCAAGGCCGCCGCCGAAGCCGCCAATGCCGCCAAGAGCGAGTTCCTGGCCAACATGAGCCACGAGATCCGCACCCCGCTCAACGGCGTGATCGGCTTCGCCCAGTTGGCGCGCATGCACAACCACGACCCCAACCAGGAGGCCTACCTGGCCAAGATCCAGTTGGCGGGCAAACAACTGCTGCGGCTCATCAACGACATCCTGGACATGTCGAAGATCGAAGCCGGCAAGCTGGAGCTGGAATGCGTACCGATGGACCTTGGCAGCGTCTTTCGTTCGGTGGACAACCAGGTTCGCGACATGGCCGAGGGCAAGGGCTTGAGCCTGTCGTTTCAGTTGGATGCCTCAGCCACAGGCACCGTGATGGGAGACCCTCTGCGCGTCGAGCAGATCGTGTTGAACTACGTGCACAACGCCATCAAGTTCACCCACAGCGGCGGCATCGACGTGCGCGCCCGCCTCGCCGCAGACACGCCTGGGCGCCGCGTACTGGAGATACGGGTGCATGACACCGGCATCGGCATGGACGAGTCCACGCGCCAGCGGCTGTTTGCCGCGTTCTCGCAGGCCGACAGCTCCACCACGCGCCGCTTTGGTGGCACAGGCCTGGGCCTGGCCATCTGCAAGCGCCTGGCCGAGTTGATGGGCGGGGACGTGGGCGCCGACAGTGCCCCAGGCGCAGGCAGCACCTTCTGGTTCACCGCCGCATTCAAGAAGCTGCCAGAAGCCACGGAGGATGTGCCCGGCGCATCCCTGGCCATCAAGAACCCGGCAGCACCAACCTTGCGCGGACTGCACTTGCTGCTGGCCGAAGACAATGACCTCAACCAGATCCTGGCACGTTCCATCCTGGAACAGCACGGCGCCACCGTCACGGTGGTTGGCACTGGCCAACAAGCCCTCGCGGTGCTGGACCACACGCCGGTGGACGCGGTGCTGATGGACCTGCAAATGCCTGACATGGACGGCCTGGTGGCCACGCGGCGCCTGCGGTCTGATCCACGTCACAAACGTCTGCCGATCATCGCCATGACCGCCAATGCCCGTGCAGAAGACCGGGAGCGCTGCCTGGCCGCAGGCATGGACAGCTTTGTGAGCAAGCCGTTCGACATCCGCGATCTCGTCAACACGATCCTGACCGTGGTCAAGCCGCAGGACGCACCCGTATCGACGCCACCAAAAAGATGAGCGGCGTGCCCGTCTGGACACGCCGCTCATGTGGTGCGCCTTCCGGCATGGCGCCGGAAGACCCATCAAGCCATCACTTCTTGGCTTTTTTGGCAGCAGGCTTGGCGGCCTTCTTTGCTGCGGGCTTGGCAGCAGGCTTGGCTGCAGCCTTGGCGCTGGCCTTCTTGGCAGCGGCCTTCGGGTCGACAGCCGCCTTGAAGGTGGCGCCCGGCGAGAACTTCGGCAGCTTGGCTGCAGCGATCTTGATCTTCTCACCAGTGGAGGGATTCACGCCGGTGCGGGCGGCGCGAGCATGCTGCTTGAAGGTGCCGAAACCAGGGATGGTCACGGGGTCACCCTTTTTCACCGCGGCCACCACGGTGTCGAGCAGGGTGTCCAGGATGCGGCCAGCTTCGGCCTTGGACAGCTCGTGCTGCTCGGCCAAACGCACAATGAGGTCGGTCTTGTTCATGAAGATGGATTGTGGATGCACCCGCACAACCGGGCGCCTTAATTGTGCATCGCTTCGCACATATTTCAAGCACCCGAGCACGGCTTGATCACAAGAAAATCCAGCAGGCATCGGTGTTTCGGCCGATTCGTCGCGCCTTACACCCCGGGTGGGCCCTGATGTGCGCCCTCTGGCCGCAGGTGCTCGGCCCAGGCTTCGATCATGCCCAGGCGATTGATGTCGGTGGTGCCTTCGAAGATGCGCGTCACCCGCACATCGCGCAGGATGCGCTCCAGGCCATGCGCACCGTGCACGCCCCACTCGCCGACCAGGTCCATGGCCTGCTCCACCACCACCTGCGCGCGCTCGGTGGCCCACGACTTGCTCAGTGAGGCATGAAACGCCCCGGGATGCCAGGCATGACGGGCCTCGTGCCACAACAGGCCCCGCATGGCCCGCACCTCTGACACCATGGCCGCCAGCCTCAACTGCACGTCTTGCCGGTCCATCAGGCGATGACGCCCCAGGCCTCGTGTGCGGGCAAACTGCAAGGCGATCTGGGTGGCCGCGCGGGCCATCCCCAAGGCCATGGCCCCCACCGGTATGCGCGAGCAGGTCAGGGTGGTGCGGTTGATGGCCCACCCACCTCGCAAGGGCCCGATCACGTCGGCATCGGGCACGAAGGCGCCGTCAAACGACAAAGCCGTGGTGCCAGAGGCGCGCAAACCCAGCTTGTCTTCGTTGCGCAAACGCGTCACAGCCGGCTGCTCACGCACCAGAAAGCACGTCCACGAGCGCATGTCCTCGCCCTCGAGCGCCGCAAACACCGTGAAGGCCTGGGCCAGATCACCACCACTGACGTGGCACTTGTGCCCGGTCAGCCGCCATCCGCCCGGCACACGGCGTGCCACCACCCCGGGTTTCATCGTGGCCGCACCTGGGCCATGCTCGACATCAGACCCTGCATGGGGCTCGGTGATGGCATAGGCCATCAAGCTCGGCGCTCCCGCCAGACAAGCGCGGTACACCGGCCGGAGGATGCGCCATATCTGACGAACATGACCGGAAAGGATCACCGGCATGCTGCCCAGGTGATGCGCCGACAGCACCTGCATCAAACCGCCATCGACCGCACCGAACTCTTCCACCACCACGCTGGCCTGCCATGCGATGGCATGGGGCCAGGCGCGCCACGACATGCTCCCCAAGGGGTGCGGCAGGTAACAACTGAGCCAGCCCTGGCGCCCTGCTTCGGCCAGCATGGCCTGAAAGCGCTCGCCATGCGGCCCCTCGGTGCCCGGGGCATGCATGGATGAGGCATCACCGTCAGCGGCCAGCGGTTGCAGGTGCGACAAGGCGAACCGGCGGGCGCGCCACCGCAAGCTGGCCAGCGGGGCCGGTAAACGGTGGGTGTCTTGAAGCCACAGATCGTCGTCACTGGCGCTGGCCAGCCACGCTGCCAAAGGCCGCAGCCGCTGCACCGTCTGCGCCGATGACAACACATCATGAGGCGGCAGCATGCCGCCCAGCGGACGCGTCTCAGAGCCCATGCGAAAGCCCTCCCATGCGAGCGCACCCAGCGGCCACCCGATGCGCATCGGCCACCCCGCCGGCCAGTTGGCGCAGCACGCGCTGATCGCGCCAGGCTTGCGCCACCGGGTTGTCGGCCAGGTAGCCTGCCGCCCCCATGGCCTGCAGGCCCTCGTCGGTGAGGCGCGCCAGGTGCTCGTGAACCGCACAACGGTCCAGCAGCACTGCGGCCAGGGCATCAAGGTGCTCGGGGCCGTGCGTGGGCTGTTGCCAGGCCTGCATGAGCGCCGCCACCGCGCGCCCGGCTGCGACCATGCGCCCGCGCATCTGCTGCACGGCGGGATGCTCAGACAAGGCCCGCCCGCCTTGACGGCGAAGCGCCACATGATCCTGCACAACGCGGTCTGCGGCCTGCCACGCGCCGGACGCCACGGCCATCACACCGAGTTGATCCTTGAGCAGCACCTCGCGCCACAGCGCATTCGCATGTGGCGCCGAACAGGCCAAAGCTTGCCAAGCATCGTCTGCCGCACGGATGCACCATGACTGCAAGGGCCTCAGACCCAGGGCCGCTGGCCCGACCTGTTCGGCCGCATGGAGTTCGGCCTGTTCACGCGCCAGCACCTGCCATTGCCAGCCCCCCATCGACGCGTCCGCCGGCGCACGCCCCCGCCAGACCGCACGCACCAGGTGCGTCCAATGGCCCGGAAGCAACAGCATCGAGCCCGTGGACGCCACACGGCTCCAGTCGGACAAGGCCTCAGACTGCGCCTCACCGAGCGCCTGCCCACGCCACCATGGCACCAGCGCTTCGGGGCACCAGCCCCATGTGCCCGCCCCTGCGTACACAGGCACGGCATCGTCGTGGGGCCATGCGGACGCCTGCCTGAGCACCCAATCGCCCAAAGCCCATCGGTGCAGCGCCCATCCCAGGCCGGCAGCAGGCCCCTGGGAGGACCAGGCCTCGACCAGGCGGCTCAGGGTGCCCATGCTCAGGCCGCCATCCTGCGTCAGCGGAGCGGCCCAGAGGCTCCAGTCGTCATCGCCTTGGCCATGCCTCAACACACCCATGGTCTGGAGGTGGCGCCCCCAATCGCGCCAGGGCTGCACCAACCATGCGGTGCTCAGATCTGGCCACGGCTGACGCTCGGCCCAACGCGCCAGGGCCGACCACCACATGGCGCGATGCTCCTGCCCAGGGGCTTCAGGGGCTCGGTGATCAGGAGATGCGGCAAACATCGACATGGCACGCATCTTAGCCAGTGCCTTGCGCCAGGGACTGACATGCGCCTGGGCTTGGCCGGCCAAACAAAAAGGCCTGTGCTTGCGCACAGGCCTTGAAATGTTGGTGGGCCCTGTAGGATTCGAACCTACGACCAACGGATTAAGAGTCCGCTGCTCTACCAACTGAGCTAAGAGCCCTTGTCTTCTCTACCCCGTTGAATGCGCAAAAAGCGTATTCGCGATCAACGAAGACTCAGATTATATACCGATTTTCGGTGCCTTCGCAAGGTGGTGGGTCGTGCAGGATTCGAACCTGCGACCAACGGATTAAAAGTCCGCTGCTCTACCGACTGAGCTAACGACCCGCCTGCGAAGCCTTAGATTATAGCGTGCTCAAGACTCGGCGATCAAGTTCAGCAGTTGTGCCGCCGCCACCATGCCAAACGAAGCCGTCACCATCACGCTGGAACCGTAGCCATGGCACGCCAGGGCCATGCCCGGTTGCGCCCCAGCAGGGGTGTCACAGGCGGCCTCTTGAGACGGACGAACCGGTTCACGCGAGAACACACACCGCAAGCCCATGCCACCGCGCCGGGGAGCACCGTGGCGCTGGCGCAAACGCTGACGCACGCTGGCCAGCAAGGGGTCGTGCGTGACCTCGGCCAGGTCGGCCACCTCCACCAGCTCAGGTCGGCTCTTGCCGCCAGCCGCCCCCACGCTGACCACCGGCACACCCTGGGCGGCCCCCCAGGCCGCGATCGCTGCCTTGGCCCGCACCTGGTCACAACAGTCCAGCACACCGTGCAGTGGCGCCGACAGATCGTTGAGCGCCAGGCACTGCGAGGCGTTGTCTTCGGTCAGGAAGTCTTCTACCAGCCGAACCTCACAACCGGGATGGATGCCCGCGATGCGGTCGCGCAAGGCATCCACCTTGGCCTGCCCCAGCGTGGACGTCACGGCCTGAACCTGGCGGTTGATGTTGGACTCGGCCACCTGGTCCAGGTCGACCAGGGTCAGGTGGGCCACACCGCTGCGCGCCAGGGCCTCCACGGCCCAAGAGCCCACGCCACCAACGCCCACCACCGCGAACCTGGCCTGACGCAGGCGCTCATACCCTTGTGGCCCGTACAAGCGCCTGAGCCCCCCGAAACGGCGATCGAGGTCGGCGTGCTCCAGCCCGCTCATGGGGCCTTGCGTTTGGCGCCAGCGGTGGGTGGCGGCAGGGTTTGCAAGCGGTCGCGGGCGGCCTGCGCTGCCTCGCTGCGTGGGTATTGCTTGATCAACTGCTCCAGCGTCCGGCGCGCCGATGTCAGCTGTTTGAGCTCGATCTGGCAATTGGCCACCGACAACTGGGCCTCAGGCGCCTTGGGGTGCTCGGGCGCCTTGTCAACGACTTGCTGAAACACCTCGATGGCCGACTTGTAGTCGCGAAGGCCGTAATACGCATTGCCCTGCCAATACCAGGCGGCCTCACGGTAGCCCGTGGCCGGGAACTGCTTGAACAGGGCATTGAAACCGACGGCCGCGGCCGCAAAATCGGCGGCCTTCAAGCGGGCAATGGCCTCGTCGAACAAGCGTTTTTCTTCAGGGTCTACCTGAAAGGTTCGCCCGTCCAGGGTGATGCTCTGGGGCTCCAGGCGGCTCATGCGCTCATCAACCGATCCCTTGAGGTCGGCCTGTTGGCGTTGCATCTCGGCCAGCTCACGCTGCAGCAATTCTTCCTGCCCGCGCTGACGGGCCATGTCCATCTTCAACTGCTCGATCTGCGTGTTCAACTCCAGCACGCTGCGCTTGAGCTGGTCCACCTGCTGGTTGAGGGACTCCATGCGTGCCTGCTGGGCTTCGACATCCTGCGTGCGCTGCTCACGCAATTGCAGGATGGCCCGTCGCGCCTCATCGTCACCGAACAGGGCGGCCTGGGCCGACCAGGGACTGGCCAACAAGGCCAACAGCATGGCCAGCGCGCGCCAATGTTTCACGATACGGGTTGGCAAGACGGGCATGGGGTCTCCTGCAAATCACTCGGGGCTGGCCCGGTTCAGCGGTCCTTGATGTCGGCGCGACGGTTTTGAGACCAGGCTGCCTCATCGCTGCCGGTGGCGGCGGGGCGCTCTTCACCAAAGCTCACGGCCTCGATCTGCTCGGGGCCTGCGCCCAGCAGGGTCAGCGAACGCTGCACCGCTTCAGCGCGCTTTTGACCCAGCGCCAGGTTGTATTCGCGGCTGCCGCGCTCGTCCGTGTGGCCTTCGATGACGATGCGCGTGGTGCGCGAGGCGTTCAGGCGGCGGGCATGCCCTTCCACCACCGGACGGAACTCGTCCTTGACCAGGAAGCTGTCGAAGTCAAAGTAGATGACACGGGGCAGTGAGGCCGTGGCGTCTGCCGACGAGGCATCGGGCGCCACCACCACGGGGGCCACGCTGCTGGCGCCGGTGGCTCCTGCCGTGGCGTCGCTGCCCGCCGTGCTGATGGGCGCGGCGCCAGCATTGGCCTGGTCGTCCAGTTTGACGCTGGAGCCGCAACCCGCCAGCAGCAAGGCGGCCGCAGCCAGTGCGCTCAGGCCAAAGGCACGAGCAGGCGAGAAAGAAGAGAGGCTGGTCTTCGTCATGTCAATAGCTCCTGTGGCGGGATAGGTTGGCGAAACATCAAACAACGGGAAAACAAAGGGGCAAACAAGGTGGCGCGGGCCGATCATCGGTTCAGGTAAGGCCCCCACACGGGTTCGCGCACGTCGGCCGCTGGCGTGGCCAGCCGGGCTTTGATGCGTCCATCCAGGGACGTGGTCATGAGCACGTCGCGACCTTGTTGACGGGTCGCGTAAATGATGAGCCGGCTGTTGGGCGCGAAGCTGGGGCGCTCGTCATCGCGGGTGTCGGTCAACACCTTGACCTGCCCGGACCCCAGGTCCATCAGGTGAACGCGAAACGCGCCGCCATCGACACGGCCCACATACGTGAGCCAGCGACCATCCGGGCTGAGGGACGGGCTCACGTTGTACGCCCCCGTGAAGGTGACGCGGCGGGCAGCGCCCCCCTGAGCCTGCACCTGGTAGATCTGAGGGCCACCGCCACGATCACTGACGAAGTAGATGCTGGCGCCATTGGGGGCCCAGGCGGCCTCGGTGTCGATCGCCTGGCTTTGGGTGAGCCGGCGAACGCCCTCGCCATCGGCACCGATCACATACAGCTGAGAGCCCCCCTCACGGCTGAGGGTGACGACCAACTGTCGTCCATCGGGCGACCACGCGGGCGCACTGTTGGTGCCACGGAAGCCGGCCACCACCCGACGGCGCCCCGAATACACATCCTGCACCACGACGTTGGCCTTGCCTGTTTCGAACGACACATAGGCCAGTTGCCGGCCGTCGGGCGACCAGGCTGGCGAGATGATGGGCTGGGCGCTGGCCAGCGCCGCCTGGGCGTTTTCTCCATCGGCATCGGCCACGAACAAGGTGTGGCGCTTGCCCACCTTGCTGACATAGGCGATGCGGGTGGCAAACACCCCTTTGTCACCGGTCAGGCGCTCGTACATCTCGTCGGAGATGCGGTGGGCCGCCAGGCGCAGGTCGGCGGCGGGCACCACCAGGCTCAATCCGCCCAGGCCCTGGGCCTTGAGCACATCCCACAGTTGGTAGCGCACATCGAAGCGCCCATCGGCCAGCGGCGTGATGGAGCCCGCCAGCAAAGCATCCACGGATTTCGCGCGCCAGTCCACCAGATTGGGCCGCACCGACTCGTCGAGTCGCTCGGCACTGGCATCGGCCAGACGGAACAGCCCGGAGCGCTCCAGGTTGGCACGGATGATGGCCGACACCGCCTGCGGTGAACGGTCTTCGGACCGGAACGGCGCCACGGCCACCGGGATGCGGGTGGCCCCCACGCCGGCGATTTCCACCCGAAACTGCGCGCGCGCCGATTCAAGTGGCCACGCCATGCCCAGGCCTGCGGCACCCAACACCCCCACCCATTGGGCGGCGCTGCGCAAGGTGGTTCGACGAGCAAGGTCAGGTGAGTCGAAGTGATCAGACATGCAAGCGTTCATCGAATTCGTTCAGGTCAGCACGAATTGTGCCCCGTGGTGGCCAGGAGTTCCTTCAGAGAGGGTGCTTTGGCCCCACGCCCCAGAGGTCAAGTAATGTAAAGAGGCCCTGCCCCTCTGGCGCGCACGCCCGGGGCCGTCACAAGAGCACGATGTCGTACTGCTCGGGCGACATGGTGGGCTCGGCCTGCAAGGAGATGGGCTTGCCGATGAAATCGCTCAGGCCCGCCAGGTGAGCGCTTTCTTCGTCCAGCAGCATCTCGACGACGGTGGCACTGGCCACCACCCGGAATTCGCGCGGACTGAACTGACGCGCCTCGCGCAGGATCTCGCGCAGGATGTCGTAGCACACCGTACGTGCCGTGCGCACCTGGCCGCGCCCTTCGCAGGTGGGGCACGGCTCGCACAGCATGTGTGCCAAGGACTCGCGCGTGCGCTTGCGCGTCATTTCGACCAGGCCCAGGCTGGAGAACCCGCTGACCGTCACCTTGGTGCGGTCACGCTGCAGTTGCTTGCGCAGCTCCGACAGCACATGCTCGCGGTGCTCTTCGCGCTGCATGTCGATGAAGTCGATGATGATGATGCCACCCAGGTTGCGCAGCCGCAGTTGGCGTGCGATGGCCTGCGCGGCCTCCAGGTTGGTCTTGTAGATGGTTTCGTCGAAGTTGCGCGCCCCCACATACCCACCGGTGTTCACGTCCACCGTGGTCAGGGCCTCGGTCTGGTCCACGATGAGGTAGCCACCGGATTTCAGGTCCACGCGCCGCGCTAGGGCGCGCTGGATCTCGGTGTCGACGTTGTACAGATCGAAGATCGGACGCTCACCCTTGTACAGCGCCAGTCGCGCCACCGCGGTGGGGGTGTAGGTGTCGCCGAACGCCTTGAGGGTGTCGAACTGCAGGGCCGAATCGATGCGGATGCTCTGCACGCGTTCGTTGACCAGGTCGCGCAGCACACGCTGGGCCAGGTTCAGTTCCTGGTACAGCAAGGTGCCTGGCGGCGACTTCAGCCCCTGCTCGCGGATGGCACCCCAGGTTTTGCGCAGGTAGGCGATGTCACCGGCCAACTCGTCGTCGGTGGCGTCTTCGGCGTTGGTGCGCAGGATGAAGCCGCCGGAACGCGTGCGCCCCTCTCGGTTGTCAGCCTCGCCCAGCAGAGCCAGCATGCGGCTGCGCAACGCATCACGCAGCTCGGGTGAGCCGATTTTTTGCGAAATGCCGATGTGGTCATCTTGCGGCAGGAACACCAGCAAGCGCCCCGCCACACTGATCTGGGTGGACAGGCGCGCGCCTTTGGTGCCGATGGGGTCTTTGATGACCTGCACCATCAGGGCCTGGCCTTCGTGCACCCGCTTCTCGATGGGCACCTGGCCATCGCCATGGCGTCCGGGTTTGTGGTTGGTGGCGTCGCGGTGAAGATCGGCCACGTGCAAAAACGCAGCACGGTCCAGACCGATGTCGATGAACGCCGACTGCATGCCCGGCAGCACACGCACCACCTTGCCCACGTAAACGTTGCCCACCAGGCCCCGCTCCAGGGTGCGCTCGACGTGCAACTCCTGCACGGCGCCGCTTTCGATGATGGCCACACGGGTTTCCTGTGGCGTCCAGTTGACGAGAATGTCTTGCGAATGAAGCATGGTGGACGCAGCTTAGCGCATGGCACGCAGTGATGGGTTGCGCAGGACATGCCAGCCCGCACGCCCCTCGCGCAGCTTGCGCCACACGCCCGCAGCCACCTGCCATGCCTGAACCGGCTTGTGGCTGGCAGGCATCAGCAAGCCCAGGGCCAAGCCCAGGCGCTCACCCAGACGAAACTCGCTGCGATCACCCGCCAGCAAAGAGGGTTGGGCCACCGTCACGTGCTCGAAGTTCAAGGCCCGCACCGCGTTTTCCAGCTCGCCCTTGACGCGGTTGTAGAAAAACACCGACGACGCGTCGGCCCCGACGGCACTGACCAGGCCCATGCGCAGCACGCCCGCTTCATGGGCCATGCGGGCCAGTTGCAGGGGGTAGTCAAAGTCCACCCGACGAAAGGCCTCGCGCGAACCGGCCTGGCGTATCGTGGTGCCCAGGGCGCACACCAAGCCACCCGCGCCATCGAACAGCGACTGGGCCTGACTCAGTCGCTCGAAGTCATGCACCCACACGCGCAGCTTGTCCAGCCCGGGCGTGTGCTCCGAGCCCGTCAGCCCCGCCGGCGTCAAGGGACGACGCACCAACGCCCTGACCTCGGTCACGCCGGGGTCGGCCAACATCTGGGTGAGCAGGTGGCGCCCCACCAGCCCGGAGGCCCCAGCCAGCACCATCGTGTCGGGCATCAGAAGCTCCATCCCATGGGTTTGAGCAGCTCTGCCGTGTCGTACAGCGGCAGACCCATGATGCCGCTGTAGCTGCCGTCAATGTGTTCCGTCCAGGCCCCCGATCGGCCCTGAATGGCATAAGCACCGGCCTTGCCAAAAGGCTCGCCGCTGGCCACATAACGCTCGATCTCGGCGTCGTCCAGCGCGCGCCAGCGCACCTGCGACGCGCTCACCCGCAGTTGACCGTGCACGCAAACGGCAGTCAGCACGCGGTGGGTTCGCCCCGACAGGCTGCGCAGCATGCGGGTGGCATCGGCCGCATCGGTCGGCTTGCCCAGGATGGTCGAGCCCAAGGCCACGGTGGTGTCGGCACACAGCACGGGCCCCAAGGGCCAGGCTTCAGCGTCACGGCAAAACCGGGCCTGCATGCGCGCCATGGCCGCGTGCCATTTGGCCAGTGTCACGCGCTGCACATAGTCGTCAGGAGACTCGCCCGCACGCTCGGCCTCCAGCGCTTCGGCATCTTCATCCGCATCCGGCAACAACAGGGCGTGGCGCACCCCCAGTTGGTCCAGCAATTGACGACGACGTGGGCTTTGCGAGGCCAGGTACAGCCACGGCTGCCCCTCGTTGGCCAGGTCAGCAGGCAATGACGCGGACACCGTTGAGTTCATGGTCGGACCACGCTCAGGCGCGGTGGTAGGGGTGGTTGTGTCTCAAGGACCAGGCTCGGTAGAGCTGCTCCAGCAGCAGCACCCGGGCCAGGGCATGGGGCAAGGTCATGTCCGACAACCGTATGGCCTCGTCGGCCGTTTGCTTGAAGGCCGGATCAATGCCATCGGCACCGCCGATGATCAGCGCCACATCGCGACCGTCGTGCTGCCAGGCTTCAGTGCGCTGGGCCAACTGCACGCTGGTGAGGCGAGTGCCCCGCTCGTCCAGGATCACACGGCGCGTGCCCTTGGGCAAGGCGGCCTCCATCCGGGCCGCCTCGGCCTGCATGATCGCGGCCACGGGCTTGCCCTCGCGCGGCTCGGCCTTGACGGCCTTGACCTCCACCTTCCAGTCTGGTGGGAAGCGCTTGAGGTAGTCCTCGCAGGCCGTTTGCGCCCAGTCGGGCAGGCGCTGGCCGATGGTCAGCACGGTGCACTTCATGGGCACGCCAGACGATCAGCGCGCCGTCTTGCGGGCCGGCGCTTTTTTGGCTGGCGCCTTCTTGGCCACGACCTTTTTGACGGCCACTTTCTTGGCAGCAACCTTCTTGGCCGCCACCTTCTTCACCGCCACCGCCTTGCGGGCGGGGGCCTTCTTGGGCTCAGGGGCATTGACGACCACCTTGGACAGCACCGTCTTCTTGGCAGTGGCCTTCTTGGCGACAGCCTTCTTGGCCACCACCGTCTTCGCAGCCACCTTCTTCGCAGCCACCTTCTTCGCAGCCACCTTCTTCGCAGCCACCTTCTTGCCCACGGCCTTTTTGGCAGCCACCTTGGTGGCAGCCGCCTTGTTGACCGTCGGCGTTTTGCCGGCCTTGGGCGACTTGGCCACCTTGGCCGGCACTTCGTCCATGGGCTCGGACGCCTTGACCAACCCGGCCTTTTGCGCCTGGCGCTTCAGGGCCACGGGCTTCTCACCCCAGATCTCTTCGAGCTGGTAGTACTGGCGAATGGCCGGCTGCATGATGTGCACCACCACCGCGGCACAGTCGACGATGATCCACTCGCCGTTGTCTTCGCCCTCGGTGCGCATGATCTGGAAGCCAGCCTTCTTGACCGTCTCGCGCACGCTGGACGCCAGCGCCTTGGTCTGCCGATTGGAATTGCCGGTGGCCACGATCACCCGCTCGAACAGGGGTGAGAGGTGCTCGGTGTTGAAAACGACGATGTCCTGCGCCTTGACGTCTTCCAGGCCGTCGACGATGACGCGTTGCAGTTTGCGGATGTCCATTCAGCGGGGGGCGCCAGAGGCGTAGAGTTGATGGTTGGCAATATAGCGCGCCACGGGCTCACTCAGCCAGTGGGGCACCAGGGAGGTGGGGGGCTGCCCCTGATTCAGGTGTGCGCGGATCTCGGTGGACGAGACATGCAGCGCTGGCAGCGGCAGGCGCGTCAGGCGGTGACGCCCCTTCAGCGCGGCGGGCGCCCGAGGTGCATCGTCGCCCCGGCAGGCCACCGCCAGGGTGACCCGGCTCAGCAGCTCTTCCCAGCCCTGCCAGGTGGGCAGGTTGGCATATTGGTCTTGCCCGATGATGAGAAACCACTCACAGCCCGGGCGCTGGGCCTGCAATTCGCGCACGGTATCCAAGGTGTACGACGGGCCACCGCGACGCACCTCGCAGTCGTCCAGCACGAAACGAGGCTCATGCTGGATGGCGGCCTGCACCATGGCCAGGCGGTGCTTGGCAGGGGCCAACTGTCGGGCCTTCTGCCAGGCCTGACCCACCGGCACCCAGCGCACCTCATCAAGCGCCAGATGGCGCAGCGCGACCTCGGCCAGGGCCACATGGGCCACATGCACCGGGTCAAAACTGCCGCCCATCAAACCAATGCGACGGGCGGCTGCAGGCACGTCAGACCCAGTCACGGGGGGGAAGGAAGTCGGCGTACAGGCGGGCCTCGGGGGTGCCGGGCTCGGGGTGCCAGTCATAGCGCCACTGCACGATGGGCGGCATGGACATCAGGATGCTTTCAGTGCGCCCGCCCGACTGCAGTCCGAACAAGGTGCCACGGTCCCACACCAGGTTGAACTCGACGTACCGGCCGCGTCGGTAGGCCTGGAAGTCCCGCTCTCGCTCGCCGTAGGGATGCTCGCGGCGGCGCTGCAGGATGGGCAGGTAGGCCTGCGTGAAGGCATCGCCCACAGCGCGTATCAGGGCAAAACCACCCTCAAAACCCAGGTCGGCCACATCATCAAAGAAGATGCCGCCCACGCCGCGCGCCTCTTGTCGGTGCTTCAAGTAAAAGTACTCATCGCACCAGGTTTTGTAGCGCGGATGGCGGTCCGGCCCGAACGGCGCCAAAGCATCCTTGCAGACCTGGTGGAAGTGGCGCGCATCGTCCTCGAAGCCGTAGTAAGGCGTGAGGTCCATGCCACCACCAAACCAGGCCACCACGCTGCCGTCGGGCTTGTGGGCCGCCAGCATGCGCACATTCATGTGCACGGTGGGCACATACGGGTTGCGCGGGTGAAACACCAGCGACACGCCCATGGCCTCGAAGGGCAGGCCCGCCAACTCGGGCCGGTGCTGGGTGGCCGAGGGCGGCAACTGCGGGCCCTTGACGTGCGAAAAGTTGCACCCCCCCCGTTCCAGCACACCGCCTTGCTCCACCAGGCGTGAACACCCGTCGCCCTGCAGGCGCTCCTGCGGCCCTCGCACCCAGGCGTCACGCACAAACGGCGTGCCGTCTTCGGCCTCGAAGGCCGCCACGATGCGGTCTTGCAAGCCCAGAAGGTATGCGCGCACAGCCTGTGTGTCCATGGTGGCCTCTGCTCGTGTGGATGTGATGACGTGTCCAGCTCAGCGCGCCTTGATGGCGCGCCAGCCGATGTCGCTGCGGAACTGCATGCCGTCGAAGGCGATGCCTCGCATGTACTCGTAAGCGCGCTGCTGCGCCAGCTTGGCCGAATCGCCCAGGGCCGTCACGCACAGCACGCGGCCGCCGCTGGTGCGCACCTGGCCGTCCTCGCCCATCGAGGTACCGGCATGAAACACCATCGCGTCGTCGGCGTCGGCCGGCAAGCCGGTGATCACGTCACCCTTCTTCGGGTCCAGCGGATAGCCGCCCGCGGCCACCACCACGCCCAGGGCAAAGCGGCGGTCCCACTGCAGCTCGATCTGGTCCAGCGTGCCGTCCGTGGCGTGCAGCATCACGTCGATCAGATCGCTCTTGAGGCGCATCATGATGGGCTGGGTTTCCGGGTCGCCCATGCGGGTGTTGAACTCCAGCGTCTTGGGGTTGCCCTGGCCGTCGATCATCAGACCGGCGTACAGGAAGCCCGTGAACGGCGCGCCATCCTTGGCCATGCCCGCCAGGGTGGGCAGGATGATCTCCTGCATGGCCTTGGCATACACATTGGGCGTCACCACCGGTGCGGGCGAATACGCGCCCATGCCACCGGTGTTGGGGCCTTCGTCGGCGTCCAGCAGGCGTTTGTGGTCCTGACTGGTGGCCATCACGGCCACGTTCTTGCCGTCGGCCATGACGATGAAGCTGGCCTCTTCGCCGGCCAGAAACTCCTCGATCACCACGCGCGCGCCACCTTCGTTGTGCTGCACGCCCAGCTTGTTGTCCAGCAGCATGAAGTCGATGGCCTCATGCGCTTCTTCCAGCGTCATGGCCACGACCACGCCCTTGCCCGCCGCCAGGCCATCGGCCTTGATGACGATGGGCGCACCCTTCTCGTTCACGTAATCGTGGGCCTTGGCCGCGTCGGTGAAGGTGTCGTAAAACGCGGTAGGGATGCCATGGCGCCTCATGAAGTCCTTGGCAAACGCCTTGGAACTTTCCAGCTGAGCGGCCTTCTTCGTGGGGCCGAAGATGCGCAGACCACGGGCGCGGAACTCATCGACCACGCCAGCGGCCAAGGGGGCCTCAGGGCCCACCACCGTCAGGTTGATCTTGTTGGCCTCGGCAAAGTCGGCCAGGGCCTTCACGTCAGAGATGGGCACATTGACCAGGCGCGGATCGCGCGCGGTGCCGCCATTGCCCGGCGCCACATAGACCTTTTGAGCCTTGGGGGACTGGGCCAGTTTCCAGGCCAGGGCGTGCTCGCGGCCGCCCGAACCGATGACAAGGATGTTCATGAGACAGTGGGGTTCAGTTGAGTTCGGCGTTGTGGAAGACATCCTGAACATCGTCCAGGTCTTCCAGCACGTCCAGCAGTTTCTGCATTCGGGCGGCGTCGTCACCGGCCAGTTCGATGGAATTCTCGGCGCGCATGGTGACTTCGGCCATTTCGGGCATCAGGTCGGCACCTTCCAGGGCGTTCTTGACGGCCTCGAAATCCGTCGGGGCGCACAGCACCTCGATGGAGCCGTCGTCATGCGTGATCACGTCTTCGGCGCCGGCTTCCAGGGCCACTTCCATGATCTTGTCTTCGCTGGCACCCGGTGCAAACAGAAACTGGCCCACGTGCTTGAACTGGAAGGCCACCGAGCCTTCGGTGCCCAGGTTGCCCCCGTGCTTGCTGAAGGCGTGACGCACCTCGGCCACCGTGCGCACCCGGTTGTCGGTCATGCAGTCCACGATGATGGCGGCGCCACCGATGCCATAGCCTTCGTAGCGGATTTCTTCGTAGGTGACCCCATCCAGGTTGCCCGTGGCCTTGTCCACGTTGCGCTTGATGTTGTCGGCCGGCATGTTGGCGGCCTTGGCCTTGTCGATGGCCAGGCGCAGGCGCGGGTTCATGGCGATGTCGCCACCACCCTGGCGCGCGGCCACGATGATTTCACGGGTGAGGCGGGTCCAGATCTTGCCGCGTTTTTCGTCCTGACGGCCTTTGCGGTGTTGAATGTTGGCCCATTTGGAATGACCAGCCATGGCGAGAGGCTCCTGAGAGGGTGCGCTTCGGCGAGGATAAACAAGACAGGCCAGGGCGAACCGACCGCCCGCATGCGTGGCAGCGACTCGCCGTGGCCCCAGAATTCTTGGGTGATACTTCGATTTTACCCCGCCCCACCCTCGCGACACCACCGGAGAGCCCGCCCATGGCCGACCCCATCTTGCTTGCCCGCCACGGCGACATCGAATGCCACCTGTTGCCCTCGCTGGCCAACCGCCACGGGCTGATCACCGGGGCCACGGGCACGGGCAAGACCATCACCCTGCAAAAGCTGGCCGAAAGCCTCAGCGCCGCGGGCGTGCCGGTGTTCATGGCCGACGTCAAAGGCGACCTGACGGGCATTTCCCAAATTGGGCAATTGAGCCCCAAGGTGGCCGGCATCCTGGCCGACCGGGGGCTGCCCGCGCCAGAGCCCCAGGCCTGCCCCACCACCTTGTGGGACGTGTTCGGCGAGCAAGGCCACCCAGTGCGCGCCACCATTTCGGACATGGGGCCACTGCTGCTGTCGCGCATGCTGGGACTGAATGAGACCCAGCAAGGCGTGCTGCAACTGGTGTTTCGCGTGGCCGATGACCAAGGCATGCTGTTGCTGGACCTGAAAGACCTGCGGGCCATGCTGCAACACGTGGGCGACCACGCCAAGGACTTCACCACCGAGTACGGCAACATCAGCCCGGCCAGCGTCGGCGCCATCCAGCGTGGACTGCTGCAGATTGAAGAGCAAGGCGGCGAGAAGTTCTTCGGCGAGCCCATGCTCGACATCCACGACTTCATCCAGACCGTGGATGGCCGTGGCGTGGTCAACATCCTGGCGGCCGACAAGCTGATGAACGCGCCCCGCCTGTACGCCACCTTCTTGCTGTGGATGCTGTCGGAGTTGTTCGAAACCCTGCCCGAGGTGGGCGATCTGGACAAGCCCAAGCTGGTGTTCTTCTTCGACGAGGCCCACCTGCTGTTCAAGGACGCGCCCGCCGCGCTGGTCGAGCGCATTGAGTTGGTGGTGCGCCTGGTGCGCTCCAAGGGCGTGGGCGTGTACTTCGTCACACAAAACCCCATGGACGTGCCCGACACGGTGCTGGGCCAGTTGGGCAACCGCGTGCAGCACGCGCTGCGGGCGTTTTCGCCCCGCGACCAGAAGGCCGTCAAGGCGGCGGCTGAAACCATGCGCGCCAACCCAAGCCTGGACATCACGGCGGCCATCACCGAACTGGGTGTGGGCGAGGCCCTGATCAGCCTGCTGGATGAAAAGGCCCGCCCGGGCATCACGCAGCAGGTGTTTGTGCTGCCGCCGGGCAGCCAGATCGGGCCGATCACACCCGAGCAGCGCCGCCAATTGCTGCAACGATCGCTGGTGGCCGGCGTGTATGAAAAGGCGCTGGACCGGGAATCGGCTTACGAAAAACTCAAGGCCCAGACCCAACAGCGCCTGGACACCGCCGAACCGCGCTCCGGCAGCATGCTGGACGAGGCCGAGCAGGTGATGCGCGAGCGTTCGCCCGCACCCCGCGCGCAAGCGCCCCGGGAAACCGCGCGCCGTGCGCCGGCATCGCGCAGCGACTCGGTGTTTGAGGCGCTGGCCAAGTCGGCTGCCCGCACCATCGGGTCCACGGTGGGACGGGAAATCATCCGGGGGGTGCTGGGGTCCATCCTCGGCGGCAGCCGCCGACGCTGATCCCCCCGCACCCCCCCTCACGACTCAGCGCCAGTCGCGTTCGCGGCGATGCTCTCGCCGTTGCTCGCGACGGTCTTCCCGTCGCTCTGCGCGTGCGTGCCAGCCACCATGGTGCGCATGGTGGTGGCCAACGTGGCGATGCCGATGGCCCGCCCAGGCAGGCTTGCCATGCGCATGCCGCACGGGCACCACGATGACCTCACGCGGGTGATGCACACGGGGCGCCACGGTCTTGATCACCACCGGCGCCGGGGCAAGCACCACGGTCTGGCCTCCTCGCACCACGCCACCGGGCACATTGGAGACGACCGTGCCGACTCGGCCATGGCGTTCAATGGGCACATCGATGTCGACCGACCAGTACACATCGCCTGCCTGGGCCATGCCAGCGCCCGAGGCCGCCAGCGCGCAAGTGAGCCACAAGCGGGCAGAAGAGATGAGGGAATTGACTCGCATGAGGGGTCTCCTTTCCCTCATTCAACGCAGTGCCAGCAGCCGGTGACGACGCTGAACGTGTAAAGCTGCGTTGCTGATTGTCAGTAATGCTTGCCGTCGCTGGTGGGGGGCACCAGCGTTGCATGATGCGCATCATTGCGCGCGATCTCGAGCAAACGCTCCAGCTCCTGGGCGTGATGCTTCGCATTGTGACGGTGCCACAGCCCGATGAGCGCCATGGTGCCCGCCACCACCAGCCCAAAGGCCGTGATGGCCCCATAGGCCGACAGACCTGCCGTGGTGAGCCCGGCGTACAGCGCCCCGAGCGCGAGGATGCAAGCCTGCTCATTGAAGTTCTGAACGGCGATGGAACGCCCCGCCCCCATGAGGTTGTGCCCCCGATGCTGAAGCAAGGCATTCATGGGCACGACCAGAAACCCACCCAGGCCGCCCAGCAAAATCATGAACGGAATTGTGAGCTCCACATCCCGCAGGAAGTTCATGCCCAGCACCAGTACCCCCATGCCCACCCCCAGCGGGATGACGGCGGTCGCGCGATCCAGTTGCATCTTCATGGAAGCCCACACGGCGCCGACGGCGGTGCCCACGGCCACCACACCCACGAGCGCCGACGCCTTCGTGGTGTCATAGCCCAAGGCCACGGCGGCCCAGGCCAGAACGATGTACCGCAGGTTGCCAGACACCCCCCAGAACAGCGTGGTGGTGGCCAAGGAGATCTGCCCCAGCCGATCGCGCCACAGACGGCGGTTGCAATCGACAAAATCGCGCACCAGCGCCACGGGGTGGGCGTTCATGGCATGGTGGTGCGACACCGTGCGCGGAATGCGCAGGTTGAAACCCGCTGCCACCACGTACAACACGGTGATGCTGGCAATGGCCGCTTCAGCCGCAGAGGGCGCCTGCAGTCCGCCCACGCCATCCAGCCAGGCCTGAAGGTGAGGCGCCAGCACAGGCCCCATCAGTTGCCCACCCAACACCACCCCGAGGATGATGGAGGTGATGGTCAAGCCTTCGATCCAGCCATTGGCCTTCACCAATTGGGAGGGCGGAAGCAACTCGGTGAGGATGCCGTACTTGGCCGGCGAATAAGCCGCAGCACCCAGCCCCACCACCGCATAAGCCAGCAGGGGGTGGTGTCCGAACAGCATCATCAGGCAGCCGACCACCTTGATGCTGTTGGAAATGAACATCACGCGCCCTTTGGGCAAGGCGTCGGCGAAGGCCCCCACAAAGGGGGCCAGCACCACGTAGAACAGCGCGAACATGGGCACGAGGGCGGCGCGCTGCCACTCGTGGGCACCCTGGGCATGCAGCAAGGCAACGGCCGCGACGAACAAGGCGTTATCGGCCAGCGAGCTGAAGAACTGCGCCAGCATGATCGTGTAAAAGCCTTTTTTCATGAGGCGCGGCGGATCGGGGAGACCTGTGAAAGTCGGCCGTTATAGCATGCGCCCCCCTTGCGCACGCGCGAACAGTCCACGGGCCGACTGGCACAATCACAAAATGCCCCGCCCTCTCGAAGCCCTCGTTCACCTGGACGCCCTGCGACACAACCTGGGCGTGGTTCGTCAACACGCACCGGACGCGGCGGTCTGGGCCGTGGTCAAGGCCAACGCCTACGGCCATGGCCTGGAGCGCGCCTACCAGGGCCTGCGCGCCGCCGATGGCTTTGCCCTGCTGGACCTCAACGAAGCACGCAAGCTGCGCGAGATGGACTGGCGCGGCCCGATCCTGCTGCTGGAGGGGGTGTTCGACGCGCGCGACCTGGAGTGGTGCTCGCGACTGAACCTGTGGCACGTCGTGCACAGTGAAGCCCAGATCGACTGGCTGGCGCAACACAAGACCGAATGGCCGCACCGTGTCTTCCTGAAGATGAATTCGGGCATGAACCGCCTGGGCTTTCGGCCAGAGGCGTTTCGACAGGCCTGGGCGCGCCTGAGCGCCTTGCCACAGGTGGACGAAGTCTCGTTCATCACACATTTCTCGGATGCCGATGGCCCCCGTGGCATCGCCCATCAGCTTGAGGTGTTCGTGCAGCACACGCACGACCTGCCGGGCGAGCGCAGCCTGTGCAACAGCGCCGCCACCCTGCGCCACGCGCATGATCCGGCCGTGCGCGGCGACTGGGTTCGGCCAGGCGTGATGCTGTACGGCGCATCGCCCGACCACCCCGAACACCCGGCCTCGCACTGGGGCCTGAAGCCCGCCATGAGCTTGCGCTCTCAACTCATCGCCATCCAGCACCTGAACGCTGGCGACACGGTGGGCTATGGCAGCCGTTTCGTGGCGCCCCGGGCCATGCGCATCGGCGTGGTGGCCTGTGGCTACGCCGACGGCTACCCTCGGCACGCGCCCGATGGCACGCCCGTGCTGGTCGATGGCCAACGCACCGGCGTGGCCGGCCGGGTGTCGATGGACATGATCACCGTCAGCCTGGAGCACCTGCCCGACGCGGCCGTGGGCAGCGAGGTCACCCTGTGGGGCACCGGACCCGCAGACAGCCTGTTGCCCATCGACGAGGTGGCGGCCCATTGCGGCACGATCGGCTATGAACTGATGTGTGCGGTCTCCCCCCGGGTACCCTTCGTGGTGATCGACCCGCAAGACCGCGACCCGCAAGACAGCGGCCATGCCAGGGCGCAGGCCTGACCTCGTTGCTGGCACAGAGTTTGCGCCGTTCAGCCCATCCCATTTTTTCTGACCACACCATGGACATTGACCACCACCGCCACCAGTTGCGCATGACCGTGCTCATGACCCCCGACATGTCGAACTTTTCGGGCAACGTGCACGGCGGCACCATCCTCAAGCTGCTGGACCAGGTGGCTTACGCCTGCGCATCGCGCTACGCGGGCACGTACGTGGTCACACTGTCGGTCGATCAGGTCACGTTCAGGCAGCCCATCCACGTGGGCGAGTTGGTCACGTTCCTGGCGTCGGTGAACTTCACCGGCAAGTCGTCGATGGAGATCGGCATCAAGGTGGTCACCGAAAACATCCGCACCCAGGTGGTTAGGCACGCACAAAGCTGCTTTTTCACCATGGTGGCCGTGGACGACGAGCACAAGCCCACCGCCGTGCCACCGCTGAGCCCTCAAACGCCTGACGAAATCCGCCGCTTCAAGGCCGCGCAGCTGCGCCGCCAACTGCGGCAAGAGTTTGAGCAGCGATTCAAGGCTGTGCAATCGGGCGAGGCCGAGACCTCGGCCTGACCGACAATCGCGCATGGCCAAGGAAAAAACCGTCTACACCTGCAGCGAGTGCGGGGGCATCAGCCCCAAATGGCTGGGCAAGTGCCCGCACTGCAACGCCTGGAACACGCTGGAAGAGACCCGGGCCGAGCCCAGCGGCTCAGGCAAAAACCGCCTTCAGGCCATGGCCAGGGGGCTCAATGCCGCCCAAGCCGTCACCACACTGTCCGAGATCGAGGCCGCCGAGGTGGCACGCACGCCCACCGGCCTGGAAGAGCTGGACCGCGTGCTGGGCGGTGGCATCGTGGCCGGTGGTGTGGTGCTGATCGGTGGCGACCCTGGCATCGGCAAATCCACCCTGCTGCTGCAGACGGTGGATGCACTGTCGCACCAGATGAAGGTGCTGTACGTGACCGGCGAAGAAAGCGGCGCCCAGGTGGCCCTGCGCGCCCGTCGCCTCGGGCTGGACGGCTCGAAAGTGCGGGTGCAGGCCGAGATTCAGCTGGAGAACATCATCGCCACGCTCGAGGCTGAAAAGCCAGCGTTTTGCGTGATCGACTCCATCCAGACCCTGTTTTCGGACCAGCTGAGTTCCGCCCCCGGCTCGGTGGCGCAGGTGCGCGAATGTGCAGCCCACCTGACGCGGGTGGCCAAGGCCAGCGGCTGCACGGTGGTGCTGGTGGGCCACGTGACCAAAGAAGGCGCCATCGCGGGCCCCCGCGTGCTGGAGCACATCGTGGACACGGTGCTGTACTTCGAGGGCGACACGCACAGCAGCTTCCGCCTGATCCGGGCCATCAAGAACCGCTTTGGCGCGGTCAATGAGATTGGCGTGTTCGCCATGACCGACAAAGGCCTCAAAGGCGTCAGCAACCCCAGCGCCATCTTCCTGTCGACCCACAGCGAGCCGGTGCCAGGCTCGTGCGTGCTGGTGACGCTGGAAGGCACGCGCCCCATGCTGGTCGAGATCCAGGCCCTGGTGGATGCCGGCGGCCCCAGCCCCCGCCGCCTGAGCGTGGGTCTGGAGCGTGACCGCCTGGCCATGCTGCTGGCGGTGCTGCATCGGCACGCGGGCGTGGCCTGTGGCGACCAGGATGTGTTCGTGAACGCGGTGGGTGGGGTGCGCATCAGCGAGCCGGCGGCCGACCTGGCCGTGCTGCTGGCCATCCAGAGCAGCCTGCGGGGCAAGCCTCTGCCCAAGGGCTTCATCGCCTTCGGCGAGGTGGGACTGGCTGGCGAAGTGCGCCCGGCCCCGCGCGGCCAAGAGCGCCTGAAAGAAGCGGCCAAGCTGGGCTTCACGGTGGCGGTGGTGCCCAAGGCCAACGCGCCCAAAAAACCCATCGACGGGCTGACCATCCACCCGGTAGAGCGGGTGGATGAGGCCATGGACCTGGTGCGCGGCGCCGTCTAAGGCCGACCGACGGCGCTCACCGCCGAATGAACTGCTTGAGCTTCAGGCCTGTGGCCATCAGGGTGCCGAAGTACACCAGTGCGGCCCCCACAAGGCACGCGGCCAGCGCCCCCACGCGCAGCCAGGGCTGCTCGCGCAAGGCCACCCAGTCAAGGTGGTGGGCAGCGGCCCACAAGCCCGCCCCCAGCACGGTCGTGGCCACCAGCACGCGCAGCGCAAACAACCACCAGCCTGCTGCAGGCTGGTAACGCCCGGTGCGGCGCAGGCCGATCAGCAGCCACGCAGCGTTGATGAGCGAGCCCAGGCCAATGGACAAGGCCAGCGCAGCATGCTGCAGGTAGGGCACGAACAGCGCGTTCATGCACTGCGTGAGCACCAGCACGACGATGCCTATCCGCACCGGCGTGCGGATGTCCTGGGTGGCATAAAAGCCAGGCGCCAGCACCTTGACGCCGATCAGCCCCATCAGGCCCACGCCGTAGCATGACAAGGCCAGCATGGTTTGCTGCACGTCGTGGGCGCTGAACCGTCCATAGTGATACAGCACGGCCACCAGGGGCTCGGCAAACACCAGCAAGGCCACCGCGGCAGGCAGGGCCAGCAGCATGACCAGGCGCAAGCCCCAGTCCAGCAGCTCGGAAAACCGCCGTTGATCCCCACCGGCCTGGGCTTTGGACAACTGCGGCAGCAAGACCACCCCCAAGGCCACGCCCAACAAGGCGGTGGGAAACTCCATGAGGCGATCGGCATAGGTGAGCCACGACACCGATCCGGCCCCCAGGTGCGACGCGATCTGGGTGTTGATGAGCATCGACAACTGCGCCACCGACACCCCCAGGATGGCCGGGGCCATCTGACGCAGCACACGCTTGACCCCGTCATGCTGCCAGGCGGCGCGCCATGCCCCCGGCGTCAGCCCGATGCGCGGCACCATGCCGATGCGCCACAGCGCGGGCACCTGGATGGCCAGTTGCAAGACCCCGCCGGCCATCACGCCCACGGCCAGGGCATACACGGGCTCGATGCCCTGCCCGCGCAACCAGGGCGCCAGCAGCACGGCGGCCGTGATCACCGTGACATTGAGCAGCACCGGGGTGGCCGCAGGCACCGCAAAGCGGTTGAAGGTGTTGAGGATGCCGGCACTCAAGGCCACGAGCGACATGAAGCCGATGTAGGGAAACATCCAGCGGGTCATGACCACGGCCGCATCGAATCCCCCACTGTCCTGAAGGCCCGAGGCCATGGCCCACACGAGCACGGGCGCGCCCACCACGCCCACCACGCACACCACCAGCAAGGCCCCAAACAGCACCGTGCCCACCGCATTGACCAGGGCGTGGGTGGCCGCGTCGCCCTGTCGGGCGCGGGTTTCAGCCAGGATGGGCACGAAGGCCTGAGAGAACGCCCCTTCGGCAAACAGGCGGCGCAACAGGTTGGGGATGCGAAAAGCCACCTGGAAGGCGTCGGTGGTGGCGCTGGCCCCGAAGGCAGAGGCCACCAGCAACTCGCGCACGAGCCCGGTGATGCGGGACGCCAGTGTCAACAAAGACACGACGGAGGCAGATTTGAACAGGCTCATGGGCCGCGATTATAGGAAGCGGCCTGGGGTGCGCCTTGTCATTTTTGGGTCTCTTATGGTATGCTTTTGGGCTTTCCAACCAACTGGTGCCGCTGTGGTGCGAGCTGGCGTGGGCTTAGGCTGCAGCTTGCCTGCGGTTGGCCGCCCGCCTCAGGCATCCCCGGCGCCCCGAAGATCATGGCATCGTCCAAACCCAAGAAGACCGTCCGCATTGCGTCGGGCCGCAAGCGCGCCCGCCAAAACGTCAAACTGAACGCCGCCAACTCGGCGCTGCGCTCGAAGTTCCGCACCGCCATCAAGGGCGTGCTGAAGGCTGTGCAAGCCGGCGACAAGGCCAAGGCCTCTGACGCCTTCAAGACCGCTCAAAGCGTGATCGATTCGATCGCCGACAAGGGCATCTTCCACAAGAACAAGGCCGCTCGCCACAAGAGCCGCCTGTCGGCCAAGATCAAGGGCATGACCGCTGCCTGATCAGCCGTCACCCTGAACAAAGCCCGCCGTGTGCGGGCTTTTTCTTTGGCGCCGGCGTTGGCACGGCCTTCGGTGTCAAGCCGCCCAGATCAGGCGCGCGGCGCATCAGGCAACAGGCACGCCTCGGCCACCTGTAAATCGTTATCGCGGGCGAAGTTCATGACGAAGTCCCAGGCCATGGGCTCGATCTCGCGCAAGGCCTCATTGACGACCACACACTTCACCCCGTCCAGGGTGGTGGGCACGCAATAGGGTGAGTAGCCGATGTGAGCCCCAGGGCCCAACCTGGCACCGCCAGGACGAAAACAGGACATGGCCCCGGCCAGACGCTCTGCCCAGTCGCTGGGACGAAACACCTTCCCTTGCCGGGTCAGGCCCTGAATGAAGATTTCTCGAGATGGCGAGGGCTTGGGGGCGGCATGGGCGTTGGGCGTCAACACGGTGGCGTTTCCGTCGGACTGGGAATGGGTCAATTCACAGGCAAAACAAGCGCGGCACACGGATTGTGTCCGTGACACGCGGTGAGCAAGCAAGACGACCGGCGGGTGACCAAACGCCTTGCCCGGTGATGGCCGCGACGAATCCGGCGCGCCATGCAGACACCGCCTATTGTCCCGGACCTGGGCGCTGCGCGCAATACGGAGCGCGTTATCCCGTGGCTTTTACATAGAATGTGCCTGGGCGCAGTGTCGGCTGCGCCATTTGTTTTTTCATCCCTTCGCGCTTGAAAGCCTGTCATGTCTGCCCCTGTGTCCATGCCCCACGTGATGCCCACCTATGGCCGCCTGCCCGTTGCCTTGTCGCACGGTCAGGGCGCTGACGTCTGGGACACCGAGGGCCGACGCTACCTGGATGGCCTGTCGGGCATCGCGGTCAACACCCTGGGGCACAACCACCCCAAGCTGGTGCCTGCATTGCAGGATCAACTGAGCAAGATGATCCACTGCTGCAACTACTACCAGGTGCCGCTGCAGGAAGAACTGGCCGCCATGCTCGTGGAGCGCTCGGGGCTGACCAATGTCTTCTTCTGCAACTCGGGTCTGGAAGCCAACGAAGCGGCCCTGAAGATCGCCCGCAAGTACGGCCACGACAAGGGCATCGATCGCGCCGAGGTGGTGGTGTACGAGAAGGCCTTCCATGGCCGCTCCATCGCCACCCTGTCGGCCACCGGCAACCCCAAAGTCCATGCCGGCTTCGAGCCCTTGGTGGAAGGCTTTGTGCGCGTGCCGCTCAATGACATCGCGGCACTGGAGGAAGTGGCCCGCACGCGCCCCAACGTCACGGCCGTGTTCCTGGAAGTGATTCAGGGAGAAGGCGGCATCAACCCGGCCCGCACCGACTACCTGCAGGCCGTGCGCGCCCTGTGCGACCGCCAAGGCTGGTTGCTGATGCTCGATGAAGTGCAGTGCGGCATCGGCCGCACCGGCAAATGGTTTGCCCACCAGTGGTCGGGCATCCAGCCCGATGTGATGCCACTGGCCAAGGGCCTGGGCTCGGGCGTGCCGGTGGGCGCGGTGGTCTGTGGCCCCAAGGCCGCAGACGTGCTCAAGCCCGGTAACCACGGCACCACCTTCGGTGGCAACCCGCTGGCCATGCGTGCGGGCGTTGAAACCCTGAAGATCATGGAGCAAGACGGCCTGCTGGCCAACGCCGCCCAGGTGGGTGAGCACCTGATGGCGGCACTCCGCCGTGAACTGGCAGGTGTGGACGGCGTGGTCGACATCCGCGGCCAGGGCCTGATGATCGGCATCGAACTGGACCGGCCCTGTGGCGTGATCCTGAACCGCGCGCTGGACGCCGGCCTGCTGCTGAGCGTGACGGCCGACAAGGTGGTGCGCCTGCTGCCGCCCCTGATCTTCACACCCGCGCAGGCTGATGAACTGATCGGTATCCTGATCCCGCTCATCAAGCAGTTCCTCTCTGAACCCAAGGCCTGAATCGCATGAAGCCCGGAAACAGCCTCATCAAACATTACCTGCAGTTCAAAGATCTGCGCGCCCAGGAGTACGACTACCTGTTCCAGCGCGCAGCCATCATCAAGCAGCGCTTCAAGAACTACGAGAAGTACCAACCCTTGTCCGACCGCACGCTGGCCATGATCTTCGAGAAGGCCAGCACCCGCACACGCGTGAGCTTCGAGGCCGGCATGTACCAGATGGGCGGCTCGGTGGTGCACCTGACCACGGGCGACAGCCAGTTGGGCCGCAGCGAGCCCATTGAAGACAGCGCACGCGTGATCTCGCGCATGGTCGACATCGTGATGATCCGCACCTACGAGCAAGAAAAGCTCGTGAAGTTCGCGGCCAACTCGCGGGTGCCCGTCATCAATGGCTTGACCAACGAGTACCACCCCTGCCAGATCCTGGCCGACATCTTCACCTTCATCGAGCACCGCGGCTCGATCGCCGGCAAGGTGGTGGCCTGGGTGGGCGATGGCAACAACATGGCCAACACCTGGTTGCAGGCCGCCGAGATCCTGGGCTTCACCGTGCATGTGAGCACGCCCAATGGCTACGAGGTCGACCCGGCCGTGGCCGGCATCGCCAACACCGATTGCTACAAGGTCTTCAAGGACCCGATGGACGCCTGCCGTGGTGCTGATCTGGTGACCACGGACGTGTGGACGTCGATGGGCTACGAGGCCGAAAACGAAGCGCGAAAGAAGGCCTTCGCCGACTGGTGCGTGGACGCCGACATGATGGCCGTGGCCAAGCCCGACGCCCTGTTCATGCACTGCCTGCCAGCCCACCGGGGCGAAGAGGTGGAGGCCGAGGTCATCGATGGCCCCCAATCCGTCGTGTGGGACGAGGCGGAGAATCGCTTGCACGTGCAGAAGGTGCTCATGGAGTACCTTCTGCTCGGGCGGATCGGCTGACCCCTACGGATCAAAAGCGGTACGCCAGACGCAGTCCGCCCCAATGCCGGCCTTGCACCACGATGGGTGCCGAGGCCTCCTTGAGCAACACGAAATTGCCGCCGCCCATGTCGCGTCGGTAGGTTTGCAGCAAGAAAGGCCGGGTGTTGCGCGCCGAGGCCAGGCCGGTGCGGTCGTTGAAGATGCGGCGCCAGCGCGAGTGGGCGGTGTTCCACGCCACATCACCGGTCCGCTGTGGATGACAGTACTGCCGGTTGTGGGTCGAGATGTAGCCGTTGCGGTCTGCGGCGATGCAAAACACCACCTGGGGCAAGGCCTGCAATGGTGGTTCCTGCAACCCTGGCAACAGCGCATCGGTCAAGGCGTTGAAGGCCGTGGTGTGCTGCGCTGGCGCACTGCCCGGAATGGGCTGATAACGGTCATCAAACAACTGGGCGAGGGTGATGCGGCCTTGCTGCACCGCCTGCTCCAGCGCCTGCGCCATCTGAGCCGCCACGCGCTGCGCGAGTTCGATGTACGGCGTGTCGTCGGTCCTCACACCTGATGTGGCAATGACCTCCATCAAGCGCTCGGACACGCCCAGCACACTTTCGCTGCGCTTCAGGGCCCCATCCAGCGACTGGCGGGTGTGCTGTACCTCCTGGCCCATGCGCCCGATCTGCTCATGGATGCCCGACGAGAGCGCGCCACTGTGATCGGCAGCGCCCTTGATGCGCTGCACCCCCGACTCAACACCAGCCAGGGCCTGGGCCAGGCACGCTTGCCCGCCCTGGCGGGCCTGCTCGTCCATGCGCAACTCATCGGCCAGGCGCTGGATGCGCTGGTCCAGGCTGCCCACGGTGCTCATGATGGTTTTGGAGATGTGCTCGACCTGGGTGGACAAGGTCTTGACGGCGTCGGCCACCACCGAGAACCCGGCCCCGGCTTCCCCGGCCCGCTTGGCCTCCACGGATGCATTGAATGCCACCAGCCGAGTCTGCAGCGCCACCTGGGTGATTTCCTGGGCGGCCTGGGCCACATCGCGCAGGGTGTCGACCACCTGCCCGACGTCTCGCCCCACACGGTCGACGGTGTTGCGGGCCTGCTGCATGGCCTGCACGCTGTGGTCGGTTTCTTGATGAATCTGCTGCTGGGCCTGCACGATGCTGTGCAGGTGGCTCACCAACTGCTGCAGGGTGTCGGCCTGTCGAGCGGCCACGGCTGCGCTGTCTTCCAGCGTGCCACGCAGCTCGGCGGCCTCACGCCCCAGGCCACTGGTGTCTCGTGCCAGCGTCTGCGCCAGGGCCGTGGCACTGTGCGCCACGGGCTCATCGGGGGCCAGGGCACCGTCGTCCGTGGCGAGCGCTGGCAACTTCCTGAACGGGGACCACATCGACTGCCTCCTTCAAAGGGGAGACCATCGCAGCGGTGAGCATCATGCCCTCACCATTCTCGCAGCTTGACCCTCAGCCTGGCGATGGACTGGCTGTGGAGCTGGCACACCCTCGATTCGGTCACGCCCAGCACGGCCGCGATTTCCTTGAGGTTCATGTCTTGTTCATAGTACATGCTCATCACGTACTGCTCGCGCTCGGGCAGGTTCTTGATGGCTTCGACCAGGGCATGCCGCATGCGGTGGTCTTCGAGCAAGCTCAGCGGGTCATTGCCTTCATCCGTGACATGCCGGTCGAGGTAGTCGTTGTCGCCGTCTTCGCCACTCATGTCCTCCAGGTAGATGAGCTGGGTGCCGCGCACCTTGCCCAGCATTTCCTGGTACTCGACCAGGCTGAGGCCCATTTCCTTGGCGATCTCGCTTTCATGTGGGGCCCGGCCCAGGCGCTGCTCCAGCTTGTGCACGGCCGATTCGATGTCGCGCTGCTGTTTGCGGGTGCCTCGGCTCATCCAGTCGGCCCCGCGCAGTTCGTCGAGCATGGCGCCGCGGATGCGCTGCGTGGCAAAGGTTTCGAACTGCACGCCCTGCCCGGCATCAAATCGCGTCAGTGCGTCACTGAGCCCGATCATGCCGACCTGGATGAGGTCATCGACCTCGACGTTGGCAGGCAGCTTGGCGATCATCTGGTGTGCCAGGCGCCGCACCAGGGGGCTGTACTGACGCAGCATCGAGTCCATGTCGAGACGACCTTTGGCGGTGTACATGTGTGTCTCCGAGGGCATCATCAGTTGAATACGGGGGCCACGCGCCCGGGCAAGGCGCTGCCGGGCGAGGTCAGGTGCTCAAAGGCGGAGTCGCCCAGCGAATGCGGCAGGGCAGCGTGCAACAGACCGCTGGCCAGCGACAGGAATCGGGCGTCTGGCTGGGCTTGCGCGGCCTGCTGCAGATCCAGCTGCACGGCAAGACGCTGGGCAACGCCCAGAAAATCATCGGCACACCGGGCCAGGCGATCGGCCACCGCCTGCGCCTGCGTGCTGTGCACGGGTGCGGCCACCAGCAGGTCGTAGCTCATCCAGCCGCCCCGCTGCGCCAGCACCTTCACGGCGGCGTAGGCCTGCGTCAGACCCTCGGCCAGGTCGTTGGTGTAGACCAGCGGGCGCACGCTGCATTCACGGGCACGCTGGGCCATCACCCGCGCCAACTCGCTGGCGGGCGCGTGCAAGAGCACGACATCGCTTTGTGGCGAGGCGTCCGCCAGCGCGTCCAGCAAGGTGGCACATGAGCCGCGTGCGTCGGCATACCGCAAGGGCAGGCCTCGCGCCGGCATGTAGCTCACGTGGCTCGAGAGCGCCTCAATGCCTTCGGCGATGTCAAAGGCCACCAGCTCGCCAGGGTCTCGCGCCTGGGGGCTGGCGTCCACCACCAGGGTGCGCAAACCAAAGCTCTCGTAGGCGGTGCACAAACGCTCCAGCACCAGCCCGCCACAGCGGGCCTCCGGGCTGGCCACCACCGGGATGAAACGCAACACACGGGTGGCGAACATCCGGCGCAAACCCTGGGCCTGATCCACCGGAGGGCTTCCGGTGCGGCCTGCAGCATGTCGTTCTGGACGGTTCATGGGCAGCGTGTCAGGCGTGGTTGGCGGCGATGCCGGCGTCCACCGGGGTGGGCGTGGCAAACACCAGATTGACTTCGTTGATGTCCAGCCTATAGGCCGGGTTCAGGCTGGCACGCAGGGCCCGGTGCACCAGGGCTTGCGACGACAACCTGTGCCAATCTTCGGGCACCCGTTGGCCGTTGGCCACACCCAGCACACGGCTCTTGTGACGAATTAACGCATCCAGCGCCGGACCGAGCTTCACGGCCTCGTCCAGCTTCGACAGGATGACGCCTTCGCAGGCGCTGGCCTGGTAGGCGTGCATCACGTCTTCGATGGCATCACCCTGGGTGGCGGCGTTGATGACCAGGAGTTTGCGGATGCTTGGATGGGTGAGCATGTCCAGCAACTCTTTGGTGCGACTGTCACGCTGGGCCATGCCGGCGGTGTCGATCAGGATCAGCTTCTTGGCCGACAGCAGCTCCAGCAGGTCTTCCAGCGCGGCGCGATCGTGGGCCATGTGCACGGGCACGCCCAGGATGCGGCCATAGGCGCGCAGTTGGTCGTGTGCCCCCACCCGGTAGGCGTCCAGCGTGATCAGGCCCAGGTTGGACGCGCCGTGCTTGGCGGCGAACGCAGCCGCCAGTTTGGCGGTGGTGGTGGTTTTGCCCACGCCCGTGGAGCCGATCAGGGCAAAGACGCCGCCCCGGTCCTCGATGGCGGGGGATTGATCTGCGGTGTTCAGGTTGCGCTGCAGCACCTGGGCGGCCCAGGCCTGCTCATCGTGGCCACCATGGGTCACCTCGGCGGGCATCGCGTCCAGCATCTTGCGGATCAGCACGGCCGAGAAGCCTCCGTCCAGCAGCCGTTGCGCCAGGGCCGCCTGAGCGGGCGTGCGGCCCAGCTTCTCGATGAAGGCCATGGTTTCGAAGCGCTCTTTCATCATCGCCCGCAGCGAGCGCAACTCGCCCAGCATGGCGGTGTTGGCCTCCTGAGCGGCCTTGAGGGCCTCGGCCATGGCCGGATCGGCGGTGGGGGCGGCGGCGCGGGGTTGATCGCGACGCGGTGCCACCTGGTCAAACGCCAGCTCGGCGTGGTCTGCGCGCAAGGGCACCACCTGGGCGGCGCGCGTGGCGGGCTCGGCAGCGGCGCGAGCGGGCTCGCGCCGGTCGGGCTGGGGCGCCACCAGGCCTTCGCTCAGGTCCAGGGCCGTGGCCGGTGCGGGGCGGGCTGGCGGGCGTGCTGCAGGGGCAAAACGCTGCTGCAGTTGCTCTTCAGGATTCGCGGCCAGGGCGGGTTCGGTGCGCTCTTGGGCTTGCAAGGCCGCCTGCCGGCGACGCAGCATGCGCTCGCGCACATAGTCCTGGAAGGACAGCGTGCTCATGGCCAACTGCTTGACGTCATCCTGCACCGAATTGGCCAGCGCCGACACACTTTGCAGGGCTTGCTGAGCGCCGCCCTTGCCAGACTTGCCGTCCTTGCGGGAGGGCTGCAGAAAGGACGGCAGCGCCTCTTGATCGCCGGATGGCGATGCCACCTCGGGCGCATCCTGGGCCATGCGGTCCACCGCCGGCACACTGTCGGCCGCCATCGCCAGGATCTCGATCCCGCCCTCAGAGGCGGGCTTGGTGGACAGCACCACGGCATCGTCACCGAAGGCGGCTTTCACCTTCTGCATGGCCTCGCGGCTGTTCCGTCCAGTAAAGCGTTTGACGTTCATGCGTGGCCTCCAATCAGGGTACCGATGCGGATGGAGTGGGTCTCAGGGATTTCGCTGTGCCCCAGCACCTTCAGGCGGGGCGCAGCGCGCTTGAGCAACCGGGCCACGGAGGGCCGGATGGCGTCAGGCACGAGCAGGCAGGCGGGTTGCCCCATGTTTTCCTGCCGGTTGGAGGCCTCGGCGGCCTCGCGGGTGAGGTGGTCGGCCACGCCGGGGTCCAGCATGGGGCCGTTGGCCGAGGTCAGGGCCTGGGTCAGCAGGCGCTCCAGATCGGGTTCGATCGCGATCACGTCCAGCTCCTTGACGGGGCCGTAGATCTGCTGAACGATGGCCGGGGCCAGACCGATGCGGATGCGCCGGGCCAGTTCTGAGGGGTCATTCACCACATTGGGCATGATCGCGGCCTGTTCGGCGATGGTCTCAATGATCGAGCGCATGTCGCGGATGTGCACCCCTTCCTCCAGCAAGAGCTGGAGCACCTTCTGCAGGGTAGAGATGCCGATCATTTTGGGAACCACGTCTTCAATCAGTTTCGGGGCCAGCTTGGTCACATGCTCGACCAGTTGCTGGGTCTCGATCCGTCCCAGCAGCTTGGCTGCCTGGAGTTGCATCAAGTGTGAAAGATGGGTGGCCACCACGGTCGAGGGATCAACCACGGTGTAGCCGGCCATTTGCGCCGCATCCCGCTGACGCTCTTCGATCCACACCGCGGGCAGGCCAAAGGCGGGGTCCACGGCCGCTGTACCGGCAATCGGGTTGGTGACGTGCCCGGGGTTGATGGCCATCAACATGTTGGGGAACACCTCGCCCTCGCCCACCACAGCGCCCCGCAAGGTGATGCGGTACACGCTGGGGCGAAGCTCCAGGTTGTCCTTGATGTGCACCGAAGGCGGCAAGAAGCCCACCTCTTGCGCAAACTTGCGGCGCACGCCCTTGATGCGGTTGAGCAGATCGCCGCCACGCTCTTTGTCCACCAGCTGGATGAGGCGGTAGCCCACCTCCAGGCCGAGGGTGTCCACAGGCTGCAGGTCGTCCCAGGTGGCTTCGCCATTCGGGTTGGCGGGTGCCACCGGGGCCTCTTCCTTCTTGGGGGCATTGGCCGCGCGCTTTTGCTTTTCGTTCATGGACCAGGCCCAGTAACCCAGCCCACCTGCCACCGGCACAAAAATCAGGAACGGCATGCCGGGGATCACGCCCAGCAAACCGATGATGCCCGCCGCCGTGGCCAGCACCTTGGGGTTTTCGAACATCTGCTCGCGGATCTGGCCGCCCACATCCTGCTCTTTGCCCACGCGCGACACCACGATGGCGGCTGCCACCGAGATCAACAAACCGGGAATCTGGGCCACCAGGGCGTCACCGATGGCCAGCACCACATACGCATCGGCCGCGTCACCGGCACCCAGGTTGTGCTGGCTCATGCCAATGATCATGCCGCCGATGATGTTGATGAACAGGATCAGGATGCCGGCGATGGCATCACCGCGCACGAACTTCGAGGCACCGTCCATGGAGCCATGGAACTCGGCCTCTTCGCCCACCTCGCGACGGCGCTTCTTGGCTTCCTTCTCATCGATCAGGCCCGCGCTCAGGTCAGCGTCAATGGCCATTTGCTTGCCGGGCATGGCGTCCAGGGTGAAGCGGGCGCTGACTTCGGCGATCCGCTCGGCGCCCTTGGTGATCACCACGAAGTTGATCACCACCAGCACCGCGAACACGATCAGGCCCACCGCGAAGTTGCCACCGATCAGGAAATGACCAAACGCCTCGATCACGCGGCCGGCGGCCCCGGCTCCGGTGTGCCCTTCCATCAGCACCACCCGGGTGGAGGCCACGTTCAGCGACAGGCGCAGCAAGGTGGTCAGCAGCAGCACCGCCGGGAAGGCCGCAAAGTCCAGCGGCTTGAGCATGCTGGCCGCCACCATCATCACCATCAGCGACAAGGCGATGTTGATGGTGAAGAACATGTCCAGCACCAGCGGCGGCAGGGGCAGCACCATCAACGACAGGATGACGATGACGACCAGGGGCGCCGCCACGGTCTGGAGCTGCCGGGCGTCGGCGCCGGTCAGACGTTGCAATTGCATCACGAAGGCGTTCATGTGCTACCTGCCTGCTCAAACGGGCTGTGGGGTCTGGTGGTGCGGGTCCATCTCGCGCGGCACGTCCAGGTCCGGCATGGTGCCGGGCATGGGGGCCTGGCCACTGAGGGCCTGACGCAGTTGGAAGACGTAAGCCAGCACCTGGGCCACGGCGCTGTACAGCGCCACGGGAATCTCCATGTCCAGCTCGGTGTGGGCATACAGGGCGCGCGCCAGCGGCGGGGCCTCCAGCACCGGCACCTTGTGCTCGGTGGCCACATCGCGAATCTTCAAGGCCAGCACATCCACCCCTTTGGCCACCACGCGAGGGGCACCCATGCGGGCTTCGTCGTACTTCAGCGCCACAGCGTAGTGGGTGGGGTTCATCACCACCAGATCGGCCGTCGGCACCGCGGCCAGCATGCGCTTGCGCGACATCTCGCGCATCTTCTGCTTCATGCGGCCCTTGACCTCCAGGTTGCCTTCGGTCTGCTTGAGCTCGTCCTTGGCCTCTTGATGGCTCATGCGCATGCGCTGGGCAAACAGGAACTTCTGCAAGGGCCAGTCGATGAGGGCGAACAAGGCAATCACCAGCAACATCGCCCCCAGCACCGAGCCCATCGTGTAGCCCAAGTCCGCGAACGCGGCCGGCAGGGGGCGTGACAGCAAGTCCACCATCGAGGGCCAGGATCGGTACAACAAAAACGCCCCGACCGTGCCCAGAATCAATGCCAGCGCACTGCCCTTGAGCGCATCAATGAGCTGCTTTTTGGCAAACAGATTGCCCAGCCCCTGGATGGGATTGAGCTTGCTGAACTTGGGCGCCACCGCCTTGAAAGAGAGCACCCAGCCGCCAGCCAGCACCCCCGCCGCCAGCGACGCCAGGGCGATGGCCAGCCCAAAGGGCACCACCAGCCACAAGGCATCCACGGACCAGCGGGACAGGCGCTCCACCATCATGTCGGGGGCGGCCACCGTGCGCGCGTCAAAGCGCAATCCCGACACCACCTGGGCCTTGAGGCGCTCCACCCAGAGCGGTGTCAAGCCCATCAGCACCCCCGTGGCCGCGAGGATCACCAGAAAATGCCCCAGGTCCCGCGAGCGGACGACGTCGCCGTCTTCTCGGGCTTTGCGCAGCTTCCGCTCACTGGCGGGCAACTGCTTGTCTTGGGAACCTTGGTCGGACATGGTGGGCAAAGATGTGCTGCTTGAACAGCATTCTTTGCCGCCGGCGCCGAATCTTTAGGCCGATAAACAAGTGCCCCGGGGGCTTATTCCGGGGCTGAGAATTTCACCAGGCGAATTGCGCGTCCCAGGCGTGACGAATGTCACTCCATCGATGCCGGGACGACCGTCCATTGCTGCCGAACGTCTCCCGACGCATCGACGCTTTCCATGTGCACCGGAAAGCCCCACAGGCGGGCCACGTGCTTGAGCACCTCGCGCGTGCCGTCGTTCAACGGCCGCCCGTTGTGTTGTGCGTGACGCAGGGTCAGCGATCGATCGCCCCGGAGGTTCACGCTCCAGACCTGGATGTTGGGCTCGCGCGTGCCCAGGTCGTACTGGCGTGACAGTGTCTCGCGCAGACGGCGGTACCCGGCGTCGTCGTGGATGGCGCTGACCTCGTACTCGCTGTCTTCCTCTTCGTCGCGGATGGAGAACAAGCGGAAATCCCGCATCACCTTGGGCGACAGGAACTGCCCGATGAAGCTCTCGTCCTTGAAGTTACGCATGGCGTAATCCAGGGTCTTGAGCCAGGCGTGCGCCTCTTTGGGCGTGCCGACGGCCGAGCCGGCAAAATCCGGAAACCAGGCCCGATCTTCCTCGGTCGGGTTTTCGCAAATCCGCTTGAGATCGGTGTACATCGCGAAGCCCAGGGCATAGGGGTTCAAGCCGCTGTAGGCCCGGTGCCCCACCGGAGGCTGGTACACCACGTTGGTGTGCGATTGCAACCATTCCAGCATGATGCCGTCGCTCAACCAGCCATCGTCGTACATGGTGTTGAGCAAGGTGTAGTGCCAGAAGGTGGCCCACCCCTCGTTCATGACCTGGGTCTGACGCTGCGGGTAGAAATACTGGGCAATCTTGCGCACGATGCGCACAATCTCGCGCTGCCAGGGCTCCAGCAAGGGCGCGTGCTTCTCGATGAAGTACAGCAGGTTTTCCTGAGGCTCTGCCGGAAAGCGTCGCACCGTTTCTTCTTCTGCGCGATCGGCGCGCCTGGGCAGGGTTCGCCACAGGTCATTGACCTGCTGCTGCAGGTAGGCCTCGCGCTCTTCCTGACGGGCCAATTCCTTGTCCAGCGACAACTTGCCAGGGCGACGATAACGGTCCACCCCGTGGTTCTGCAAGGCATGGCACGAATCCAGGAACTCCTCGACCACATCCACCCCGTAACGCTCTTCACAGCGCGCCACGTAGTTCTTGGCATAGACCAGGTAGTCGATGATGGAGCCCGCATCCGTCCACATGCGGAACAGGTAGTTGCCCTTGAAGAAGCTGTTGTGTCCGTAGGCCGCGTGCGCGATCACCAGGGCCTGCATGGCCATGGTGTTTTCCTCCATCAGGTAGCTGATGCAGGGGTTGGAGTTGATGACGATCTCGTAGGCCAGGCCCATGTAGCCCCGGCGGTAGTTCTTCTCGGTGGCAATGAACTCTTTGCCGTAAGACCAGTGCCGGTAGTTCACCGGCATGCCCACGCTGGCGTAGGCGTCCATCATCTGCTCGGCCGTGATGATCTCGAGTTGATTGGGATAGGTGTCGAGCTGGTAACGCTGCGCGGTAGACCGAATGACCTCGTGGTACTGGTCAATCAGATCGAACGACCAGTCGGAGGTGCCTGGCAGCGGCTTGTCAGGCTGTATGGACGAAAGCAGTGCGCTCATGCGTCGACCCCTTCCTTCTTGAACAGCTCCCTGAACACCGGATAGATCTGCGAGGCGTCCAGCACCTTGCGCATGGCAAAGTGCTTGTGGCTCTCGGCCAGGCCCATGTACTCGTCCCAGAGGTTCTGCTCGGTCTGCGCCACCTGCACATAGGCGAAATAGCGCACCAGCGGCAGGATCTTGTCTTCCAGGATCTCGCGACAACGGCTGGAGTCATGATGCCAGTTGTCACCGTCGGATGCCTGCGCCACGTACAGATTCCACTCGCTGGTGGGGTATCTGGCACGAATCACCTCATCGAGCAGCACCAGGGCGCTGGAGACCACCGTGCCCCCGGTCTCGGTGGCGTGGAAAAACTCGTCTTCCGTCACCTCGGCCGCCTGGGTGTGGTGACGGATGAAGACCAGCTCGATCTTGTCGTAGTGCCGGGTCAGGAACAGGTACAGCAGGATGAAGAACCGCTTGGACAGCTCCTTGCGCTGCTCGTCCATCGAGCCAGAGACGTCCATCACGCAGAACATCACCGCCTTGGTGGTGGGCACCGGCACCTTGACGCGGCTGCGAAACCGCAGGTCGATCGGGTCGAGGAAGGGAATGCCGGCCACGCGTCCGCGCAGGTGCTTCAGGCGCTGCTCGATCTCATCGATCTCGGCCGCACGATCGCGCATCACGGCCGCGTCCAGCGACTCGGGCAAGGCCTGCAGTTCGGTCAGACGGTCTTCCAGTTCGGCGATTTCTCGGCGGCTGGAGGCCCCCAGCGCAATGCGCCGGCCCAATGAGCCCCGCATCGACCGCACCACGTGCAGATTGTTCGGTGTGCCATCGCTGCTGAAGCCGGCGCGCTGGCTCTTCCACTCAGGCACCTCGGCCAGGGCGGTGCGCACCAGGTTGGGCAAGGCCAGGTCTTCAAAAAAGACCTGCATGAACTCTTCCTTGCTCAGGCTGAAGACGAAGTCGTCCTCACCCTCGCCCGAGTCGCTGGCCTGGCCGTTGCCACTGCCCTGCCCGCCCCCGCCTTGGGGTTTTTCGATGCGATCGCCCTGCACGTACTCGCGGTTGCCCGGGTGCACCACCTCGCGCGTGCCGCCCTCGCCGTGGCGAAAGGTGGGCTCAGACAAGTCCTTCTTGGGGATGGCGATGTCTTCGCCCTTTTCGATGTCGCGGATGCTGCGCCCATTGATGGCGCGCTGCACGGCCTCGCGCACCTGCGTCTTGTAGCGCCGCAGAAAGCGCTCGCGGTTGCCAATGGATTTGTTCTTGCCCGCCAGCCGCCGATCGATGATGTGTTGCCGCATCGCTTGTCCGTTTCTGCACTGCCTGAGGGTCGCTGAAGCCGCCTCGCCAGGTCAGGACGATTTACGCACCCGCAGGTACCACTCGCACAGCAATCGCACCTGCTTGGGGGTGTAGCCCTTGTCGACCATGCGGTTGACAAAGTCCTCGTGCTTCTTGGCCTCGTCGGCGCTGGCCTTGGCGTTGAAGCTGATGACCGGCAACAACTCTTCGGTGTTGCTGAACATCTTCTTCTCGATCACGGTGCGCAGCTTCTCGTAACTGGTCCACAGCGGGTTCTTGCCGCCATTGTTGGCACGGGCCCGCAGCACGAAGTTCACGATCTCGTTGCGGAAATCCTTCGGGTTGGCGATGCCGGCCGGCTTTTCGATCTTCTCCAGCTCGGCGTTCAGCGACTGGCGGTCAAAGATCTCGCCGGTGTCGGTGTCGCGGTATTCCTGGTCCTGAATCCAGTAGTCGGCGTAGGTCACGTAGCGGTCGAAGATGTTCTGGCCGTATTCGGAATAACTTTCCAGGTAGGCCGTCTGGATCTCCTTGCCGATGAACTCGGCATAGCGCGGTGCCAGCATCTCCTTGATGTAGGCGATGTACTTCTGCTCGGTCTCGGCCGGGAACTGCTCGCGCTCGATCTGCTGCTCCAGCACGTACATCAGGTGCACGGGGTTGGCCGCCACCTCGGCCGGATCGAAGTTGAAGACCTTCGAGATGATCTTGAACGCGAAGCGCGTGGAAATGCCGCTCATGCCCTCGTCCACACCGGCGTAATCGCGGTACTCCTGGATGGACTTGGCCTTGGGGTCGGTGTCCTTGAGGCTTTCGCCGTCGTACACCTGCATCTTGCTGAAGATGCTGCTGTTTTCAGGCTCCTTCAGGCGGGTGAGCACCGCGAACTGGCTCATCATCTTGAGCGTGCCCGGCGCACACGGTGCCTTGGCCAATGAAGAACCCCGCACGAGCTTCTCGTAGATCTTGATCTCTTCGCTCACGCGCAGGCAATACGGCACCTTCACGATGTAGATCCGGTCCAGGAAGGCTTCGTTGTTCTTGTTGTTGCGGAAGGCCTTCCACTCGCTTTCGTTGCTGTGCGCCAGCACCACGCCGTCAAACGGGATGGCGCCGAAGCCTTCCGTGCCCTTGAAGTTGCCCTCTTGCGTGGCGGTCAGCAGCGGGTGCAGCACCTTGATCGGTGCCTTGAACATTTCCACAAACTCAAGCAGGCCCTGGTTGGCCAGGCACAGGCCACCCGAGTAGCTGTAGGCGTCCGGGTCGTCCTGGGCGTAGGTTTCGAGTTTGCGGATGTCGACCTTACCCACCAGGCTGGAGATGTCCTGGTTGTTCTCGTCACCGGGTTCGGTCTTGGCGATGCCCACCTGCTTGAGGATGCTGGGGTAGCGCTTGACCACCTTGAACTGACGGATGTCGCCGCCGAATTCTTCGAGGCGCTTGACAGCCCAGGGGCTCAGGATGCGCTGCAGGTAGCGGCGGGGGATGCCGTATTCCTTCTCGAGGATAGGGCCATCTTCCACCGGGTCGAAGAGTCCGAGTGGGGACTCATTCACGGGCGAACCCTTGATGGCGTAAAACGGCACCTTCTCGGCCAGCGACTTCAGTCGCTCGGCGATCGACGACTTGCCGCCGCCCACGGGGCCCAGCAGGTACAGGATCTGTTTCTTTTCTTCCAGACCTTGGGCGGCATGCCGGAAGTAGCTCACCACCTGTTCGATGGCGTCTTCCATGCCGAAGAACTCTTCGAAGGCCGGGTAGACCTTGATGATCTTGTTGGTGAAGATGCGCGACAGGCGCGGGTCATTGCGCGTGTCGATCATCTGCGGCTCACCGATGGCCTGCAGCATGCGCTCGGCCGCTGTGGCAAAGGCCGTCTTGTCGCGTTTGCAGATCTCGAGGTATTCCTCGAGGGTGTACTCTTCTTCGCGCGTGCGCTCGTACCGAGCTGCGAAGTTGCTGATCACGTCCATACCGACCTCCGAACCATCGCCTGGAACATGGATGCCGCTTTGGAAGGCCGGATCTGCCTGGTGAACCGGCGCGACCGCTGCTGCATCGCCTTGACACCAAAGATCGAGGAAATCGTCACAGTGGCATCGGCAGACTAGACCTGCTTTCGCCCGCCACTTTGGCGATTCCGTCGTGACTATCTTGCACCTTTTTTGGCGTTTGCGTGCAGCACATCCACAACAGACCCGAAATTCGTGAGGTCTGCACTCCACCTGACTCAGGTGTTGCTGGTAGCGCGCACCTCTTCGATGCTCGTGAGGCCGGCCAGCACCTTTTCGATGCCGTCCTGTCGCAAGGTGCGCATGCCCTCGCCCATGGCGCGACGCTGCAGTTCTTCGGCCCGAGAGCCCGTCTGGATGAGGCGTCGCATGTCGCGGCTGATCAACATGAGTTCATGGATGGCCAGGCGCCCCTTGAAGCCCGTGTGGTTGCACTGCTCGCAGCCCGTGTTGCTGTAATGCCTGAGCACCCCCTCGTGGCCATGGCGCCCCATCCAGTCCTTCAGGATCTGGTCTCTGGGGGGCATGTGGCTGCCGTCGGGAAAGGCCTGCAGGTACTCTTGCAGCAGGTCTTCAATGGTCTCCGGGGTGGCCTCGTGCTCGACACGGCACGCCACGCACAAGCGCCGCACCAGACGCTGGGCCATCACCCCCAGCAGGGCGTCGGCGAAGCTGAACGGATCCATGCCCATGTCCAGCAAGCGGGTGACGGTTTCCGGGGCGCTGTTGGTGTGCAGGGTGGTCAGCACCAGGTGGCCCGTCAGTGAGGCCTCGATGCCCATCGAGGCGGTCTCCTCGTCGCGCATTTCACCGATCATGATCACATCGGGGTCGGCGCGCAGGAAGGCCCGCAGCGCCTTGGCAAAGGTCCAGTCGATCTTGGGGTTGACCTGCACCTGGCGCAGGCCCGGCTGCGTGATTTCAACCGGGTCTTCGGCCGTCCAGATCTTGCGCTCGGGCACGTTGATGTAGCTGAGCGCCGAATGCAAGGTGGTTGTCTTGCCCGACCCGGTGGGCCCCACGCACAAGATCAGGCCATAGGGGCGCTCGAGGGCTTCCTTGAACTGGCCGAGGTTGGCGGGGCTCAGGCCCAGCTTGTCCAGCGGCATCGGGCGCGCCGAACTCAGGATGCGCATCACCACATCCTCCAGGCCGTTGTTGGTGGGGATGGTGGCCACCCGCAATTCGATGCGGTACTGGGGCACGAAGCGCACGAAGTTGATCTTGCCATCCTGTGGCTTGCGGCGCTCCGAGATGTCCAGATCACACATGATCTTGATGCGCGCGATCATGGCGCTGCGGTAGTTGTGCGGCAGCTCCAGGTACGGCACCAGCAAGCCGTCTTTGCGAAAGCGGATCTTGACCTTCTCGCGGCCTGGGTGGCTTTCGACGTGGATGTCGGACACCCCTTGCGAATACGCCTCGATGATCATGGTGTTGATCAGGCGCACCAGGGAGTTGTCGCTCTGCTCGATGGCTTTTTCATCCTCGGAGCCTGTGCCCTCCAGGCCCTCGCGCTCCAGGCTCTCGACGAGCTTGCCAGAATCGAGCGCGTCAAAATCCACCGACACCATGGGGGCATCGATGTAGGCCAGGGCCGAGACATCGGCCCCCAACCGGCCATAAGCATCGCGCAAGGCGAGCTCCAGCTGCAGGCTTTGGCCCAGCACGGGTTTGACCTTGCACTGGGTGACGAACTCCAGCTCGGACAGCACCAGGCGCTTGCTGGGGTCTTCCACGGCCACCACCAGCACGTTGTCCTTCAGGTACAGCGGCACCACCGACAGGCGCACCGCCACGTTGAAGGGCACCTTGTGCAGCGCATCAGGATCGATCGGGTATCGCGCCAGATCGACCACCGGATACCCCATCTTGCGGGCCAGGGCCAGCAGCAAATCCTGACGGGTGATCAGCCCCAAACGCACCAGCAACTCACCGAGCGGCACGCTGCGATCGCCCTGCTGCTGACTCAAGGCCTCATGCAGTTGGTCCTCGGTGATCAGGCCCATGGTGATCAGCGCCTCGCCAATGCGCACCATGGGCATGCGGCTTTGGGCTTCGATGGCCGACATCAGCTCGGAGGGCGTCTGCACCATGTGGCCCAAGATGGCCTCCAGGGCCTGGCGCTGGGCTGCCCCGGGCACGTCCGCAGGCGCCGGGGGCGCCACATCGGCATGTGCCTGCTCGGGGCGCTCGTCGAGGGGCCCGGGAGCCAGGGTCAGCTCATCGGCCACAGGCGCTGGCTGAGCACCCAGCGGAACAAACTCGATGCGATCGATCACCTCGCGCGGGATGAAGAGGCGCCTGACCGCGCCGTGCTCGTCGACCGGCGGAAACAGGAACAAACCAAAATCCAGGTTCACATGCCCGATGGTGTCGCCCACCAGGATGTCGCCATGCCGTGTGACAACGCGGTAGCCCATGTGGGGGCGCTCGGCCAGCGCGTCCAGGGGGGCAGGACCGCTGAGCAAGGCATCGCGCGGCACGATGGCCCGCGTCAGCAACAGCGACTGAAAGTGCCCGAAGCGCAGGGGCATGGTCGTGCGCGCGGGTGGCACCTGGATGTGTGCCAGTTGTTGCTCGGGCACAAAGAAGTTGAGCCGACCGTGCATGAGCCTGCCATTGAGGCCCACGATGTCGCAGGGCTCGTGGTGGTGCCGGGCCTGGTCCAGCGGATAACTGGAATGGGGTGGCACAGGCCAGACAAAACTGCCGGATTCCGGGGGCAACGAAGACCCGCCGTTGCGGGCGTCAACAGAAGAGGTGTCGGCCATGGGTGTCCTTACGGCAGGCAGGGCGGCGCAACAGGCCGCCTCTGCGCCTTGCGATCATGCTATGAAAAATTACCTCGCAGCGGGAGATGAAAAACGCCAGAATCGGGGGCCAGACTCTCTTGCAAGCTTGTGCGCATTGACACCCCTGCCCCCGTGCCCTTGCTGGTAGACCTTCATCTCCAGCACGTGCCCGCATGGAGACAACTCGGCACCGCAGGGTGGGCCCGCAGCGGCCTGCAGGGGGTGTTTTGGGCCCATGGCACGCCCGACCCCGAGGCACTGGCCCTGGTGTCACCATCGGGCCCGCTCCGTGGCGCCCAGTGGTGCACCGGCGATCTGTGGGCGCGCTGCACCACCTTGCCCGAGGCCGGCGATGTTCGTGGCCAGGAGTCGCTGGTGGCGCATTGGCTGAACACGCCGCAACGGCGGCGCAGCATTCACCTGCCACAGGCACTGGCGAGCCTGCTGGCGGCCCACGGGGCCTGGCTGCCGGCCGTGGATGACCTGGTCGCACGCATTCAGGCCTTGCCCGTCGAGGGCCTGGGTCTGCTGGAAATCGGCGGCTTCCAGCGTTGGTCTGCCGACTCGGCGCTCACCGATCATCGGGTGCCGCCGGCACTCTGGGAGGCCCTGGCCACCCTGCATGCCTCAGGCCACGCCCCCGCCGTGCGTCTGGCCTGGGAGCGCGACATCCCGCCGCTGTCGGTGCTGCTGGATGAAGCCCGCTGCGCCCGCGAGGCGCTGGCCTGAGCGCGCCGCACGTCAGTCGCGCGGCCGGAACTCGATGACGATCACCGGTGGCACGCGGCCCTGCTCATTGGCGGGCAGCACCTCGGTGCGCTCGACAGCACGCAGCACGGCGGCATCCCAGGACGGCACGCCGGAGGGCGTGACCAAACGGCTGGCCACGATGCGGCCGTCTGGCGAACAGCGCAATTCCACCACCGCGAGCGGGTTGCCCTGCACCCACTCGGTGAAGACGATGTTGGGTTTGATCCTGGCCTTGATGCGCCCCGCATAGTTGCTGGTGGGGCCCGCCGACTGGGCCTCTTGCCCTGAGGTGCCCAGGGTGCCGAGCTCCGACATCATGCGCATGAGGTTGGCCTGGCGCTGGGCCTCGCGCTCCGCCGCCGTCAGTTGTGGCGCCGGCTTGTCGGCCGCCTTGGCCGTCGGGGCGGCCGGGGCTTTGGGCTGAACCTTAGGGGATTCTTTGGGTGGCGTCTTGGGTGGAGCCTTGGGTGGGCGCTCCCTGGCCGGCTCAGCCCGCTTCGGCGGGCTGGTGTCAAACACCTCCTTGGGCGGGGCACGGCGTGGCCGCTCGGGTGTCGGCGCCACGGCGATGTCGGCCTCGGGTCGAGGCGGCGGCACCTCTGCGACCGGTGCGGGCGGTGGTGGCACGGGCCGCGTCGGCTCGACCGGGGGTGGGGCCGCAGGCACTGGCGCGGGCGGCGCTGCCGCGCGAGGCACCTCGGCCCAGAGCTCTGCTTCGGCCACGTGCGGCACGTTGACCTTCCAGTTCAGGCTCAGTGCCAGCGCAGCGACCAGCAAGAGGTGGGCACCCAGGGCCATCGCCGCGCCCAGCCCCCACTGGTCGGGGGCTTGCGGACGGCCGCCAGGGCCCTCAAAACGCGCAGACAGCCCTGCCGCCGACATGGCTCAGCCCCCCGTGGGCCGCACCGACAGCCCCACCCGGGGCACACCAGCGCGGTTCAGCCGGTCCATCACCTGCATGACGGTGTCGTAACGCAGGTCTTTGCGGGCACTGATGATGACGGGAGAACCTTCGGCGCCTCCCGGGCTTTGGGCCTGCAAGGCCTGAACCTGCGCCACCATGTTCTCCATGGTGGTGGTCTCGACATCGCGCTGGTTCACGCGGATGCGCACGGCCCCTTCGCTCTCGACCACCAACTCGATGACCTGCTGCGGGGTCTGCCGAGCCTGGCCCACGCTGGGCAGGTCGACCACCCCGGTGGGCAGCAATGGTGCCGACACCATGAAGATGATGAGCAAGACCAGCATGACGTCGATGAACGGCACCATGTTGATCTCGTTTTTGAGCCGCCGCGCACGGCGGCCGGACGACATCCCCGCCATCTCAGCGCCCCATGCCCGCGCGCGGAGGCTCGGCCGCTGCCGGCGGGATGTTGCGTGCCAGGATGTTGGAGAACTCTTCCATGAAGGACTCCATCTGGATGGCGATGCGGTCGATGTCGCGCACGAACCGGTTGTAGGCCAGCACCGCCGGGATGGCCGCGAACAGGCCGATGGCGGTGGCCACGAGGGCCTCTGCGATGCCGGGGGCCACGGTGGCCAGCGTGACCTGCTGCAGATTGGACAGCCCGGTGAAGGCGTGCATGATGCCCCAGACCGTGCCGAACAGGCCCACATAGGGCGACACCGAGCCCACCGAACCCAGAAAATCCAGGCGTGCCTCAATGGCATCCATCTCTCGTTGGTAGCTGGCGCGCATGGCACGGCGGGCGCCATCCAGCAAAGCGTTCACGTCGGTGACACGCTTGTCGCGCAGCTTCATGAACTCACGCATGCCCGCAGCGAAGATCCGCTCTTGGGGTGACGGGGGGCCCTCACCGCGCGACGCATCCTGAAAGAGCTCCTGCAGGGTTCTGCCCGCCCAGAACTCTCGGTCGAACTCGGCATTGTCCTGCCGCACCCGTCGCAGGCCCATCACCTTGCCAAAGATCACGCTCCAGCTGACCAGGGACACCCCCAGCAGCAAGGCCATCACCAGTTGCACGACCAGGCTGGCCTGCAGCACCAGCGAGAGGATCGACATGTCTTGATTCATGAATCTTTACCTTGTGTCTCGGTCTCTCAATGTCCGTGGGTTTCACCGGGGACGGACTCGGTCCATGGGGCCGGCAGGGCTTGCGCGATCGTGGACGGCATGCGCGCGGGGCGTAATTGGCCTTGTGCGTCTGGCTGCACCCAACCCACCCGGATGTCACCCTCGCACAACACGTGCTCGCCACACATCACCAGTTGATCAAACACCAGCGAGGCGCGCCCGCGCTCGCGCAAGGAGGCCGTGACCACCAGCTCGTCGTCCAGACGGGCCGAGCGCAGGTAACGCACATGGGTTTCACTGACCACGAACACCCCGTGGCCCTGGGTGCGCAAGCGCTCCTGCCCCAGGCCCAGGCTGCGCAACCAGTCGCTTCGGGCACGCTCCATGAACTTCAGGTAGTTGGCGTAGAACACGATGCCACCGGCATCGGTGTCTTCCCAGTACACCCGCACGCTCAAGCGGAATTGCGCCCGAGCCAGACGGGACGACAAACTCTGCGGGTCACGAACAACGCTCATGGAGCGATTATGGCCTCACGGGGCGATGCCCCACGGGCTGATCGGGTGATCAGAGGCTGTCGGGGTTCTGCACCGCGTGCAACAACAGTTGACTCTGTCCGTCCCGCTCACGTGAGCGCAGCCACCAGACGCCCCCCTTCTTGACCGACCAGGCCAGATCCTGGCCGGTCAGCAGGCGCGCGGCCAGTTGCCCCAGTGCGGGCTGGTGCCCCACGATCAAGGCCGGGGTGCGCGCATCAGGCCAACGGGCGGCCGCCAGCAGATCGTCCACCGACGCCTGAGGATGAATGGAGGCCACGGTCTTGTACGAACGCCCCAAGGCCAGCGCGGTTTGCTGGGTGCGCTGCGCCGGGCTGACCAGCACCCGCGTGCCTTCAGGCAAACGGGCGTTGAGCCACACGGCCATGCGCTCGGCCTGGCGCTGGCCTTTGGCCGTCAGAACGCGGGCCAGGTCGGCCTGCCAGTCGATCTGGATGGTGACGGACTCACCCGCCTGCGCCTGGCGGGTCAACTCGTCCGACAGGGGCAGGGCTTCGGCCTGCGCGTGGCGCCACAGGATCAGGTCCATGTCAGGTCTCCGGTGCGGTGCAGGCCAGCGTAGCAGGCTCAGGTGTCGGTCGGATGACGGTCGTGATGTCGGGCCATCAGGGCTTGCTGGGCGCTGTGCCCGGTGGGGGGCACACGCTCATAGCGACCGTCTGGCAGCTGGCGCCAGGCGTCTCGCGCATCCAGCAAGTAGGGAATGAGGCACTCGTCAATCACGCGCTGGCGCAAGGCAGGATGACGCACCGGCCAGGCCACCTCCACACGGCGGGTCATGTTGCGATTCATCCAGTCGGCGCTGGACAGGTAGAGCTGCTCTTCGTGCTCGGCATCACCCCAGCGGAAATAAAACACGCGGGTGTGCTCCAGCATGCGTCCCACCACCGACCGGACGCGGATGCGGTCGGTGAGCCCCTCCAGGCCGGGTGGCAGGATGCAGGCGCCCCGGACGATGAGGTCAATGTGGGCACCGGCCTGGCCGGCCCTGACGAGCTCGTGCACCAGCACCTCATCGGTCAGGGAGTTGACCTTGACGACGATGCGCCCCGGCCGCCCTGCTCGCGCGGCATCGGCCACGCGCTCGATCAGGCGCAGCATCTGGGTCTGCAGATTGAAGGGGGCCAGCAGCAGTTGCCTGGGTGGACGCAGTTGCGTCAGGCTGGACAGTTGCTGAAACACCGTGTCGATGTCGTGCGTCAACTCAGGGCTGGCCGTCAGGTACCCCACATCGGTGTACAAGCGGGCCGTGCGCGGGTTGTAGTTGCCGGTAGACAGGTGGGCGTAGCGGCGCAGCCGGTGCCCTTCGCGACGCGTGATCAGCATCATCTTGCCGTGGGTCTTGAGCCCCACGACACCGTAAACCACCTGGGCACCCAGGGCCTCCAGACGCTCGGCCCAGTTGATATTGGCCTCTTCGTCGAAGCGTGCCTTGAGCTCGACCACGGCCAGCACCTCTTTGCCTCGGCGCACGGCCTCCAGCAGCAGCTCCATCAACACCGACTGACTGCCGGTACGGTAGATGGTCTGCTTGATGGCCAGCACGTCCGGGTCGTAGACGGCCTCGCGCAAGAACTGCACCACGGCGTCAAAGGATTCGAACGGGTGGTGCAACAGGCAGTCATGGTGACGCACGTGCTGAAACAATCCCGTGGTGGGCAGGCCCTCAGGCCAGCCCGGCATGTAGTCGGGGAACCGCAGGTGCGGCGCATCGGCCTGGTCGATGAGTTGCGTCAAGCGCACCAGGTTCACCGGCCCATGCACCCTGAACACGGCCTGCGGGTCGATGTCGAATTGCTCCACGAGGAACGCGGTGAGGTCGTCAGGGCATGAGCGCACCACCTCCAGCCGCACGGCGCGCCCAAACTGGCGGGTGCTCATCTTGGAGCGCAGGGCTTGCCGCAAGTCGGTCACATCGTCTTCGTCCACCTCGATGTCGGAATCGCGGGTGATGCGAAACTGCGAAAAGGCATGGATGTCACGTCCCGGAAAGAGTTCTTCCAGGTGCGCCCGGATGATGCTGGACAGCAGCACAAACGCCTGCTGACCGGGGTCCACCAGGTGCGCAGGCAGGCGGATCACCCGCGGCAGCACGCGTGGAATCCGGACGATGGCGATGTCGTTGTCTCGCCCGAAGGCGTCCTGGCCGCCCAGGCGCACGATGAAGTTCAGTGACTTGTTGGCGACCTGAGGAAACGGATGCGACGGGTCCAGCCCGATGGGCACCAACAGGGGCTGAACCTGTTTGCGAAAGAAGCTGGCCACCCACTCGCGCTGGGCGGCATTGCGATCGGCATGGTTGAGGATCCAGATGCCGGCGGCTTGCAGGGCCGGGGCCAACTCATCGTTGAACACCCGGTATTGGTCTTCCACCAGCGCCTGGGCCAGGTTGGTGGCCAGGGCCACCTCATCGCGTCCGATGCCGATGCCAGGGGTGCGTGCGGCTTCCAGAACGTCGGCAAATCGCACCTCGAAGAACTCGTCCAGGTTGGACGAGACGATGCAGATGTAGCGCAAGCGCTCCAGCAGGGGCACGTCATCGCGCTGCGCCTGGGCCAGCACCCGCCGGTTGAACTCCAGGATGGCCTGCTCACGGCTGAGCAATTTCACATTCGACACCACAGGCGAAACCACGGGAAACGGCACACATCCTCCAAGAAAACCATCGAAAAACCGGCATGACGCCGGCCGCGTCAAGTTTATCGATTGGAGGCGTCGGATTGATGACAGTTCCGTGACACCCACCATCGCTGGGGCGTCAGCCCGCCAGCGTCAGTGCGCAGACTCCCAGTTGGGGCCCGAGCCCACCTCGGCCAGCAGGGGCACTCGCAAGGTGGCCACCGAGGCCATCAAGCGCGGCACCTCGACCTGGGCCCATGCCAGTTCGGTCTCGGGCACCTCCAGCACCAGTTCATCGTGCACCTGCATGATGATCTTCGAGGCGCGCGCTTCAGCGTCCAGCGTGTCCTGCACCGCCACCATGGCCAGCTTGATGAGGTCGGCCGCCGTGCCCTGCATGGGCGCATTGATGGCGGCGCGCTCGGCCCCGGCGCGCAAGGGCCCGTTGCCACTGTTGATCTCGGGCAGCCACAGGCGACGGCCGAACACGGTCTCGACGTAGCCCTTTTCTTTGGCCTGCGCACGGGTGTCGTCCATGTAGCGCTTCACGCCCGCGAAGCGGTGGAAGTAGCGCTCGATGTAGGCGTTGGCCGCGCTGCGCTCGATGCCCAGGTTCTGAGCCAGCCCGAACGCGCTCATGCCGTAGATCAGGCCGAAGTTAATGACCTTGGCATAACGGCGCTGCTCGCTGGAGACCTCGTCCACAGGCACGCCGAACACCTCGCTGGCGGTGGCCTTGTGCACGTCCATCCCCTCGGCGAAGGCGCGCAGCAGGTTCTCGTCTTGCGAGATGTGGGCCATGATGCGCAGCTCGATCTGCGAGTAGTCGGCGCTGACGATGACGTGGCCCGGCGGGGCGATGAAGGCCTCGCGGATGCGGCGGCCTTCGGCGGTGCGCACGGGGATGTTCTGCAGGTTCGGGTCGTTGCTGGCCAGCCGCCCGGTGACGGCCACGGCCTGCGCGTAGTTGGTGTGCACCCGGCCCGTCTCGGGGTTGATCATCAGCGGCAGCTTGTCCGTGTAGGTGGACTTGAGCTTGGCCAGGCTGCGGTGCTCCAGGATGCGCGCGGGCAGCGGGTGGTCTTCGGCGAGCTTTTCCAGCACCTCTTCGTTGGTGGAGGGCGCGCCCGTGGCCGTCTTCTTGACGATGGGCAGGCCCTGCTTGACGAACAGGATCTCGCCCAGTTGCTTGGGTGAGGCCAGGTTGAAGGGCTGCCCAGCCAGTTCGTAGGCTTCTTGCTCCAGCGCCACGATGCGCTGCGCCAACTCGTGGCTTTGCTGCTGCAACAGCGCCTTGTCGATCAGCACCCCGTTGCGCTCGATGCGCTGCAGCACGCGCGAGGTCGGCATCTCGAAGCGCTCGTAGATGTCTTTCAGGCCCGGCTCGGCTTCGAGTTGGGGCCACAGCGCCTGGTGCACGGCCAGGGTCAGGTCGCTGTCTTCACTGGAGTACAGCGCCGCGCGGTCCAGCGCCACCTGCGCAAACGGGATCTGCTGGGCCCCTTTGCCGGCCACGTCTTCATAACTCAGGCCGCTTCGGCCCACATGCCGCTGCGCCAGGTCGCCCAGGTTGTGTTTGCGATGGGCCTCCAGCACGTAGCTCTCGAGCATGGTGTCGTGGCGGTAGCCCCGGATGTTGATGCCGTGGTTGGCCAGCACATGGGTGTCGTACTTGATGTGCTGTCCCAGCTTGGCTTTGGCTTCGTTTTCGAACCAGGGCTTGAGGCGCGCCAGCACCTCATCCAGCGGCAACTGCTCCGGGGCATCCGGCCCTTCGTGGCGCAGCGGGATGTAGCAGGCCTCGCCCACCTGGTCGCTGAACGACAGGCCCACGATGCGCGCACGCATGGATTCGAGCGAGTCGGTTTCGGTGTCGAAGGCCACCAGTTCGGCCGCCTCGATGCGGGCCAGCCAGCGATCGAAGTCCGCCCAGGTGAGGATGGTGTCGTAGTGAATGTCGGCCGGCAAGCAGGCGTCAGGCGCTGCCTCTGCGCCTGACGTGGTTGCGGCGGCAAACAAATCGCCCGTGCCTGCGGTGGCGGTGTCACGGCCCGATGGCGTGACCGCCTGGCCCATCTCGCCCATCGCGCCCTTCGCACCCTTCGCACCCTTCAACAGGCGCTCCACCTCGGCCTTGGCGCTGCGAAAGCCAAACCGCGTGTAGAAGTCCAGCAAACCGGGCAGGTCTGGCGTGCGCATGGCCAGCGCGTCCAGCCCTGGCCAGTCGGGCACATGGCCATGGAGGTCGCAATCCAGTTTGACGGTGATGAGCTTGCGGCCCATGGGCAGCCAGTCGAGGGCCTTGCGCAGGTTCTCACCCGCCACGCCCTTGATGCTGTCGGCCGCGGCCACCACGCCATCGAGCGAGCCATGCTCGGTGATCCACTTGACCGCCGTCTTCGGCCCCACCTTTTCAACACCCGGCACGTTGTCCACGGTGTCACCGATCAAGGTGAGGTAGTCGATGATGCGCTCGGGGGGCACACCGAACTTGGCCAGCACCCCGGCCTCGTCCAGCACCTCGGGCGGCTTGGCCATGGTGTTGATCAGGGTGACGTTGGCGTTGACCAGTTGGGCCAGGTCCTTGTCGCCGGTGGAGATGACCACCTTGTGGCCTGAGGTCACACCCACGCGGGCCAGGGTGCCGATGGCGTCATCGGCTTCAATGCCGGGCACCTCCAGCACGGGCCAGCCCAGGAGCTTCACGACCTCGTGGATGGGTTCGATCTGTGTGCGCAGGTCGTCCGGCATGGACGGCCGGTGGGCCTTGTACTCGGGGTACCACTCGTCGCGAAACGTCGGCCCTTTGGCATCGAACACACACACGGCATGCTCGACCTTCAGGTGGTCACGGATCCATCCCAGCATGTTGACCATGCCGTGAATGGCCCCCGTGGGCACATTGTCCGGCCCGCGCAGATCGGGCATGGCATGGAAAGCGCGGTAAAGGTAGCTGGAGCCGTCCACCAGCAGCAAGGTGGGTGCAGACGGGGCGTCCATGGACGCTGAAATGGAAACCGGGGCAGTCATGCCCCGGATTGTGCGGTGAAATCACCCTGCGGTGGCCGTGCAGCGCACGGCCCGGGTGATCAGAATTCCATCGAGCCACCGACCGAGAACAGGTACAGGCTGTCTTGGCCGTCAATGATGTAGTCGAAGTTGGTGTTGATGCGCAGATCACGCACCACCTGCAGCGACAGCCCAGCGCCCACGTGCGGGGCGGTGCGGTAGCTGGAGACCGACTCGACGGCGCCACTGGGGCGAGCAATGTCTTGTTCGCGCTTGACACGTGCCACGCCGATGCGCAGGTGGTTGGTCACGTCGTGCAGCAGCTCGACTTCCCAGTTGATGCCCAGGGTGATGGCCGAGGCCTTGCGCTCTTCTGCTGCGATGTTGGTGGTGGCTGCCAGGCCCGGCTCGTTGGCGTTGTCCACGCGGCCGAAGAACATGTAGTTGACCTCGGCGGCCAAACCCGGCGTGAGGCGCTTGCCACCGAACAGCTTGCCGCTGAAGGCGGTGCGGCCACAGCTGGTGCCGCAGTCCCATTCGTACACGCCCACGCCCGCGTTGATACCGGCATAGATGCCCAAGGTGCGAGGCTGAGGGGTCAGCGTCTGGGCCGAGGCCGAAGAACCGATCAGGGCCAGGGCCAGAGGCAGGGCGGCAGCGATGGACGAAACAGTGCGGGAAACGATCTTGCTCATGGTGTCGGGCCAGGTGCTCGTGAGGGGGTGGCAACACGCTGCGGACGACGAAACGACTGCAGCGCATCGGAATTTTGCTGAGTCTGCCACATGGACTTCTACAATCCAGCCCTTGGCATCCCGTAGCCGCTGAGGGTTTACGCCTAAACAGGCCCTCTCAGATGGCGTTCAGGGGCTCACCCTGACAGGATTTCCCCCCTTCTCGACCCCCGCACCCGCTCATGGCTGTTTTCACCGACGTCACCCCGCAGGAAGCCCAATCCCTGCTCGACACCCTGAACCTGGGCACCCTGCAACTGCTCAAGGGGGCCACATCCGGGATCGAGAACACCAACTACTTCGTCACCACCGACCGGGGCGAGTACGTGCTGACGCTGTTCGAGCGGCTGAGCTTCGAGCAATTGCCCTTTTACCTGCACCTGATGGACCACCTGGCGCGGCGAGGCATCCCGGTGCCCGCCCCCCAGCCCGATCAGCGCGGCGAGATCCTGCTGAGCCTCAAGGGCAAGCCGGCGGCGGTGGTCACGCGACTGAAGGGGGCCAACCAGCTGAGCCCGGGCCCCGCCGAGTGTGCGCAGGTGGGCGCCATGCTGGCACGCATGCACCTGGCCGGCCGCGACTACCCGCATGAACAGCCCAACCTGCGAGGGCTGGCATGGTGGACCGACACGGTGCCTGTGGTGCGCCCCTTCCTCAGCGCCGACCAGGCCACGATGATCGATGACGAGCTGGCGTTCCAGCAAGCGCTGGCCCAGCAGGCGCCGTACCAGGCCTTGCCCCGTGGGCCCATCCATGCCGACCTCTTTCGCGACAACGTCATGTTCGACGGGCCGCAGCTGGGCGGTTTCTTCGATTTTTACTTTGCCGGCTTTGACACCTGGCTGTTCGACATTGCCGTGTGCCTGAATGACTGGTGCATCGAGTTGTCGACCGGCGCGCTCGACGCGCAGCGTGCCCAGGCGTTTGTGGCGGCCTACGATGCCGAGCGTCGCCTGACGGACGATGAGTTGGGGCTGATGCCCGCCCTGCTGAGGGCCGCTGCCCTGCGCTTTTGGACCTCGCGCTTGTGGGACTTCCACCTGCCGCGCCAGGCCTCGATGCTGCAGGCCCATGATCCCGCCCATTTTGAACGGGTGTTGCGACTGCGCCGACACCCGGCGGCCAGCGCGTGGCACTATCAGCGCCCATGAAGTTACGCATTGTTGCAGCCAGCCAGGGGCTGGTCTGGTGGCGCCGTGGGCTGGATGTGGCCCGCCGGCAGCCGCTCCATTTCATGGGCCTGCTGGGGCTGGTCGTGTCCACGGGCATCTTGCTGGCAGGCTTGCCTGTGCTGGGGCCACTGCTGGTGGTGGCGGCCATGCCGCTGATGTGGATGGGTTTCATGTTGGCCACGCGGCGGGTGGTGCAGCAGCAACGCGTGACCCCCGGCGTGCTGATCGAAGCCGTGCGCCCCACCGACAGCCCCAGACAACAGTTTGCCCAGCTGGGTGGGGCTTATGTGCTGGCCACGCTGGCGATCATGCAGCTGGCCCACCTGTTGGGCCCCGGCGCTGACGTGCTGGGCCAGGTCATCGAGCAGTCCAAAACCGCCTCCGAGGTGGTCTCACACCCCGACGTGCAGCGCGATCTCTTGTGGCGGGTGGCCCTGAGCCTGCCCGTGAGCCTGATGTTCTGGCACACCCCAGCGTTGATCTTCTGGATGCGTCTGCCGGTGACCAAGGCCCTGTTTTTCAGCATCGTGGCCACATGGCGCAACCTTGGGGCTTTCCTGGTGTATGGCGCGGCATGGCTGTTGAGCGTCGCCCTGCTGGTGGTGGTCGATCGCCTGGTGTTCGCCGCCCTGCCCGATGTGCTCAGCAGCCTGCTGGCCGTGTCGGCCGGTCTGTGGCTGTTCTCGGCCTTTTATGGCTCGCTGTACTTCACGGTGGTCGATTGTTTCGAGTCGGAAACCGCCGAAAACCTCACTCCGACAAACGAGTGACCCCTTCCAGCGGGCAGTCGTAAACGGCATTGCGCAACGCGGCGATGGCCTCGTAGCGCGTGAAGCTGCGGCGCCACACCAGCACGACCCGACGCGTGGGCGGGTGGCCCTCGAACGGGATGAACTTGATGTAGGGATGGGGTTCGGGCGGCACCGATAAACGGGGCACCACGGTCACGCCCATGCCTGCGGCCACCATGTATTTGATGGTTTCCAGCGAAGAGCCTTCGAAGCTCTTGCGAATGCCCTCTGCGTCGCTGGAAAACCGCGCGAACTCAGGACACACCTCGAGCACGTGGTCGCGGAAGCAGTGGCCTGAGCCCAGCAGCAGCATGGTCTCGCGTTTGAGTTCTTCGGCGTTGATGGCATCGCGCTCGGCCATGGGGTGTGAGCGCGGCACGGCGACCATGAAGGGCTCTTCGTACAGCGGCGCCATCGCCAGGTTGGTGTCCATGAATGGCTCGGCCAGGATGGCGCAGTCCAGCTCGCCGGTGCGGAGCATGTCCAGCAGCTTGACGGTGAAATTCTCCTGAAGGATGAGCGGCATCTGCGGCACACGTGCAATCGCAGCGCGCACCAGATCGGGCAACAGGTAGGGCCCGATGGTGTAGATGACCCCGAGTCGCAAGGGGCCCGCCAGCGGGTCCTTGCCGCGCTTGGCAATCTCCTTGATGGCCTGGGCCTGCTCCAGCACGGCCTGTGCCTGGCGAACAATCTCTTCACCCAGCGGCGTGACGCTGACTTCGGCCGAGCCGCGCTCGAACAGCTTGACGTCGAGCTCTTCTTCCAGCTTCTTGACGGCCACCGACAGGGTGGGTTGCGAAACGAAGCAGGCTTCAGCGGCACGCCCAAAATGCTTTTCGCGCGCCACGGCCACGATGTATCGAAGTTCGGTCAGGGTCATGCAGGAATCTTACGCCAGGCCTCGATCAGGCTTTGAGGAACTCGGACTTGGCCCCCAGCCACCGGGCCACATGCCGTTGCGCCGCGTGGGGATGTTCGCGCAGCAACCATGCGGCCGTGCGCCGAGCCTGCTCGATCAGGGGCTGGTCATCTTCCAGGCTGGCAAAACGCAGCAAGGCTGCGCCCGACTGGCGCGCGCCCATGAACTCGCCCGGGCCACGGATGGCCAGATCGCGCCGGGCGATCTCGAAGCCGTCGGTGGTCTCCACCATCGCCTTGAGGCGCTGCTTGCCCGAATCCGACAGGGGCGGCGCATACAGCAGCACACACACACTGGCCACCGCGCCGCGCCCCACCCGGCCGCGCAACTGGTGCAGCTGGCTCAGGCCAAAGCGCTCGGCGTGTTCGATCACCATCAGGCTGGCGTTGGGCACGTCCACCCCCACCTCGATCACGGTGGTGGCCACCAGCACGGACAGCTCACCCGCCGAGAACCGCGCCATCACCTCGGCCTTCTCGGCCGAGGGCAGCTTGCCGTGCAGCAGGCCCACCCCCACCCCGGGCAAGGCCTCACTCAGGTCGGCATGGGTTTGTGTCACGTTGCTCAGGTCCAGCGGCTTGCGGCGGGCACTGTCGCGCCCGGCCGCCTGATCGGCCGCGGCATCGCTGTCTTCGGTCTCGTCGATCAGGGGGCACACCCAGTACACCTGTCGGCCACGGGCCACCTCATCGCGGATGCGGGCGATCACCTCCTCACGGCGGCTGTCGGCAAACACCTTGGTGACGATGGGCGTGCGCCCAGGCGGCAGCTCGTCGATGGTGCTGACCTCCAGGTCGGCCAGAAAGGTCATGGCCAGGGTGCGCGGGATGGGCGTGGCGCTCATCATCAGCAGGTGCGGCTCCAGCTCATGGCTTTCGAGCTTGCGGCGCAATTGCAGGCGCTGGGCCACGCCAAAGCGGTGCTGTTCGTCGATCAGGGCCAGGCCCAGCCTGGCAAACTCCACCTGGTCTTGAATGACGGCGTGGGTGCCCACCACCAGTTGGGCCTCGCCCGAGGCCACGGCCGCGATCTGCTCGCGCTTGGCCTTGGCCCGCAGGCTGCCCGTGAGCCAGGCCACGCGGATGCCCAGGGGCTCCAGCCAGCCCACCAGCTTGCGAAAATGCTGCTCGGCCAGGATCTCGGTGGGCGCCATCAAGGCGCACTGCCAGCCGGCGTCCATGGCCACGGCGGCGGCCAGCGCGGCCACCACGGTCTTGCCCGAGCCCACATCGCCTTGCAGCAGGCGGTGCATGGGGCGTGGCTGGGCCAGGTCTTGCGCGATCTCTTCCACCACGCGCTGCTGGGCGCCCGTGAGCTGAAACGGCAGCACGCCCAGCAGGCGATCGGCCAGCCCCCCGCGTTGTGCCTGCAGCGCCGGCGCCCGCAGGTGCGCGCGCTCGGCCCGGGCTTGCAATTGCGAGAGTTGCTGGGCCAGCAGCTCTTCGAGCTTCAACCGCTGCCAGGCGGGGTGCTGGTCGCGGTCGTCCAGCACGTGCAGGGCCACACTGGGCGGCGGGTGGTGCAGGGCCTTCAGGGCGTCCTTGAGGCGGGGCCAGTGCGCCGGCATGGCGCCTTCGGGCAGCACCTCGTCCAGCGGGGCGCGCTGCAAGGCCGAGGCCACGGCTTTGCGCAAATAGGCCTGGGGCAGCCCGGCCCCGGTGGGGTAGATGGGGGTGAGTGACTCGGCCAGGGGCGTGTCGGCCTGCACGATGCGCACCGTGGGGTGCACCATCTCGCGCCCCCAAAAGCCGTGGCGCAACTCGCCACGCACGCGCAAGCGTACGCCAGGGGCCCAGCTCTTTTGCTGAGAGCCGTAAAAGTTCAGAAAGCGCAGCAGCACCTCGCCACTGCCATCGTCCAGGCGCACCAGCAACTGGCGGCGGCTGCGCTGCTCCACCCGGTTGTCGGTCACCACGCCTTCCACCTGCACGGTGTCGCCATCGCGCGCGTCGCGCAAGGGGGTCAGGCGGGTTTCATCTTCGTAGCGCAGCGGCAGGTGCAGCGCCAGGTCGATGTCGCGCAGCAGGCCGAGCTTTTCCATTGCCCGCTGGGGGGCAGATTTGGCCGGAGCCGAGGTCGGTGAGGCTGGTGGCGCCACGGTGAACCGCTTGCGGGCAAGAAAGTGTCGATGCCGGGGATGATAGGGCCGTCGGCGCAACGGCGTGCTCAGGCCAAGGGGATGCCGGCCCCCATCACCACCACCTCATTGGGTGCTTGCTTGTGCATGCAGGCCTCGAACAAGGTGCTGCCCTGCCAGTGGGCCAGCCAGGCCTGCACGGCGGGCAGGGGCAAGGCCTGAAACACACCGGGCGATACGGCAGCGAACTGCCTGACAAACGGAAAGATCGCCACGTCGGTGGCACAGGGCTCGTCGCCTCCCAGCCATGGCGCCGCTTGCAGTCGCTGCTGCAGTGGCATCAACAGCACCGCCACCGCCTGCGCGACCACCTGGGTGCGATCGGACTCGTGCAGCCCGAATCGCTCAGGGTACTTGTGGCGGTCCAGCAGGGCCTTGAACGGCCCATCGTTGGTGTGCAGCAAGGCCAGGTTGTCGCTCGTCTGAGCCTGTTGCCACCATCGAAGCACCGCCGGATCGGTGTGCTGCGACGCGGCCCAGGCCATGATCAACCAGCTCTCTTCAATCACCCCGCCATCGGGCAGGCACAACACCGGCACCGTGGCCTTGGGCGAGGCGGCCAGCATCGCGGCTGGCTTGTCGCGCAAGACGATCTCGTGCACCCGCACCGAACGGCCCGCCCGCAGCAAGGCCATGCGGGCACGCATGGCATACGGGCAGCGACGGTAGCTGTACAACAGTGGCAGGTCCATGCTCGTGCCTGTCATGTGCCCGTGAACGGCCAGAACACCGGGATCAGGGCGCTGGCCAGCAGCCAGGTCAGGATGTTCAGAGGCACGCCCATGCGGGCAAAATCACCGAAACGATAGTTGCCTGCACTGTAGACCAGGGTGTTGGTCTGGTAACCGATGGGCGTGGCAAAGCTGCAGCTGGCCGCGAACATCACGCCCACCACGAAGGGGCGAGGATCCACCCCCAGGTGCTCGGCCACCCCGATGACGATCGGGGTGAACAAGACTGCAATGGCGTTGTTGCTGATGAATTCGGTGGCCACCGACGTGATCAGGATGACGAGCGACAACATCATCCAGGGCGACAGCCCCTCTCCCCAAACCACCAGCCCCGAGGCCAGCATCCGGTCCAGCCCGGAATTGGCCATGGCCACGCTGATGGCCAGCATGCCAAAGATCATGACCAGGATGGGCCACTCGATGGCCTTGTAGGCCTCATCGGCCCGGATGCACCCGGTGACCAGCACCACCGCCGCGCCCACCATCGCCAGCCCTTCGATGGGCATGACGTTGAAGGCCGCCAGCACCATCACACCGATCATGGTGGCCAGTGCGATGGGTGCCTTGGCGTGGCGGTTGCTGACCTGGCGCCCCTCGGTGATGGCCAGCAGGTCGCCGTTGTCGCAAAAGCGCTTGATCTGCGCGGGCGTGCCTTCCACCAGCAGCACATCACCCACCTGCAGCTGAAAGTCGTCACCAATCTGCGCATACGAGGCATCGCGTCGGTGGGCCGCAATGATGTGCACACCATAGCGGGCCAGCAAATCCAGATCACGCACCGGACGCATCACATAGCGAGACGTTGGCCCCACGATGGCCTCGACGATGACCACGTCCCGCCGACGCAGCGTCTCCAGATCGTGGTGGCCAGCCTGCACCCGCAGGCCCACGCTGCGCAAGGCCATCATGTCGCCACTGCGGCTGTGCACCACCAGACGGTCACCGGCCTCGATGCGGGTGGCCGGGTCAGGCTGAGCCCACTCGGTCTCACCGCGCCACAGATTCAACACCTGGATGGCGCCGTTGGCCAGGCGGGCCTCTTTCAGTGTCTTGCCGATGAGATCCGACTCGGGCGGCACGAACAGCTCGGTCATGAACAAGCGATCGCCGCTGCCTGTGAACTGCTGGGCCAGTGTTTCCCGAGACGGCAGCAGGCGGTGCGCAAACATGGCCATGAAGGCGGCCCCTGCCAGCGCCAGCACGATGGCTGGCGCGCTGAGCTCGAACATCGAAAACGGCGCCAGGCCGTGTTGGCGGGCCACGCCGTCCACCAGCAGGTTGGTGGACGTGCCCACCATGGTGATCAAGCCACCCAGGATCGTGGCGTAAGACAGCGGAATCAACAGACGAGAGGGGGCCACCTGCTGGCGTGCGGCCAGGGCAATGACCGCCGGAATCATCACCATCACGATGGGTGTGTTGTTCACAAAGGGCGACACGAGCAACCCCAGCGCCATCAGGGCCCACAACAGCCGGCGCTCGCTGGCACCTGCCAGCGTGCCCAGCCAGTCGCCCAGGCGGTCCACACACCCTGTTCTGGACAAGGCGCCGCTGATCACGAACAGGCAGGCGATGGTGATGGGCGCGCTGTTGCTGAACACGCTGGTGGCCTCTTTGGGGCTGATCAGGCCCAGCACCAGCAAAACGGCCACGGCCACCCCCACGGCCACGTCCGGCTTGAGCCATTCGCGCACGAAACACACGAACAGGGCCAACAGCACCAAGGCCACGGCCGGGGCATGAAAAGTCTCTGGCATCCACATGGCTGCGCAGCATATCGACGGGCCACGCCATACCGAACTGACGATTTCGCGCTTTCATATGCGCAAAACAGATAAGCAATGGTTCTGCACTGGCAATGAGCGACAATGGCGGCTTGTTTTTGGCACGGGGCCCGTCCGCCCCTCAAACACGATGACACACCCAGCCCCGGTCACCGCCAGCACCGCCCACGCCACTGGCGAGCGCCCCCGCTACACCCTGGCCGACTTCGACTTCGAGTTGCCCGAGGCACTCATCGCGCAACACCCGGCCGCCGAACGCAGCGCCTCCCGACTGCTGGACGGGCGCGATCCGGCGCCGGTGGACCGCATCTTTCGTGAGCTGCCCTCTCTTTTGACGCCTGGTGACCTCCTGGTGTTCAACAACACCCGGGTGATCAAGGCCCGCCTGTTCGGCACCAAAGCCACCGGCGGTGCGGTTGAAGCCCTGGTCGAGCGGGTGCTGCCCGGCACCCAGGAGGTCTGGGCCCACATGCGGGCCAGCAAGTCGCCCAAGCCGGGTGCGCGCGTGCGGTTTGCCGACGCCTTCGATGCCGAAGTATTGGGCCGCTGCGGGCCCGACCAGGGTTTGTTTCACTTGCGACTGGACGGCAACCCATTCGAGTTGCTGGAGCTGCACGGCCATGTCCCGCTGCCGCCCTACATCACCCACGCGGACGACGCCGACGATGCCCGTCGCTACCAGACGGTGTTTGCCAAAGAGCCCGGCGCGGTGGCCGCCCCGACGGCGGCGCTGCACTTCGATGAAGGCGTGCTGGCGGACCTGGCCAGGCACCAGGTGCGCACCGCTGAAGTGACGCTGCACGTGGGCGCGGGCACCTTTCAGCCCGTGCGAACCGAGAACCTGCACGAGCACAAGATGCACAGCGAATGGTTCGAGGTGCCCGCCGCCACGGCCACGGCCATCCGCGAAACCAAAGCCGCCGGCGGACGCGTGGTGTCGGTGGGCACCACCACCTTGCGCGCGCTGGAATCGGCCGCGCTGCACGCCACTGCCGCCGACATCGTTCAGACGGGCAGCCGCGACACCGACATCTTCATCACCCCGGGCTTCGACTTCAAGGTGGTGGACTTGCTGATCACGAACTTCCACCTGCCCAAGAGCACGCTGATGATGCTGGTCAGTGCGCTGGCGGGGTACGACCACATCCGTGCGCTGTACCGGCACGCCATTGCACAGCGGTACCGCTTCTTCAGTTACGGAGATGCCATGCTGCTGCAGACCCGACGAGAAAAAAATGGGACGCCTTTTGACCACACCACGCCAGGCCGCCAGCCCGACTGAGCCGCCCAACTTCTGGCATCAACTGCAGGCCACCTTGCAAAGTGGCGCCAATGCGGGCGCGTGGCTGCTGCTGCTGGCCATGCTGGCCTGGCTGCTGCTTTGGCATCCGGCACAGGCCGATCGCCCCACCGCACCGGCGTCTGCCACCATCCGGCAAGCCACCCTGGCCCCTGGGGCCTGCTCAGAACACCAGCCTGCGCGCGTGGTCACGCTGCCCGACGACTGGAGAGAGCTGGGCATGAGCGTGCCGGCGGTGGCGTGTTACCGCGCCAAGCTCTACATGGAACGCTCGCCCGTGATTCCCTGGGGGCTGCGCATCGAGCGCCTGCCGGGCAACCACCGCGTGACCGTCAATGGCATTCAGATGAGCACGCGGCACATGGAGGGTGAGGCCATCACCAGCATGGCCACCCTGCCCTACCTGATCGAGCTGCCCGTGAACGTGCTGCTGGCCGGCGAGAACGACATCGAAATCGATGTGCGGATGAACCCCTTTCGCAAACCCGGCATCGGCGAGTTGCAGGTCGGCCCCCTGGCAGAAGCCAGGCTGGCGCACGACCAATGGTATGCGTGGACGGTCGACCTGCCACGCATCCTGAACCTCAGCGTGGCCGGCATGGCCTTGTTCCTGCTGCTGGCCTGGCGCACCCGCCCCAACGACGTCATCTTTGCCTACTTCGGTGGGCTGATGGTGGTCATGTGCGGCCGCAACGCCTTCTACTTTGTCGAGACCATCACCTGGCCGGCGCCCGTGGTGGACTGGATGTTCTTTGCCAGCCAGGCGGTGGGCACTTATTACCTCTCGCTGTTCGGCATGATCTACGCCGGCATGCATGTGGAGCGCTGGCGATGGCCCTTGCGCTTCATCGGTTTCGGGTTTCCCATCCTGGCGCTGCTGGCCATGGGCACCCCGTACCTGGACATGCTGCGCCTCGTCGCCTACCCGCTGATGATGGGCTGTGGTGTGCTGATTGTGGTGCGCGTGGTGCATGCCGCATGGCGCAAGCACTGGATCGAAGCCTCGGCCATGACCCTGGGGCCGGTGGGCACCATGGTCAGCGTGGCGCACGATTACCTGTTTCTCACACCGCTGCTGCCCGTCACCGACCTGTACTGGACGCCCTACATGGCCCCGGTGATCTTCCTGGGCTTTGCGCTGACGCTGATGGGCAAGTTCGTTGAAGCCATGAACATGGCCGAGCGCATGAACCTGATCCTGGAAGAACGGGTGGCCGACCGCACCCGGGCGCTGGAAACCGCCAACCAGAGCAAGACAAGGTTCCTGGCGGCGGCCAGCCACGACCTGCGCCAACCCACGGCCGCCATCGGGCTGCTGGTCAGCCTGCTGCGTCAACAGAACAAGCCAGCAGAGGCCAAAGACCTCATCAACCTGCTGGACGAAGCCGTGGCGTCCATGGAATCGCTGCTGGTGGGCCTGCTGGACATCTCCAGGCTGGACGCAGGTGCCGTCAAACCCGAGTTCCAGGCCGTGAACCTGCATGACGTGTTCCAGGCGGTGAAGGTGCACGAACAAAGCGCCGCCCAGGCCAAGGGGCTGAACCTGCGGTTCCGGCTGCCCCGGGGGCCGGCGGGCGAATACCCGGTGCTGCACACCGACCCGATGCTGCTGCACAGCGTCCTGCGCAACCTGGTCTCCAACGCGCTGCGCTACACCCAGCGTGGCGGTGTGCTGGTGGCCGCACGACGCCGGGGCCGCAACCGGCTGCGCATCGAGGTCTGGGACACCGGCATTGGCATCCCTGATGACCAACGCGAACGCATCTTCGAGGAGTTCTACCAGGTGGGCAACGCCGCTCGCGACCGCAGCAAAGGCATCGGTCTGGGCTTGGCCATCGTGCGGCGCATGGCCTCGATCATGGGCGAGCGCATCGAGGTGCGTTCACGCGCAGGCAAGGGCTCGTGTTTCGCCATCGAGCTGCCCCTGCACGACAACCAGCCGCTGTCACACACCGAAGAGGTGCAACTGGTTGAACCACTGAAATCGCGCACCGTGTGGCTGGTGGAGGACGATGTGTTGTTGCGGCGCGCCCTGCAAGAAATGCTGCGCAGCTGGGGCGCCCAGGTGCGCACCTGGGAAGACGCCGAAACCCTCATCGACGACCTGCCTCAGATCATGATGCACGCGCCGGACAGCCTGCCCGACACCGTGCTGACCGACTACCGTCTGCCCGGCATGAGCGGCGTGCAGCTGGTGCAGTTGCTGAGCCAGCAATTGAGGCCCAAACGCCCTCGGCTCCAATCGCTGATCATCTCTGGCGACACCGACCCGTCCGAGCTGCAACGCCTGGGGGCTTCAGGCCTGACGGTGATTCCCAAACCCTTCCGCAGCGAACGCCTGCTGGAACAACTGCTGCACACCCCACCGGAGCCGGCTCCGGCGGCCCGGGCAGCCTGACGTACCGACCATGCTCCAATTCGAACTGCTCAAAACCGAAGGCCAGGCCCGCCGTGGCCGCCTCACCCTCAACCACGGCGTGGTCGAGACCCCGATCTTCATGCCCGTGGGCACCTACGGCACCGTCAAGGGTGTGATGCCACGCTCGCTGGAAGAGATGGGGGCCCAGATCATCCTGGGCAACACCTTCCACCTCTGGATGCGCCCGGGGCTGGACATCATGAAGCAGTTCGGCGGCCTGCATCAATTCGAGAGCTGGCACAAACCCATCCTGACCGACTCGGGCGGCTTCCAGGTCTGGTCGCTGGGCGAGATGCGCAAGATCTCGGAAGAAGGCGTGCGCTTCGCCTCGCCGGTCAACGGCGACAAGCTGTTCCTCACGCCCGAGATCAGCATGCAGATCCAGACCATCCTGAACTCGGACATCGTCATGCAGTTCGACGAGTGCACACCCTACTGGAAGGGTGACAAGTCGCTGGGCCACATCACCACCGAGAAGGAAGCCCGCGCCTCGATGGAGCTCAGCCTGCGCTGGGCCAAGCGCTGCCAGACCGAGTTCGACAAGCTACAGAACCCCAACGCGCTGTTCGGCATCGTGCAAGGCGGCATGTTCGAGCACCTGCGCGAAGAATCACTGGCCGCGCTGGCCGACATGAACCTGCCGGGCTACGCCATTGGCGGCGTGAGCGTGGGCGAGCCCAAGGACGAGATGATGCGGGTGATGAACCACATCAGCCCGAAGCTGCCGGCCCACAAACCACGCTACCTGATGGGCGTGGGCACGCCGGAAGACCTGGTGGCGGGCGTGGCCGCCGGGGTGGACATGTTCGACTGCGTGATGCCCACGCGCAATGCGCGCAACGGCCACCTGTTCACCCGCTTTGGCGACCTGCGCCTGCGCAACAGCCGCAACAAGGCCGACGAGCGCCCGATCGACGAAACCTGCAGCTGCTACACGTGCCAGAACTTCAGCCGCGCCTACCTGCACCACCTGGACCGCTGCGGCGAGATGCTGGGCCCGATGCTCACCACCATCCACAACCTGCACTACTACCTGAACCTGATGAAGGAAGTGCGCGAGGCGCTGGATGAAGGCCGCTTTGCGGAGTTTCAGCGGCAGTTCGCCGCCGACCGGGCGCACGGCGTCTGAGTGCTCGGCGACTTACCAGAATTACCAGAAGGTCCAGTTGCCGTTGAGCACCACCCACACCCCCAGCACCCCGTTGGTGACCACATGGGCGATGATGGGCGCCCACAGGCTGCGGGTGTGGCGGTACAGCCAGGCGTAGGCCAGACCGGCGATCACCGCCCCCAGCCACTGCGTGTGAGCCAGCGTGAACACCACGGTGGACAGCGCCATGGCCTTGAGCGTGACGCTGCCCGGGTCCACCTGCTCGAACTCGGGTTTGTCGATCCAGCGCATCAGGTAGCTGCGCCAGAACAGCTCTTCCATGATGGGCACCATCAGCGCCGCGCCCACCCAACGGAAGATGACCAGCGACCAGATCAGCTCGCCGTTCTCGTCCACGGGCACAAAGCCGGCCGTGGGCTCGCCCAGCATCATCCAGGGCTCGGTGGTCATGATCCAGATCTGGTAGACCACCAGGCCCACCGCCACCGACAGCACCGCGTGCTTGAGGCTCAGGCCCTGGCGCAGCTCGCTGTACTGCTTCCAGAACCACAACAGGCTGCCGGACACCACCACCACCGCCAGCGCGTACAGCCAGCGCGCGTCAAAGAAGGTCCAGCCCTCAGGCCAGTTGCCGCGCGCGGCCAGCAAGACCATGAACAGCACGAAGGGCACGATGCGGGCCAAAGCGGCCGGGGTCAGCAGGTTTCCCATTTATTGAACAGCGCGCCACGGCGCAGGTAGTGACAACGAAGAGCTTGGCGGCCCATTGTGCCGCCACCGCATGACATCCGAGGACACGCGATCTGTGGTCATCGCGGCATGGGCTCGTTCAGCAAGGCCTGCACACGCTGTTGCAAGCCCTCGGGGCTGACCGCCTCAGGGGCGATAGGTTCCCCCACCACCAGGCCCACCGGGTTGAAGACCCCTCGCCTGAGGGGCCTGGACAGGGCCGCGCCTTCCACGCGAGAAAAGGTGGAGCCCCACAGGTTGTGCAGCGCGGCCGGGATCACCGGCACCGGGTTCGTCTCCAGGATCTTCATGATCCCGGCTTTGAACGGCTGCAGATGGCCGTCGCGGGTGATGGCGCCCTCAGGGAACAGGCACAGCAGTTCGCCCTCAGCGAGCACGGCACGCGCACGCTGGAACGCCGCCTCGTAGGCTTGCGGGTCTTCCTTCTGCGGCGCGATGGGAATGGCTTTGACCAGCTTGAAGAACCAGCCCATGCCGGGCGTCTTGAAGATGCGGTGGTCCATGATGAACACCATCGGGCGGGGGCTGCACACCCCCAGGATGATGGCGTCCACAAAGCTCACATGGTTGGCCACCAGGATGGCCGCGCCATCGGTCGGGATGTTCATCTCGCCGCGCAGGCGCAAGCGGTACACGATGCGGGTCAGCAACAGCATCACCAGGCGCACGATGTACTCGGGCATCAGCCAGAACACATAGCCCACCACCAGGATGTTGAGCAGCGCCGTCACGCCAAACACCTCGGGCACGCTCAGGCCTGCGGCCAGCAAGGCGCCCGCCAGCAGGCTGCTGACCACCATGAACAGCGCATTGAGGATGTTGTTGGCCGCGATGATGCGCGCCCGGTGGCTGGGCTGCGAGCGCAGCTGGATGAGCGCGTACATGGGCACGCTGTAGATACCCGCGCTGAAGGCCAGCAGGGCCAGGTCGATCATCACGCGCCAGTGGGTGGGGCTGTCCATGAACTCGCCCACACTGAGCAGCGGGCCGCCATCGTGGTGCAAACCTTTGGAGGCCAGGTACAGATCGAAGGCGAAGATCGTCATGCCCAGCGCGCCCAGCGGCACCAGACCGATCTCGACATGGCGGTGCGAAAAGCGTTCGCACAACAGCGAGCCCACGGCCACGCCCACCGAGAACACCACCAGCAGCAGCGACGCCACCTGCTCACTGCCGCCCAGCACCTCGCGGGCAAAGGCCGGGAACTGCGACAGGAACACCGCCCCGAAGAACCACATCCACGAGATGCCCAGCAGCGACCGGAACACGCTGGGGTACTGGTAGGCCAGCTTCAGGTTACGCCAGGTCTCGGTGAAAGGGTTCCAGTTCAGCACCAGGTCGGGGTCGGACGAGGGCGAAGCCGGAATGCGCCGCGCCGTCCACCACCCCACCAAGGCCAGCAGCACACAGGCCCCAGCCACCCAGTGGCGTCCCTCAGCGCCCAGGCCCATCAACAGGCCACCGGCCACATTGCCCAGCAAGATGGCCACGAAGGTGCCCATCTCGACCATGCCATTGCCGCCGGTCAGCTCGCGCTCGTTCAGGTGCTGCGGCAGGTAGGCGTACTTCACCGGGCCGAACAGCGTGGACTGCAGGCCCATCATGAAGATGCACAGCAAGAGCACCGGCACCTGCTGGGTCAACAGCCCCCAGGCGGCCACCAGCATGATCACCACCTCCAGCAGCTTGGTCTGCCGCATGATGGTGCCCTTGTCGTACTTGTCGGCCCATTGGCCGGCCGTGGCCGACATCAGCACAAAGGGCAGGATGAACAAGGCCCCGATCACCAGCCCGGCCATGGCCGGTGGCAGCCAATCCAGCTGCAACTGGTAGGTCACCAGCACCGTCAAGGCGAACTTGAACAGGTTGTCATTGGCCGCGCCCAGGAACTGGGTGGCAAAGAAGGGGGCAAAGCGCCGCTGACGCAGCAGGCCAAATTGCGAGGCTGACACGCCAGCTCCTCAACGCTCGGGGCGCAAGCGCCCCAAAACCTCGTCCGTGTCCTCGCCCAGCACGGGCGCGCGCCGCGTGATGGCCCCGGGCGTGGCCGACAGCTTGGGCACGATGCCCGGCACCTCGACGGTGAGGCCCTCAGGCGTGGTGACGGGCAGGATCATGTCGCGGGCACGGTAGTGCGGGTCGTGCGCGATGTCTTCGGCGGTGTAGATGCGGCCCACCGGCACGCTGGCGGCGTTCAACACCTCCAGCACCTGGGCCACCGCGCGCCGAGACGTCCACGCCCCGATGGCCGCATCGATCTCTGCCACCCGCCGGACGCGCCCCGGGTTGGACGCCAGCTCGGCATCGGTGGCCAGGTCGTCTCGCCCGATGGCGATCATCAGCCGCTTGAAGATGGAGTCGCCATTGCCGCCAATCACCACCATGCCATCAGCACAGGGGTAGGCGTTGCTGGGCGCGATGCCTGGCAGCGCCGAGCCCGCCGGCTGGCGCACCGCCCCGAAGGCGCTGTACTCGGGCAGCAGGCTTTCCATGCAGTTGAACACGGCCTCGTACAAGGCCACGTCCACCACCTGGCCACGGCCTTTGGGCGCCTCGGCGCTGACGCTGGCGTGGCGGGCCTGCAGGGCCAGCAGCACCCCGATCACGCCATGCAAGGCGGCCAAGGTGTCGCCCAGGCTGACGCCCGCACGCACGGGCGCCCGACCGGGTTCGCCATTGAGGTAACGCATGCCCCCCATGGCCTCGGCCACCACGGCGAAGCCCGGGCGGTCTTTGTAGGGGCCGCTTTGGCCATAGCCGCTGATGCGCAGCATGATGAGGCCAGGGTTGCGCGCGCTGAGCTGCTCGTAGCCCATGCCCCACTTTTCCATGGTGCCGGGCTTGAAGTTCTCGATCAGCACGTCGGCCTCGTCGATGAGGCGTGCGGCCAGCTCGCGCCCTTCGGGCGTGCGCAGGTCCAGCACCACGCTCTTCTTGTTGCGGCTTTGCACCTGCCACCACACGCTGGTGCCTTCGTGCAGCATGCGCCACTGGCGCAACGGGTCGCCACCAGCCGCAGCCTCGGTGGCCGGGGGCTCGATCTTGATGACCTCGGCCCCGAAATCGGCCAGGGTCTTGCCCGCAAACGGGCCCGCAATCAACTGGCCCAGTTCAAGCACCTTCAGGCCCGCCAGGGCCTGAGGAGGGATGGAAGGGATGGAGGCGGCGCTGTTCATGGCACCGCATGGTAAGGGCAAAGATGCGACGGCAACGACCGAGCATCAACGGATTCAGCGCCCTGCAGCCTCAGCGAGAGGCCGCCGCAGAGGGGGCCACCACCGGCCCCGGATCGGTCACAAAGCTGATCTTGGAGACGCCCGCCTTGGACGCATCTGCCAGGGTCTCGGCCACGGCGCGGTACGGCACCGCCTGATCGGCCCGCAGGTGCAGCTCGGGCGGGGTGGGCTTGGCACCCTCCAGCGCCAACCGGGCCACCAGCGCCTCACGACTCAGGGCCTGACCGTTCCAGTAACGCACGCCGTTGGCATCGATCGACAAGTCCACCTTCTCGCTCTGGGCCGACATCACCTGCGCGCTGGCTTTGGGCAGATCCAGCTTGACGGAATGGCTGAGCAAGGGCGCCGTCACGATGAAGATCACCAACAGCACCAGCATCACATCAATGAGCGGCACCATGTTGATCTCGGCCAGGGGCGCGCTGCCCCGTTTGTCGTCAAAACTTGCGAAGGCCATGACCGTTACCTCAAGACGTGGCGCCAGCCTTGAGGCTGCGCACGTTGCCACCACCATCGCCCCCTGAAGAGGTCTTCAGGGTCTGGCCCGTCGACAGGAAGGCGAACAACTCGAACGCGAAGGCATCCAGCCGAGCACCCCAGACGCGGTTGCTGCGCGTCAGCCAGTTGTAGGCCATCACGGCGGGAATGGCCACCGCCAAGCCCACCCCGGTCATGATCAGGGCCTCACCCACCGGGCCCGCCACCTTGTCCAGCGTGCCAGCACCCGTCATCCCGATCGCAATCAGGGCGTGATAGACGCCCCACACCGTGCCGAACAGCCCCACAAAGGGCGCTGTGGCACCGATGGTGGCCAACACGGCCAGGCCGCTTTCCATGCGCATGGTTTCTTCATCCAGCACCTTCTTGATGGTGCGGGTCAGGAATTCTTGCGCGCTGCCGGCTTCTTCCAGCTTGGCCGCGCCATAACGCGCATGGTGCGCCTGGGCGTGCATGGCATGGGCCGTGAGGTGGGCAAACGGTTCGCTGGCCCCGTGCGTGGCAATTTCGTGTTGAACGGCCTCCAGCGAGGTGGCGTTCCAGAAAAAGTTCAGGAACGCCTTGCTCCGCTTTTGTCGTCGCATCAGGGCCACCCCCTTGATCACGATGAGCGACCACGACACCAGCGACATCAGCACCAGGATGATGAACAGGCCTTTGCCCACGGCGTCAGACTGCGCGATGAAGTGGGCAAACCCCATCTCTGGCGCTGGCGCCGAGGACACCTCGACGGTTTCGGTCAGGGGCGTGGTGTTGATTGAATTGCTCATTGGTCTTCCAGTTGAAATGTCAGGGGCGCCACCACCCACACGGCGCGCGGCACCCCGTCCTCCAGATGCGGTTGAAATCGAGCCTGGCGCATGGCCTGCACGGCTTGTTGATCCAGTCGGCTGAAGCCTGAAGACTGCAACACCAAAACGTCTTTGGTGCGCCCTTGCTCGTCAACCAACACCTTCAGACGCACCACACCAGACTCACCCAGTTCGCGGGAAATGCGGGGGTACACCAAGGACGGCGGCACCAGGTACCGCACCGCTGACGACGGCAGCACCTTGGGCGCCGGCGGGGCCACGGGCGCCAGCGTGCTGGGCCCCGATGCAGGCGCGGCAGCCGCCGTCACGGGCCCCGGCGGGGCAGACGTGCTGGCCGGTGCGTCCTGCGCCGGTGTGTCCTGTATCGGCTTGACGGGGGCAGGTGCTGGCGCTGCCACGGTGGCATCCTGTGGGGTTTTGGCCGCAACGGCCACGGGCGCAGGCGCTGGTCGAGCCGGTGGCACGGGCGTGGGTCGAGGCGCCGGCGGCACAGGCACAGGCTCTGGCGTGACCGATGGCGCCGCCGGTGGCGTGGGCTCGTCACTGATCAGGGCCACCGTGATGGGCGGCGCCCCTGCTGGCATCGTCACCGTGTCTGCATGAAACCAGATGCCCCAGGCGGCAGCCAGGTGCAGCACAACCACCCCCGCGGCCAATGCCACGCGCTGAGGGGCGGACAGATCCGACACAGGCCCCAGACCGGGAGAAAACGAGGGCATCGACAGGGTGTTCATGGCGAGCGCATCTTAGCATCAAAATAGTTATTGCGAATCACTCTCAGTTAATGTGTGCTGTGCACACCGTGTTACAGATTGATGGCCGACCAGAGAATCCAGCACGGCACCCTGTGGGAAGATCTCGACCGTCGGGCACCGCGCCCGACCATGACATTTGGCTGCGCTGACAGCCTCAGGGATAGAGATGGATTTGGACACTTTGTTTGCCGCCGTCGACGGGTCCAACCCGTGCGGCGAAGACCTGTCGTTTTCTCACGAGTTTGACCACATCGCCGAGTTGCGGCGAGAAGACGACCCCACGCTGGACCAAGGCGAGTGGGTGACCCCTTTGAAGGTGGCCGATTGGGGCGGTGTGGCGCGCCTGTGTGAGCAACTGCTCAGAGAACGCTCCAAAGACCTGCGATTGGCCATGTGGCTGACTGAAGCCTGGGCCGTGCAAGATGGCTATGCCGGTCTGTTGCGCGGCATGCGCCTGTGTCATGGCCTGTGTGAACGCTACTGGGACAACCTGCACCCCGCGCTGGACGACGGAGACCCCGAGCAACGCGTCGGCAATCTGCGGTGGCTGCTTCAGAAAACCGTGTCCCTGGCCACCAGCCTGCCCGTCACGCAAGGGCGCGGCCCACACCACGCCACGTACAGCCTGCGCTCGCTTCAAGAGGCCCGGCACCTGCAACAACAGCCCCCCCAGGGGCAAGACACTGTGCAAGGCACGAACACCGGGGCCCTGACCCCTGAGGTGTTCATGCGGGCGCTCAAAGACACGCCAGTGCACCACCTGCAGCAGCAACTGACGCTGCTGTCCGACCTCCAGGCCAGTGTGCGGGCCCTGCAAAGCTGGATCGATGCCAAGGTGGGAGACGACGGCCCCAGCTTCGTGGCGGCCAAGGAGGCCCTCGCACAAGCCCACCACGAGCTGCATCGACTGATGCGTGAGGCGGGGATGGCATCAGAGGCCGCACAGGATGACCATGGCCGCGAGGCCTTGCCTGCACACACCGACCAGGGCGAAACACCAACGGCGCCCGTCGGTCGGGCCAGCGGGCCCCTGCAGTCACGCCAGCAAGCGCTGCAGCAGCTGCGCGAGGTCGCGGCCTACTTTCGTCGCACCGAACCACACAGCCCCGTGACCTACCTGGCCGACAAGGCGGTGCGCTGGGGAGACATGCCCCTGCACGAGTGGTTGCGCCAGGTGGTCAAGGACCAGGGGTCCTTGTCGCACCTGGAAGAGCTGCTGGGGCTGACACGGCCAGCCGACGAGCCAGGGCAGTGAGGCCAGCGCTCACGAGCCCACACGGAACTCGATGCGGCGGTTGCGGGCTCGCCCCTGCTCGGTGAGGTTGTCGGCCACCGGCTGATCGGGCCCCATCCCCGAGGTGGCAATGCGCTCGTTGTCCAGGCCACGTCCCACCAGATAGGACTTCACGGCCTGAGCGCGCGCCAGCGACAACGCCACATTGGACGCACGCGAACCCTGGGCATCGGTGTGCCCGATGACCTCCACGCGGCGCTCGCCGAGCGTCAGCAAAGCCTTGGCCAGTTCGTCCAGGATCAAGGCACCTTCCGGACGCAAGACCGCGCTGCCGGGCTCGAACTCGATGATGCGATTGGCCAGGGTCTTGTCCACGACCTCTTGTTCGCGAACGGCCACGCGCAGCCCATTGCGCACGGTGTAGGTCGGGTTGAGCGACGTGGCCAGCTGACTGACCACCTCCTGGCGAACCAGCTCGTTGGGCACTTCGCCCTTGAGCTCGACGGTCTGGCCCTGCACCACCAGTTGACCATGCCGAACCTGCTTGAGCTGCGGGCCCAACAACCGGTGCACATACTGGCTCCACTGAGGCGGTGCGACCACAGGCCCCAGCGCCAGTTGATCCACCACACGGTCGCTGCCATAGACCTCGCGCAGGCGCGTCAGGATGGCCACACGGGTGGCTTCGTCCGGCACGGTACCTGACGCCACCACCTGCCCGGCGCCCACCACGGTGGCGGCCTCGGGCGACTGTGCCCAGGACGGCCATGGCGCACATGACAAGAGCATGGCACCCAGACACGCCACCGGCCACCGCCATGCAGCCCTCTGTCGAAAGCAGCTTCCCCATGCAGACATGTCAAACCCCCAGAAAGACTTCACGGTAGATGGCCAAGGCCTGCCCCAAGGACAGCCCCGGATCACGCAGGTAGTTCGACAGCTTGCGCAAGCCGGCATCCTGTGCGACGTCGGATTCCACCCACTCCGATTGATCCAGGCTGACCGTGTGTGTGGCCTTGGCCTGGGCATCGATGGCGGCCAGCAGGCCAACGGCCGAAGCGCCCTGGAAGCCCAGCAACAGCTCCGCGCCGCGCTCACGCGGCACGATGAACACACCCAGCTCCAAGGCATGCCGGTCAAAAAATCCATGGACCAGGCTGAGCCACCAGGCAGCCACCGCCGTGCGCACGGCTGGCTCTGCCGGCAACGGAAGACGCAAGACCTTGGTGAGGCGGCCCGCCCCTTGGGCCATGGCCGGTGTCAGCAACAGACCCAGGGCGAGCATGGACTGGCGCACCGACCACTCGCACCCCACGGCATGCAGCATTTGCTCCAGGCTGGCCAGCGTGTGGCTGTCCAGAAAATCGGCCAGCGCAGACATGGCAGCGTCCACATCCACCGCGCATGGCAGCGGGGCGTTGAGGCTGGCCTGCGCGTGCTCCAGTGCGGTGGCCGCATGGGCCACGCGGGCCACCTGCTCTACGCGCAACCACAGGCGGTCGAGGGCCATGGGCACCGCAGGCCAAAGAGCGCTGGAGGTCGGCAGCTCGAACGTGCCCGCCGCGACGAATGGAAAGCGGCGCCCGGACGAGTCGACGCTGGGCAGCCAATGCCCCGCCAGGGCCGTGCGGCTGCCCGTGCCCAACACCGCAAACACCAGGCCAGGGGCCTGGTCGTAGATCAGCTTCCAGCGGGGATCGGTGGACAGGCGGTCCATCAGCTGCGACTGCCATCGGTCCAGTTGATCCACAAACGCCGGATGCTGCACGCTTCGGATGAAGTCGCCCCGGGCGGGCACCTTGCCAAAGTACAGCAGTTCGCCTTGAAGCCCAGTGGCCGCCACGCTCATGGTTGACCTCCGTTGACGTCCAGTCCGGCCACCTGGGCGGGCAAGGCGCCCGTGGGGCCTGACCTCGCATGGGCACCAGTGCTGGCAGCAGGTGCTGACGCCCCCTGCGTGCTGACATTGGAGATGATGCGCAGGCGCACTTTCACGACCGGCTCACCCTGGCCCCATGCCAGCTCAAACACGCCATCATCGAGCTTGCGTCGCTGGGCAGCGTTCACCATTTTTTCCAGGCCAAAGCGGCCCGGCTCATTGAACAGGTCGATGGTGCGGCCCTCGTAGGTGACGGCCGACACACGGGCGCCTGGTGTGCCGGGGCCTGGCCACACATAGTGGGTCCAGCTGGCGGCCCCCTGGCGGTAACGCATGACCTGGCCGTCCACCTCGACCGAATACTCGGTCAGGCCGGGGGCGGCCAGGGGCAGGATCTGGAACACCGTTTGCGCCTCGGCGGGCGGTGCGGCACCCGCCCCAGCCTGGTTGGCTGCGCCTTGCCCATTGAGCGGGGCCAACCAACCCGCCACCCCCTGCACAAAGGCGGGCTGCAAACGCACACCGATGTCGGCCCAGGCGCGCGGTGTCAGCACATCGCCACGGCGCAGCACCAACTCGGTCAGCGTCTTGTCAACATACTGGGCGACCGCGCCGCTGCTGCCAAAGATCTGCGCGACCTCCTGTGGGCTGGCCTCCATGCGCGACTGGGGATCGAAGGGGTACTTGTTGGCCAGGGTGCGTTGAAAGGGCTCATACACCTGCGCCGTCCAGACACGGTTGAGCTCTTGCTCGGCGGGTGCCACCACCACCGCAAAGGCCTGCATCAATGGCCGCACCAGGATGGGCCGCAAGGCCGCGCGAGCAGACTCGCTCATGCCCACCAGCATCTGCTCATCGACCAACTGCAGGGCTTCGGCCAGCTCACCCTGGCCGGCCAGCGTTTGCGCCATCAACTGGCGGGCCCCGGGTCCAGGGTCACCCTGGGCTTTCATCTGGTTGAAGCGCGTGCGCACCTTGGCCAGTGCGGCCAGGTAGCGGCTCAGCATGGGCTCACCACCTTCGCGCGCCATGACCACCTTGGTCAGCGCGCTGAACTCCTGCCCGATCGGGCCCATGGGAATGGCCTTGAGCTGGTCGGTCTGCAAGTTCACGTCCACATTGGCCCGGCTGGGCGTGGTGCTCATGATGCGCTGTTTGAACCAGCTCAAAAAACGCGTCTGGCCACTGGCCAGGCGGTCATTGAGCAGGCTGGGATTGTCCCAGGAGGTCTGGTCATACAGGGTCTGCAACAGCACGCCCACGGGCGAATGACGGCGATCGCCCAGGCGATTCATGCTGAGCACGGCCTGTTCAAAGCCTCCGAATTCCTGCACCGTGATGCCCTGCATGAATCGCTGCCACTCTTTCACGTACTCAGTCTTGTACATGCGGGTCAGCACTTTCTCGATCTGCTCCGGGCTGCCTTCGAGGGTCAGGTCGTCGGCCACGGCCGTCTTGAGCACCCAGTCGGACGACTGCAGCTCTTTGTTGGCGGCCTCCTTGATGGCCTCCTGTACATAGCCTTCCCAGGCCTCGCGCGTGAACACCCCTGAGACCGCATGGCTGCCACTGACCAGTTGCCGGTCGGCATCCTGAACCAGCCGGGCCACGGTGACCGGCGCGAAGCGGGTGGCCGCCCTGGCCTTGATTTCACCGTAGACGCGCTCGCGCGCCGGCATGCCCTTGACGACCCGCCGCAGGGTGTCTCGGGTCTGGTCCAGCAGCCCCAGGTTGAGATCGAGCTGAGGAAACTCGGGGGCATGGACCTGCGCCAGCGCAAACGACAAGATGCTCTCGGCGTGTCGGATCATCTGCTGACGGGTCATGCTGCCGCGGTTGTCCTCGAGCCAGCCACGCCAGAACCTCGTGAGCTGATCGCTCATGTGGGCACTCTCCAGGCGGCTTCGATCGCCCAGCATGAGGTAAGCCTTCAGTGCGTTGTAGGCTTCGGTCACATCGGCGGCGGACGCGCGCGCATACGGGGACCGCCCGGCGGCTGGCGGCGCTGCAGTCAACATGGCCATGGGGGCGGACTCTTCTTCCACCAGGAGCGTGCCATCGGGGCCACGCTGCAAGGGCTTGAGCTCATCAGCCCGGGCATTGACGTCGGCCAGGTAGGCCTCCATCGCCTGGGCTGCCGGCTGCAGCAGCACCACACGCAGACCGTGAAAGTACTCCTCGCGCAGACGGTCTTCGATCGCGTCGCCCTGGTAGAGGCCCAGCCCGATGGACCAGGGGTGCGTGTCGCGGTAACGCTGCATCTGCTCCAGGCGATCTTGCAAGATCGCCAGCGCCTCCAGCCGGGATTGCAGATCGACCCGCTGGGTCTGTACCTGCTGTGCTTTGACCAGGTCGGCCTCGACATTGGCCACCAACTGCCGGTTGCCCATGTAGGACCACGTCCAGCCCGCCAGCAGCGCCCCCAACAAGAGCACGCCACCAAGGAAGCTGGCATAACGCAAACGCAGCTTGTGGCGGCTGGTGTACTGCTGCACCAGACGCCGGTCGGCAAAGATCACGCGCGAAAACAGCTCTTTGACAAAGAACCCGCTTTGCGAATACACCGCTGCGGCGGTGCCTGGCTGCAACTGCAGGCCGAATTGCTCGGCCACGCGTTGACTGGCGCGGCTGGTGGACTGCCCTTCCTGAACGGCACTGGTGAAGTAAAAGCCCCGGAACACAGGCTGAAACTGATAGGGGTTGTCTTCGAACAGCGTATGGATGAAGGTGCGCAGGGCGGGCTTGAGCGCAGCGAACTCCAGCGGAAAGGTCAACACCCCTGGGGGCAACTGCTCACCCCGGTGCATCGACATGCGGGCCACGGAGGCCTCCTTGAGCCCCTGATACAACACCTCGAAGTGGTGGTCGAAGGCCTCGGCCGCATCGATCCTTCCCTGCACCTGGTAAGGCAAGGTGGCGCCCCAGACCTTGTCACGCTCTGATCGCTCACGGTCCTCAAAGAAGTCCACAAAACCGGCGATGAGGTCGGCTTTGGTGAACATCACGTACACCGGCACGAACACCTCCAGGCGCTCGGTGAGCTCCTGAACGCGCAGGCGCAGCTTGCGGGCCAGTTCAATGCCGAAATCAGCCTTGTGGTTGGCCAGCTCCGCCACGCTCACGGCGATGATCACGCCGTTGAGCGGGGCCTTGGCGCGGTATTTCTTGAGCAGCGAGAGAAAACCCAGCCACTCGTCACGATCTTCTTCATGCACGGCGTAGCGGCCCGCCGTGTCCAGGACGATGCCCTCGCTGGTGAAGTACCAGTCGCAATGGCGTGTGCCGCCAATGCCCTGGATGACGTGGTCGGTGTTTTCCGCAAAAGGGAACTTCAGCCCGGATTTGACAATGGCCGAACTCTTGCCTGCGGCCGGGTTGCCGATGATGGCGTACCAGGGCAGCTCATACAGTGCCGCCGAACCCGACAGCTCACCCAGGCGCGAGGTTTTGATGCGCTTGACCGCCTCGGCCATGCGCTCGCGCAAGGCCGCCACTTCGGCGCCGGAGCCTCGGTGCTCGGCCGCCTTGACGGCGTCGCTGGCCTGGGCGTCCAGCGCCTGCTCCAGCGCGCGGGCCGCACGACGGGCCCGCCAGCGGCGCACCAGCCACACAAACAGCCAGACCACCATCACGCCAAGCAGCAGCGCTGCGGCGCCATACAGGCCCATGCGCAAGGCATCGGCGCTCAGCAGCAGCAAGGCGGCCAGGGCCAACACGCCAATCACGGTCAGTGCCCGTGGATCCAGAAGAAATGACCAGAAACGTTGCATGAACAAATCCTGCAGTTCAAGCGGGCACGGCGTCGGCTGCAGCCTCCGCCGGAGATGGTTCGGGCGCCGCGACGGGTGGCCACGAGCGAACAAGGGGCAAAACCGCCCGGTCACGGGCGTCATGAAGCAGCACGGCCAGTGCCGTCGTCCACGAAGGTTCTTGGCCAAGGCTGGCGGCCGTCAAGGCCAGCATCACAACGGGACGCGCCTGCCCCAGGTCCCCGCACACGGAGCCCAGGCGCATGACCTGGGTGTCCGGGTCCAGCGCGGGGGCGGCTTCCTGCAAGGCCTCGTAGAGCTCAGCAACCCGGCTGGCCCGGTGGTCTGCATCCGTGATCAGCAGCAGTTCTTCCGTCCAGCCCGAAGGCATGGCCAGGCGCTGCGTGGCCTGCAGCAGGGCCAACAGGTGTTGGTGGCCAACGCGGCCCACGGCGTCGGCCGATTTGTCGCGTCGGGCCTGCAAGGGCGCCAGCAAGCACACCGGCTTGTGGTCTTGGTGCGGCCCGTCCAGACCTGGCCAGGCGTGATGCACCAGCAGCGCGCCAGCGGCGGCCTCTCCGGGCACCCGGCCCCGCTGGTGCTGGGCCGTGAACAAGGTGCCGGTGGCTTCCCACTGCGCCACCCTGTCAGGGTCGAGCGCGCTGTCACAACTGAGCAGCAAACACGCCTGGGGACGGGCCTCGCGCGACCACTGCACCAGCAACTGATTCAACTCAGCCCACAGCTGATCGGGCTCTGGCAGTGTCTCGGTCACCCATCGAATGCCCTGGGCACGTTGGGCTTTCGCCCAGTCCAGCACCTCGGCAGCCTGTACCCGAACCCAGTTCACGGCGGCGTCGCGTTCGGCGTCTCGCCAGACAGCCGGCAGGATCAGACGCACCGTGAGCACGGGGGCGCGATCAGCCTGCGCTTGCACCATGGCGGGCGTCACGGCGCGCGCCACACCCGAGAGGTGGTTGGACGCCGGCTCGAACAGCTCAGGGCGACCGCCAGGGGTGGTCTGGGCTGGATCATCCGCCTGTGGCAAGGCATGCAGGACTTCCAGCAACTGGGCCAGCACGGGCTTGAGTCGCCACAAGGCGCGCTGAGCGCCCACCGACCAGGGCAGGCCGTCGGCCGGCGTGGGCCAGGTCGATGCCCCTTCGTCTGGAGCCTGCAGCGCTTCAGCGATCGAATCGTCTTGCTGACCACGCCCACTGAAAATGGGCAAGCCCTGCGCATCGGTCAGCTCGGGGTCCAGTGTGGGCATGGCGTCGCCTCCCTGCACGACGCGCCACAGCGCGGCCACGTCGTCTGCCCCCGGGGCATTGACCGCCTGGGCCACCACCCAGGCCCGAGGCAGGGACACCTCGGGCGGCGGTGTCGATGGCGTTGGCGCCGCTGCGGTGCCAAGGCTGCTGCTGGCCACCACAGGCGGCTGGCGCATACGCTTGATGGCCCAGGCGGCCACCAAAAAGGCGGCCACCAGCAACACAGGCAGCAACAGCAACTGAACCACGATGTCGGCCATGGACACATCACGCCCGCTGGTCTGCCACTGCCACAGGGTGGCCAGCCAGACCAGCGCGCCCACCAGCAACAGCAAACCCGACGCCCGAAGAAGCCTGTTCATGCCTTGTCTGCCTGCATCATCGCCGCCGCCTCACAGATCACCAGCGTCAGCCAGCGGTGGACACCGCTTGCGCGGACAGCAAGGTGGCGCCGCAGGCGCATTTGTCGCCATGGCGGGCGGCAGGCTTGCCGTCAATGACCATGGTGGGGTCGCCGCTGACGATCACGGTGGTACCGCCGTGTCCCTTCTTGGGGCAAGTCACCTTGTCGCCCACACGGGCGATGCGCTTGCCGTGCGTGTCGGTGGTCCCTGAGGCCTCGATGACCTTCCCACCATGGTTCGTGGCGTCGCCCAGGACGATGAAAGGCCTGCCCATGTCGTGCTCCCTGCGGTGTCTGTGTTGTCGTCACCGTTTACAACGGCGCGGGGCGCAGTCTAAAGGCTGAGCTTCAATGCGCGCCCCCCCCTCAGGGGGTGTTGGTGTTACCGCTTGTGTCCGCCTCGAACGCCGGCGCTGGCGGGGCTCGCCGGGCGGCACGCATGGCCTGCTGGACTTCGGGTGTTCGCCACTCGACATGGCCGAGGTCGCGCATCCGCCAGCGGCCACCCCAGGTCAGTCCGTGGGCCTCGGCCACCTGCCCCAGGCGCTCGTAGCCCCGAGCGGCCCAGTCATCCTTCTCTGAAATCACCACGCGCCCGTCGCGCCAGAAGGCCACGTCGGCAGCCACGCCATACTGGTGATAGCTCTGCCACGCGCCGGCCATGGTCACATGGGTGCCCTGGGCCGCCAGTTGGGCCTGACGCTGTGGGCTGCGATAGCCTTCCAGCAACACCAACTCGTAGCCATGCTCGTCTTGCATCACTTTGAAGATGCGCAAGAGACGCTGCATGAATGCGGGCTGGAGTTGCTCCCAGCGGCGATCGGCGGTGGCCGTCATCGGGCGCTCGATTTCGACCTCGGCGGTGGCAAACACCTCTGGCGGCAAGGGCGCGGGGGGCGACAGTTGCTCGCCGGCCAGCAAATGCGCCAGCCGTGGATCGACCGCCTCGACGCGGTCGTCAAAGCCGTCCAGCGTGCGCTCGTTCCATGCCGACCATGCCAGAATCAGCGCCGCCGGGGCACTGAGCAAGACCGCCGTCGACCACACCAGACGGCGCCGACCCGTGACGCTCAGCGGCGCTCCCAGCACGTCGGGTTGATCGCGCCAAGACTGCCACCGCCGCTGCATCCGCCACCACCACAAAGAGGGCTCAGGCCAGCCTTGACGCCATAACTGCCGCCAGGGTCGCCATATCGCCCCGCGCAGCCAAGGGAATGCGAGCATCGCGAGCACGCCGCAACCCAACATGAAATACAACAACACCCACCCTGCTTGCATGGTTCATGTAACCAAAATTTGCGAAACGCCAGCACGGCGCTGGTGTTCCAGAGCCCACTTCGTAGAATGGCAGGCTCATCACGCTGTTCATCTTATCCCGAGGGGCTGCATTGACTTCGACGCCCGGTGGCCATTTTCGCCGCCCAGATCCTGCCAACCAACGCACTCGCCGGACCGGCCCAGACCGTCCGAGCCTGTTCGCGGGCGCAGAGGACGACGTCGTGGACGTGGAGCCCGACCGCATCCGCATCCTGTCGTCGCTTGAGGGTCGGCGCTCGCGCGGCCACACGTCCACCGCTCGGCAGGGACGCCAGCACACAGGTGCCGGTGCGCGCTCGGCACCGCCCACGCGCTGGTGGTCTCATGTGTTGCTGGGCCTCATGGGCATGGGCTTGTTCACGGTGGCGTTGGCGGTCTTCCTGATCATCAAGTCGTCTCGTGACAATGAGTTGCCCCTGACCCGCTGGGACATCGTCACCCCGGCGACCCAGGATGCGGCGAACGACCCGGACACCCTGCTGTCCAGTCAGCCTCCGGGCGCTGGCGTTCTGAGCGCCGAGGTGGCCGAGGCCGAGACCTTCGGCTTGCTGCACCAAGAGACCCTGGACACGACCGAGGTGATGTCCCCCCCTGACGCGGACGGCGCCCTCATTGAAGTGGTCACCTCCACGCCACCACAACCCCCTGTGGCGACGGCAGCGTCTGAGGCCGCGGCCTCGGTGGCAGCGAACGCCCAAGCTGCCGCACCAAAGGTCAGCACACCGACAACGTCAACGACACCGGCACCGGCACCTGCACCTGCACCAACAGCGGCAGCACCACTGGCGGCACTGACGCCGGCGGCACCGGCAACACCGTCGCCCTCCCCCAAACCCAAACCTGCCCCGACCATGGCGACCGCCAGTCCCGCCGCCACGAGCGTTTCTGCCGATGTTCGGCTGCTGGAGGCGGTGTTCCCCAAACACGACCCACGCACGGCCAGCAAGGCCGAGCTCTTCAAGGCCTGCCAGGGCATGACCGGGGCCGAATCGGCCATCTGCCGCGCCCGCATCTGTGTGCAGCACCCGGGCGTGCCGGCCTGTCAATGACCAACGGCCCCCCAGGCCCGATGCGGGCGGCATGCAAGGCTTCGCCCAACTGTATGTGACGCTGGACGCCAGCACGTCGATCCGCCACAAGGTCGACGCGCTGTGCGCTTACTGGCGTTCGGCCCCGCCGGCCGACGCGGCCTGGGCGGCCTATTTCCTGGCGGGCGGTCGTCCCCGCCGCACCTTGAGCACCATGGCACTGCGCCAATGGGCCGCACGCACTGCCGGGATCGATGACTGGCTGTTCGAAGCGTCTTATGCGGCGGTGGGCGACCTGGCAGAAACCATGGCCCACCTGCTGCCCCATGGCGACACCCACGACGACACCCCCTTGCATCGCTGGATGACCGAGCGCCTCCTGCCCTGGCGCGAGCAAGCGCTGGACGAGCAGTTGGCGCAGTTGAGCACCTGGGGCCGGGGTCTGACACCCACCGAGCGATTCGTGCTGTTCAAGCTCATTGGCGGCGGCTGGCGTGTGGGCGTGAGCCGTCAGTTGGTGATTCGTTCGCTGGCAACCCATGCCGACCTGCCTGCCGCCCTGGTGGCCCAACGCATGATGGGCTACACAGACGCCCGGCATCAACCGCTGGCCGCCGACTTCGAGCGCCTCATATCGCCCGAACAGCACGGGATGGCAGGCATCCAGCCCTATCCGTTTTTTCTGGCGCACGCGCTGGAGGCACTGCCCGAGGGACCAGTGCACGACTGGCAGGCTGAATGGAAGTTCGATGGCATCCGCGCGCAAATCGTTCGCCGCGATGGCCAGGTGGGGCTGTGGTCGCGTGGCGAAGAGTTGCTCAACGACGCCTTTCCTGAACTGGTGGCCCACGGGCAGCAGTGGCCTGACGGCACCGTGCTCGATGGCGAAATCGTGGTGCAGGACATGCTGGCACCCGACGACACCACGCCGGCCCTGCTGCCCTGGGGATGGCGCCCCGCCACCTTCGCGCGCTTGCAGACACGCATCCGGCGCAAGCAAGTGACCCGCGCCATCGTTCGCGACCACCCGGTCGTGTTCGTGCCTTACGACGTGCTGGAATGGCAGGGGCAGGATCAGCGCACGCTGCCACAACGGGTGCGCCGCGGGGTGCTCGATCAGATCTCCCCCACGCTGGGACTGAGCCCATCGCCATTGCTGCCGGCCACCGACTGGCGCGACTGGCAGGCACTGCGCCTGCGCGCCCGCGACGCGGGATTGGAGGGGCTGATGCTGAAGCACGGCGATGCCCGCTATGGCAGCGGCCGCACCCGCGGCGACGGCGTGTGGCTGAAGTGGAAGCTCGACCCCATGACCGTGGACGCCGTGCTGGTGTACGCCCAGGCTGGACACGGTCGCCGCGCCAACCTCTACACCGACTACACCTTTGCCGTGTGGAGTCGGGCGCCCGATGACGACGACGAGGTGCAGGCCGTGTTGAACGCCATCGCCACGCGGCAGCCGCCACAGCCCGGCGGATTGCAACTGGTGACGTTCGCCAAGGCTTACAGCGGCCTGTCGGACGCCGAACTGCAGGCGGTGGACAAGGTCATCCGCCAGACCACCGTGGAACGCTTTGGCCCGGTGCGCAGCCTCAAGCCCACGCTGGTGTTCGAACTGGGGTTCGAAGGCATCGGCCCCAGCCCGAGACACAAGAGCGGCGTGGCCGTGAGGTTTCCGCGCATCTTGCGCTGGCGCACCGACAAACGGCTGCAAGACGCCGACACGATGGCGACGCTGCAGCGGCTGGCGCGGGTTCAAACCCCCGATTGACACCAATTCGCCGCAGAAAATTGGCGTCATGCCTGCGTCAACCTTGCCTCAGGCGGGGAATCCGGGCGCCCCCTTGCACAGCATCTGTTCAAGACGGCTACCATGTTGTCCATGGTGACTGATCAGTCACCTTTGCTGCTGCCCGGCCAACTTGCGAGCCTGGCCCTCCCCGTCTAACCTTTGGACAAACCATGACCACGCCCACCTTGAGAGCCGTCACCATGCCAATTGCGTCCACACCGTCGGCTGAAGCCGCCCAACAGGATGAGGGCGTGCCCGTGTCCGTCAAGATTCGCGAGCGGATCAAGGCGGCCCAACGGCGCTTTCATGCCAACGACAACATCGCCGAGTTCATTGAGCCCGGCGAGCTTGAAACGCTGCTGGACGAGGTCGCCGGCAAGCTCGGGGGCGTTCTGGAAAGCCTGGTCATCGACACCGACAGTGACCACAACACCCAGGACACGGCCCGCCGCGTGGCCAAGATGTACCTGCACGAAATCTTCAAGGGGCGCTACCACGCTGCCCCGGCGGTCACCGAGTTCCCCAACGTCGAGCGGCTCAACGAGCTGATGATCGTGGGCCCCATCACCGTGCGCAGCGCCTGCTCTCACCACCTGTGCCCCATCATGGGCAAGGTGTGGATCGGCATCATGCCCAACGAGCACTCCAACCTGATCGGCCTGTCGAAGTACGCCCGCCTGATCGACTGGATCATGAGCCGCCCGCAAATCCAGGAAGAGGCCGTGACGCAGGTCGCCGAGTTGCTGCAATCGCGCATGAACCCCGATGGTCTGGCCGTGGTCATGGAGGCCGATCACTTCTGCATGCACTGGCGCGGCGTCAAGGACATGGACTCCAAGATGATCAACAGCGTCATGCGCGGGTCGTTCCTGAAGGACGCCAACCTGCGGCGGGAGTTCCTCTCCCTCGTCAACAACCGCAAGGGGTGATGGGCCATGCTGGTTCGTTTGTTGTATGCCAGCCGGGCCACGACCCCGCTGAGCCCCGAGGTGATCGACAGCATCTTGCTGGCCTCTCGCCGTCACAACCCCGCCTTGGGCATCACGGGCCTGCTGTGCCACAGCGGCGACATCTTCATGCAGGTGCTGGAAGGTGGTCGTCAGGCCGTCAACGAGCTCTACACCCGCATCAGCCGTGACCCCCGGCATGGCGAGATCATGCTGCTGCAGTACGACGAGATCACCGAACGGCGTTTTGCCGGCTGGACGATGGGGCAGGTCAATCTGGCGCGGGTCAATCCGTCCATCCTGCTCAAGTACTCGGAACGCCCCGTGCTGGACCCCTACGCGGTGCCCGGCGCCGTGTCGATGGCCCTGCTGGAAGAACTGATCGCCACCGCGTCCATCATCAGCCGCCCTTGCTGAGCACGGCCGTGCCCCTGCCCACCACCCTGATGGGGCTGGATTTCAGTTGCGCGCCCAGCCAGCGCAAGCCCCTGACGCTGGCCGTGGGGCACCGCGCGGCCTCGGTGGTACGGCTGGACCGGCTGGACACCTTCCAGACCCTCGACGCCTGGGTGCAGGTGCTGCGCGCCCCGGGCGAAGGGTTCGTGATGGGGTGCGACTTTCCGTTCGGCCTGCCGCGTGGCTTCGTCGACGCCTTGGGGCAAGAAGGGCCAGGCACACTGCCCCAGGCCTTGGCCGAGCCACTGGGAGACGGCATGCCCAGCCAGGCATCCCGGCTGATCCGCGCCCTGCACCAACACTGTGGCGACCGTGCCGGCTTTCAGCGCCTGGTGGACGGCTGGGGGCAAACCTGGCACACCGAAGGCCCTGGTGCACCCGTGGCCGGCCGCAAGCTGCTGCACCGCCGCACCGACGGGGCCATGCCCGGGGTGTCCAGCACCAGCCCGCTGCAAACCCGCTATGTGCCCGTGGGCAAGATGTACTTTGAAGGCCTGGCCCGACTGGTGCAAGCGGGCATCACCCTGCCGGCCCTGCATCCTGGGCGGCCCGAGGCCGTCGCGCTGGAGGCCTACCCTGGCCTGCTGGCCCACGAAGTGCTGGGCCGACGGAGCTACAAAACCGACGCCAAGGCAGATACAGCCGCACAGCAAGCCCGCCTGATCGCCCGCATGGACCTGGTGGACGCGCTGGAACAAGGTCGCACCCGGCTGGGCCTGCGCCTGAAGCTGAGCCCCGCCCAGCGCGACCACCTGGTGGCCGACCCCATGGGCGACCGGCTGGACGCCGTGTTGTGCCTGCTGCAAGCCGCCTGGGCTCATCAGCAAGCTGAGGCCGGCGCGCCCTGCTGGGGCCTGCCGGCCGAGGTGGACCCGGTTGAAGGGTGGATACTCACGGCATGAACGATTTGCCCGATTCCCTGAAAGACAGCTTGAGCACCGTGCTCGGCCAGCCGGCCCTGACCATCACCGCCAACGACGGCTCACGCGCGACCGTGCTCTTGCATGGCGGCCACCTGGTGTCGTGGATTCCAGCGGGGGCCGGCGAGCAACTCTACCTGTCGCCCCGCGCGGTGGCCGGCCCCGGACAGGCCGTGCGCGGCGGTGTGCCGGTGATCTTTCCCCAGTTCGAGCAACTGGGCCCCGACACCAGCCTGCCCCGCCATGGCCTGGCGCGCACCCGGCCCTGGCAGGTGGACAGCCACCACGCCCGCCGCGACCACACCCAGCTCACGCTGGTGCTGATCGACGATGCCGACACGCGCGCCCTGTGGCCCCACGGCTTCCGCCTGGAGCTGACCATCTCGGTGGGCGGCCCCCGGCTGGACCTGGAGCTGTATGCCGAAAACACCGGCGAGACGCCCTGGGACTTTGCCGCCGCCTTGCACACCTACCTGGCCGTGTCCGACCTGACGCAGGTGCGACTGGAGGGCTTGCAAGGCTGTCGCTATCAGGACCGCGTGCTGGGTGGCATGACGCTGGAAGACCACCCGGAGAAGCGCTTCCACGGTGAGATGGACCGCATCTACCACCGCGCCCCCGACCTGTTGCTGCGCGACGGCCCGCGCCGACTTAGCCTGCGCAGCCAGGGCTTTGAAGACGCTGTGGTGTGGAACCCAGGCCCCGAAAAATGCGCTGCGCTGAAGGACATGCCGCCCGACGGCTGGCAACAGATGCTGTGTGTGGAGCCCGCGCGCATCCAGTCGCCCGTGACGCTGCAACCTGGCGAAAGCTGGGCCGGCCTGCACACGCTGGCCTTGGTGGGCGCCGACTGACGCCCTGGGGCCGGCGCTCATGGGCGCCGCCCTGATTCAGAGCAGTTGGCGGATGTCGGACACCAGATCGTCCACCGGCATGCCGTAGCGCACAAACAGGCGCACCTGGCCGCTGGGGTCGAACACAAAGGCTCCGGCCGTGTGGTCGATGGTGTAGTTGCCGTTCTGGGTGGGCACCTTCTGGTAGAACACCTTGAACTCTTTGGCGGCGGCCTTGATCTCGTCGGGCGTGCCGGTCAGGCCGACAAAGCTCGGGTCCATCGAGCCCAGGTAGCCCTTGAGCAGCTCGGGCGTGTCGCGTTCGGGGTCGACCGTCACGAACACGCCCTGCACTTTCTCGCCATCAGGCCCCAGGCGGCGGCGCACCTCGGCCAGCTCGGCCATGGTGGTGGGGCACACATCGGGGCACTGCGTGAAGCCAAAGAACAGGAACACCACCTTGCCCTTGAACTCGGCCAGGCTGCGCACTTGTCCATTGAAGTCCTTCAACTGAAGGCCCTTGGCGTAGCTGGCGCCCGTGATGTCCACGCCCTTGAAGCTGCCGCCAGACGAGGCGCTGCCCGTCCCCGGGGCATCACAGCCCGACAAGAAAGGCAAGGCGGAGGTGGCCACCACCGTGGCGGCCCCAGCGAGCACGGCTCGCCGAGAAACAAATCGGGTCATGATGAAAGGGCTCAGATCGTCCAGTAGTGGTCGACCAGCAAGGCCGCGAACATCAGCATCAGGTAGATGATGGAGAAGCGGAAGGTCTTGCGGGCCAGTTCGTCACTGTAACGCCGCCACAGCGCCACCGCATAGCCCAGGAACATCGCGCCCAGCACCAGGGCCGAAGCCAGGTAGATCCAGCCGCTCATGCCGTAGATGAACGGCAGCACCGTGCCCGCCACCAGGATCACGGTGTACAGCAGCACGTGCAGGCGCGTGAAGGCGTTGCCGTGGGTGACGGGCAGCATGGGCAGGCCCGCGCGGGCATAGTCTTCGACGCGGTACAGGGCCAGAGCCCAGAAGTGCGGCGGCGTCCACAAAAAGATGATCAGGCACAGCAGCATGGCCTCGGGCTCGACCGCACCGCGCATGGCCGCCCAGCCCAGCACCGGCGGCATGGCGCCCGAGGCGCCGCCGATGACGATGTTCTGCGGTGTCATGGGCTTCAGCAACACCGTGTAGACGATGGCATAGCCCACGAACGTGGCCAGGGTGAGCCACATGGTCAGCCAGTTCACCCACACGGCCAGGATGGCCATGCCAGCACCGCACAGCACCGCGCTGAACACCAGGGCCTGTGAGCGCGACAACTCACCCCGGGCCGTGGGGCGCCAGGCCGTGCGCTTCATGCGGGCATCGATGTGTTGCTCGACCAGGCAGTTGAAGGCGGCAGCCGCAGCGGCCACCAGCCAGATGCCCACACAGGCCGCCAGGGCCGTGAGCGCCTGCTGCGCGTCGGGCAGGCCCGGCACGGCCAGCATCATGCCGATGACCGCGCAGAACACGATCAGCTGCACCACGCGGGGCTTGGTCAGAGCGTAGTACTGGCGCCAGGGCGACAGCGTGGCCGACGCAGAAGGCGTCGACGCACCCAGGGCATCGGCAGATTCGGGGGCGGTGACCGCAGTGTCAGACATGGGCTTCAAGCACACGCACAGTAAAGCATGGGCACACTATGCGCCACAACGGGCCTCAAACAGTACGGTGAAGTCCCTGAGTGACGGGGCGGCTGCCCTGGGGCGCCGTGGCCATCTGGGGCACCGCCACCGGCACCACCAGCAGCCGCACCAGCCACCACACCAGCAGGGCGGCACCCATCGTGTGCAACAGGGCCGCCAGCAAGGGCCAGCCCAGCACCACATTGCTCAGGCCGGTGAGCACCTGCACCACCGTCATGGCCAGCAGCACCTGGGCTTCGCGGCGCCATGGGGTCGAGGCCATCGGTGTGGCCGCCCCGACAGGCCGCCAACGCCACAGGCGCCAGGCGTAGGCCAGCAAGGCGCCCACCACCACCAGCGCCATCAAGCGGTGGGCCATGTGGATGGCCGTGAGCGCAGCCGCCGAGATCGCTTCGCCGTGACCGTCCTGGCCCAAGGGGCGCCAGAGGCGGAAGCCCGACACAAAATCCATCTCGGGCCACCAGCGGCCCTGACAGGTGGGCACGTCCATGCAGGCCAGCACGGCATAGTTGGTGCTTACCCAGCCACCCAGCGCCACCTGCAGGCCCAGCAAGGCCAGCACCACCCAGCCCCAGCGGCGCAGCCCGGCGCCTTGCCAGACCCGCCACACACCCTCTTGCGCGGCGTGGTGGGCCCGCTGAGGGCGGTAGCCCTCCAGCACCCGGGCCTGGGCCGTCAACAGGCCCACGCCCAGCAGCGCCCCCAGCAGGTGGATGGTCACGATCAGCGGCTGCAGTTTCATGGTGACCGTCAGTGCGCCAAAGGCCCCTTGCACGCACACCCACACGAAGGTGATGGTGGCCCACCAGGGCGACAAGCCACCTTGGGTACGGCGATGGCGCCAGGCCATCACCATCAGCAAGGTGATCAGCGCCCCCACGCCCGAGGCCAGGTAGCGGTGCACCATCTCGATCCAGGCCTTGCCCGGCGAGACCGGCCCGTGCGGCGCGGCCTGGTGGGCGGCATGGATGTCTTCACGGGCGCCCCACGGACTGGCCTCGCCATAACAGCCCGGCCAGTCCGGGCACCCCAGGCCGGAGTCGGTCAGCCGGGTGAAGGCGCCAAAGGCCACGAGGTCGAGCGTCAGAAACAGCGTGGCAGCGGTGAGCACCCGCTGCCACGCTGGCCAGCCATGCACACCATCGCGGCGGGCTTTCCACACCACGGCGGTCAGCGGCAGCACGGCCAGGGCCGCACCCAAGGCCAACAACTCCAGCACCGGGGCCAGGTCGATCAGCTCTGCCGCGGTCATGGCCGGCCTGCCTGATCCCAGGACTCGGCGGCCTTCAGCAGCTTGGCCAGGTCCTTGCGGATGCGCTGCACATCGCCATCGGCAGGCCATCGCATCATCCATTCTCCGCGAGGATCAACCAGGTAAAAACCGGTGGGCAACGGCCCTGCGGACGGTGCCTGCAGCCACGCACCGAGCGCCTGAGCCGGTGCGCGCAACAACCACGCGCCTTCCATGGCGGGCAACAAGGCTTCGCGCACCTGGCCTTCGTCGGGCACCAGCCAGACACGGTCCACGCGGTCCTTGTCACGCCCCAGCATTTCTCTCAATTGGCGCTGCAGGTACAGGGCCTGCTCACAGGCCGCCTCGCAGGCGGCCGGCTGCACGGTGATCAACAACCACTGCCCCTTCAGGCTGTCGGCGGCAACCGCCTGACCGTTCAGACGGCTCAGGGGCAGCTCGGCCGGCATGGGACGGGTGGGCTGAACCAGCTCGCCATAGTTGGTGCGCCCCTGCGGCTTGATCACGTAGTACGTGACGTACGACGCCACCACCGGCGCCGCGCACGCCAACATCACCCACAGCATCTGCCAACGACCACGCCGTGTGCGCCGCGCGGCCTCCTGGGCATCGGGCAGGCTGTGAACGCTCATCTGTAGAAGGGTGTCAGGACTGCTGGACATCACGTTGTTGTGCGGCTCGTGCCCGGGCGGGGCGGATGATCTGAAACCAGAGGGTCAGGCCGGCCAGCAAGGCCGACAGGCCAAACCACTGGGCAGCATAACCGTGGTGCTTGTCCACGCCGGCATCGGGGGCAGGCCAGTCGCGACGCAAGGGGTCGGCGGGCCCGCCCTCGGTTTGCACCATGACGCCGGGGCGCGCGGCCTGGCCCAGCCATGCTGTCCAGAACGGCTCTTGCGCATTTTGTCGGATCGGCGTGGAAGCCAAACCCTGGGGCATGCCCTCATCCCCCAGCTCATACACCCGCGACAGCACGGGTTCAAGATGGCCCTGCACCTCGACCTGCCCCTCAGGGCGTGGCCAATCGGGCACCTGGGTGCGGTCGCTGGCATGGCGGGGCAACCAGCCCCGCTGCACCAGGATCACCCGGTCTGTACAGGCGGCGGGCGCCTGCACCCGCAAGGGCGTGACCAGGATGAAGCCCGTTTGCCCCGCCATCGGGCGGTTGTCCAGCAACACCGAACGTTCATGCCACCACCGCCCAGCCAGGCGCACAGGCTGCTGAGCCGGCAGGCCTGCGACCGGTCCCGTGCATGGCCAGTCGGCCGCCGTCCAGGGTGCTTGCGCCGCGCGCTGGTCGCGCTCGGCCTGTCGCACCAGCTTTTCATCGGCCCGCCCCATCTGCCACAGGCCCAGCCCGGCGGTCAGGCTGATGCCCAGCGCCGCAGAAAACCAGATCACCATGCGGGCCAGGAACAAGGCCTTGCGCTCGCGGCGGCGGGCATCTGCTGACGCCGAATCGAGTGGGGGTACTGGGGTCATCGCCTATCGGTTCCGGTCAGACGGGCACCATAATCAGAGACCATGAAGATCATCATCGCAGGCGCCCTGGTGGCCATCATTCTCGCACTGGCCTTTGCCGGCAAAGCCATGTTGCGTGATGGCCGCGATGGCCAACCCAAAAGCAACCGTATGGTGCGGGCACTGGCCTTGCGCGTGGCCTTGTCCATCGCCCTGTTCGTCTTCATCCTGGTGGCACATCAGCTGGGCTGGATCCAGCCCACAGGCATTCCGCTACAGCCCTGAAAACACACAACCCGGTCAGCGTCGGGTTGTGTGGGCGGTGTGATGGCAGGCCATCGGCCCGCCTTGGCTCACATCCAGTACACGACGATGTAGAGCCCGAGCCAGACCACGTCCACAAAGTGCCAGTACCAGGCCGCACCTTCGAGGCCAAAGTGCCGCTCGGGTGTGAAGTGGCCTTTCTGCAGGCGCAGGGTGATGAACAACAGCATCAGCATGCCCACGAACACATGCATGCCGTGAAAGCCTGTGAGCATGAAGAACGTAGAGCCATAGATGCCCGAGGTCAGCTTGAGGTTCAGGTCAACGTAGGCGTGGTAGTACTCGTAGCCTTGCACACCCAGGAACACGGTGCCCAGGATGACCGTGGCCCACATGAAGGTGATGCAACGCCCCCGCAGGTTCTCACGCAGGGCGTGGTGCGCGATGGTGAGGGTCACCCCCGAGGTCAGCAGCAAGGCGGTGTTGATGGTGGGGATGGGCCACGGGCCCATGATCTTGAAAGGCTCGACCGTGCCCGCGGGCGAGGCCGTGGCACCTGCCTGCATCGATGGCCAGATCGCCTTGAAGTCAGGCCACAGCAGCGCGTTCTCGAAATTGCCCAGCGCGGGCACCGAGTGCACGCGGGCCCAATACAGGGCGCCGAAGAAGGACGCAAAGAACATCACCTCGGAGAAGATGAACCAGGCCATGCTCCAGCGGAACGACAGGTCGATGCGGTCGCTGTACAGCCCGCTTTCGCTTTCGCGGATGGCCTCGCCAAACCACTGCTTGAGCACCACCAGCCACCACACGAGACCGAAGGCCACCGCATAAGGCCCCCAGTTGACGCCATTGACCCATTGCCCGGCCCCCAGGATGACAAAAAACAGACCAAAGGCCGCCATCATCGGGTGTCGGGAGGGACCCGGCACGTAGTAGTAAGGGGCCCCGCCCTTGTGAACCGTTGCAGACATCTCGTGCTCTCCTCGATTCCGGCCCAATGGGCTCACAAACTCACGCCACTGGCCACCACCCAGCGCACCAGCGCCAGCAGTCCCAGCACAAACAACACACCGGCCAGCAACCCCACGATCACCACGTGGAGCGGGTTGAGCCGCTCCACATCCTGGGCGTGATCGCTGGACTTGCGCACCCCGAAGAACGACCAGGCCACGGCCTTGGCGGTCTGCCAGAACGAGCCCTGACGGGCCACGGCGTCGCGCAGGTCATCCCCCGGCGGGGAGGCATCAGCAGACGGTGGCGGCTCATGGCGCTCATCAGGCAGGTGTTCATCGGGCATCGCTCAAGTGCGTCCGGACGGCGCGGGCGGCACCTTGCCACCCACTTCGAAAAACGTGTAAGACAGGGTGATGGTGGTCACGTCTTTGGGCAGGCGTGGATCGACCACAAACACCACCGGCCAGGCCCGGCTCTCGCCCGGGGCCAAGGTGTACTCGTTGAAACAGAAGCACTCCAGCTTGTTGAAATGCGCCGTGGCCTGCTTGGGTGCGTAACTGGGGATGGCCTGGGCCGACATGGTGCGGTCCTGCATGTTGCGGAACTCGTACATCACCGTGACCATCTCGCCCGGGTGCGCAGTGACCGAGCGCTTCTCGGGTTTGAAGTCCCATGGGCCGCGTGCGTTGGCGTCGAACTCGATGGTGATGGTGCGGGACGTGTCCACCTGGGTGTTGGCCTGCACGCGGCTGGCCATGCCGGGCACCTTCTGTTCAGACAAGGACAGCACGTTGATGCCCAGGGCTGCACAAATGTGCTGGTACAGCGGCACCATGGCATAGCCGAAACCGAACATCACCCCGGTGATGACCAGCAGCTTGAACACCATGTCGGCGTTGGCGCGCTGCAATCGGCCTTTGAAGGTGGTGGGCATGACGTGGCCTGGTTCAGTGTGATCCGAAGAACACCGTCTTGATCACGAAGCCCGCGAAGAACGTGAGCGCGATCGACGCCAGGATCAGGCCCAGGCGCACATTGCTGCGTCGCTGAGCCTCGCTGGAAGAGGGGGTGCTCATGGCATTCACCCGATCACCTTGGTGGCGGTGGGGTCCAGCTTGGGCGGGGTCTCGAAGGTGTGGAACGGCGCGGGCGACGGCACTTCCCACTCCAGGCCCTCGGCGCCCTCCCAGGGCTTGGCGGGCGCGGGCTCACCCTTGCCACGCATGGCCGGAATCAGCACACCGAAGATGAAGTACACCTGCGCCAGTCCGAAGGCAAAGGCGCCCACCGAGGCAATGGCGTTGAAGTCAGCAAACTGCATGGGGTAGTCGGCATAACGTCGCGGCATGCCCGCCAGCCCCAGGAAGTGCATGGGGAAGAACGTGATGTTAAAAGCGATCAGCGACCACCAGAAGTGCAGCTTGCCCTTCCATTCAGGCACCATCACGCCGGTCCATTTGGGGCCCCAGTAATAGAAGGCCGCAAACAGGGCAAACAGCGAGCCAGCCACCAGCACATAGTGGAAGTGCGCCACCACGTAGTACGTGTCTTGCAGCTGGATGTCGATGGGCGCCACCGAGAGGATCAGGCCGGTGAAGCCGCCCATGGTGAACACGAAGATGAAACCCACGGACCACAGCATCGGGCTCTCGAAGGTCATGGAGCCACGCCACATGGTGGCGATCCAGTTGAACACCTTCACCCCGGTGGGCACCGAGATCAGCATGGTGGCGTACATGAAGAACAGCTGACCCGTCACCGGCATGCCGGTGGCGAACATGTGGTGAGCCCACACGATGAAGCTGAGGATGGCGATCGAGGCCGTGGCATACACCATGGAGTGGTAGCCGAAGAGCTTCTTGCGGGCAAAGGCCGGCACGATCTGGCTGATGATGCCGAAGGCCGGCAAGATCATGATGTACACCTCGGGGTGACCGAAGAACCAGAAAATGTGCTGGTACATGACCGGATCACCACCGCCGGCCGGATTGAAGAAGCTGGTGCCGAAGTGGCGGTCGGTCAGCGTCATGGTGATGGCGCCTGCCAGCACGGGGATCACGGCGATCAGCAGGTAGGCGGTGATCAGCCACGTCCACGAGAACATCGGCATCTTCATCAGCGTCATGCCCGGTGCGCGCATGTTCAGGATGGTGACGATGATGTTGATCGAGCCCATGATGGACGAGGCGCCCAGGATGTGCATCGCGAAGATGCCGGCGTCCATCGATGGCCCCATCTGCAGCGTGAGCGGCGCATACAGCGTCCAGCCGGCGGCAGGCGCACCGCCCGGCATGAAGAACGAGCCGACCAGCAGCAGCGCCGCCGGGATCATCAGCCAGAAGCTGAAGTTGTTCATGCGGGCGAAGGCCATGTCGGAGGCCCCGATCTGCAGGGGCAGCATCCAGTTGGCCAGCCCCACGAAGGCCGGCATGATGGCGCCGAACACCATGATGATGCCGTGCATGGTGGTGAGCTGGTTGAACAGCTCGGGGTTCACCACCTGCAAGCCCGGCTGAAACAGCTCGGCGCGGATGCCCAGCGCCAGCACGCCGCCGATCATCAACATCGTGAGGCTGAACAGCAGGTACAGCGTGCCGATGTCCTTGTGGTTGGTGGCGTACACCCACCGGCGCCAGCCGTGCGGGTGATCGTGGTGGTCATCGTGGCCGTGGGCGTGTCCGCCCGGCTCAAGCACTGCGCTCATGGTGTGTCCTTTTCAGTCCGGTTCTCGCGGGTTGAGCACGCGTCACTTGCGCGCGGCCACCACCTCGGCGGGCTGCACGATCTGGCCCGTCTGGTTGGTCCACTGGTTCTTGGTGTAGGTGATCACGGCAGCGATCTCGGTGTCTGACAGTTGCTTCCAGGCGGGCATGCCTGCGCCCTGACCGTTGAGCAGCACCATGATCTGCTTCATGTGGTCGGCGTCCAGCACCACGGCCGAACCGTCCAGTGCCTTGATGGCACCACCACCCTTGCCGCTGGCCTGGTGGCACACCGCACAGTTGGCCTTGTAGACCTGCTCGCCACGGGCCACCAGAGCGGCCAATTCCCACACTTTGCTGGGGTCATCGGCCTTGGCGGCCATTTCTTTCTGGCGCTCGGCCACCCAGGCCTTGTACTCGTCTTGGGTCACCACCTTCACGTGGATGGGCATGTAGGCGTGCTCTTTGCCGCACAACTCGGCGCACTGGCCATAGAAGTCACCGATCTTTTCTGCGCGAAACCAGGTGTCGCGCACGAAGCCGGGGATGGCGTCTTGTTTGATGCCGAAGGCAGGCACCATGAACGAGTGAATGACGTCGTTGGCCGTCGTGATGATGCGGATCTTCTGATCCACGGGCACCACCAGGGGCTGATCCACCTTGAGCAGGTAATCATCGCCCTGAGGCTTGCCCTCGTCCGACATGACGCGCTGGCTCAGGTCCAGCGTGGAGATGAAACCGATGCCCTCGCCTTCACCCTTGATGTAGTCGTAGCCCCACTTCCACTGGTAGCCGGTGACCTTGACGGTGATGTCGGCGTTGGTGGTGTCTTTCTGGGCCACCACCACCTTGGTGGCCGGCAGGGCCATGCCAATGACGATGATGAAGGGGATGACCGTCCAGATGATCTCGACGGTGGTGGACTCGTGGAAATCAGCCGACTTGGCGCCCTTGGACTTGCGGTGGGCCCAGATGGAGTAGAACATCACCCCGAAGACGCCCACGAAGATGGCGCCGCAGATCCACAGCATCATGTAGTGCAGGTCTTGCTGGGCCGCCGCGATTTTGGTGACCGGCGGGTGCATGTCCAACTGATTGACCGCAGGGCCACCCGGCAGGTTGTTCACGGCAGCACCTTGCGCCTGCACGCCACCGGCCCAGGCCAAGGCCAGGCCCATCAACGCCAGGCGGCAGCGGTCGCCCAGGCCTGAACGGCGATGGTGGGCGTGGGGGGGCGCGACTACCCTGGATCGGGCTAGGCGTTGCGCGGGTTCCTGACGCATGGAAGGTCACTCCTGGGGTCGAACGAACGCACCCCCCACTCCGGGGGCTCTATGAACTTTGCATTCAGCAAAATTGACAATTCATTCTAGGGAGAGCCTTGCGCGCGCTCAATACGGAATCAGGGCAAACACGCTATGGATTACCCCCGGTTTCACCTGGAATGACACAGCCTTGAATCCGGCGTGCCTGTTGGCGACTCAGGGCTTCCCCGATCGGCGCATCATCTGGCGCATGTCATCCAGGCTGACCCGGGTTTCGGGCGCCACCATGGCGCGGGGCACCGGCTTGACCGCGTGGGCATACACCAGCTCCACCGTCAGCGACAGCCGACCATCCCCACCGACGAGGCGTTCTTGGGCTGCTGCGAGCCACCGCTCGCGCCAGCGCGGCGTGCGCCAACCGGCAAAACGGCCCACGGCGACGTTGCCGCCCCAGGTGCGCAATTCGGCCAACATGGCCTCGGGCGTGGCCCAGGTCAGGGTCAGGCGCTCCATGTCCATCACGGGGTCGGCAAAACCGGCCTGCACCAGCTCGTCGCCCAGGTCGTGCATGTCCACAAACTGCACCGTGGGTAGCCCCCACCCCAGTTCGGCATACAAACTGCGCAACTCGCGGGCGGTGTCGGGCCCCAGGCCTGAAGCCATGAGAAACCCATCGACCGCGAGCGCCCGATGCCAGCACGTCATCAGGCCGGGCAGGTCGGCCGCCGTGTGCAGGGCCATGTTCGCCCACAGCAGATCAACCCCCTCCTGCCCCCAGGGCGGCGCCGCACCATCGCCTGGCACCCAGACGGCGGGCGCCTGGGCGCGACGCCCCAGCAAACGGGCCGCCCAGCCCACAGGGGCCTGAGCCGCCGCCGTGGCCGCCGAGGCGCCGGCCAGCGCCGAATGGGGCTCGGCCAGCAGGCGCTGCGCATCGGGATAAGCCTGCCGCACCACAGCGGCACCATCGCCCAGGTGGGCCGACCAGTCCAGCCAGCGCCGTGGCTGCAGGCGGATGGGGGCCAGCTTGTCGGCCAGCCGCCGGGCCACCTCCTGGTTCAGCCAAGGCGCACCAGCCTGCGCCAGCCGGCGCGCTTGTCGGGCCAGGGCCTGGGGATGAGGCGAGGCCGGATGGGGCGACGGCGCGGATGGCGACACAGGTGGCGAAGCAGGCATGGGCAACACCCCCCAGGGGGTGATGGTTCAAGGCGTGGGGCGCTCAGTATAGTGAGCCGATGCCAGACTTGCCCACCTTGCAGACCACCCACTCGGCCACCCACTCGGCTACCCACTCGACCACCGGGCGCGCCGCCTCCTGGCTGCAACGGTGGCGCGGCTGGCGCCCCGCCGGCCAATGCCTGGTGTGCGGGCACTGGAACCCGGCCGCCGTGTGCGCCCGCTGTCTGCACCGGTGGGCCCCTGAGGTGCCGCGCTGCAGTCGCTGCGGCATCAACCTGCAGGGCCTGCCGCACCTGGATGGCGTGTGCATGGACTGCGAGGCCCATGGCCCGGAATTCGACCGCGCCCTGGCAGCGTTGGATTACGACGCCCCGTGGTCCACCTTGATGGCGCAGCTGAAGTTTCAAGATGCCTGCCACCTGGCCCCCTGGCTGGCCGACCGCCTGGCCAGCGCCTGGCACCGGCGCCCGCAGCGCGCCAGCGTGATCCTGCCCCTGCCCATCTCGGCACGACGCCTGCAAGAGCGCGGCTACAACCAAAGCGCCCTGGTGGCGCAAGCCCTGGGGCGCCGCCTTCAACTGCCCGTGGCGCCGCAGGTGCTGCACCGCGTGAAACACACCGAGCGGCTGATGCGCCTGAACCCCGACGATCGCCAGGCCGCGATCAGCGGCGCCTTCGCGGTGAACCCTGCCTTGCGCCGGCAGGTGCTGGGCCGCCACGTGGCCGTGGTCGACGATGTCATGACCACGGGGGCCACCTTGAACGAGGCGGCCCTCACCTTGCGGGAGGCGGGCGCGCGGTCGGTGTGTGCGTGGGTGGTGGCGCGTACCGGGCGCAGCCCCCGGCTCATGTCGGCACCGCCTTGATCAACCCCAGCACCTCGCGAAACGCAGGATGCTGACAGTTGTGCATCCACTCAAACGCAACCATCTCGGGTGATGCCAGTGTGATGTCTGCCTGCGTCAGGCGCTGCAGCGCCAGGGCCTTGTCCTCAGGGCGGCGACTGCCGCAGGCCTGGGGCACCACCGCCACTTGCACCCCCGCCTCGCTGGCCTCCAGGGCCGTTTGCAGCAGGCACACGTGGGTTTCACAGCCAGCCAGCACCCACTGCCGAGCCTGGGGCGCCCGCATGCGCACGGCGTCCACCAGGCCATCGGCCACCGCACTGAAGCACATCTTGCTGAAGGTGTGGTCCACCCAGGGCAAGAGCTCGGGCACTTGGCCACCCAGCGCCGCCGGGTTTTGCTCTGTGGCCCACACCGGCACATCCAGGGCATGGGCCACCCGGGCCAGCCACACGGCGTGCTGCACGGCCTGATCACCCCCATGGATGGCGGGCATCAGTCGGGCCTGGTAATCCACCAGGATGAGGGCGGATTGGTCGCGCTGGAGCAGCATGTGCCCGATGGTAGCGATCCCAGCACAAGTCGGCCAAAGAAAAAACCCCTTGAGCGCGAACTCAAGGGGTTTGATCTGGTGGGCGGTGCAGGGTTCGAACCTGCGACCCCTGCCGTGTGAAGGCAGTGCTCTACCGCTGAGCTAACCGCCCGAAACTGTGCTCGGGACTGGGTCCACCGGCTGATTGTTGCGCTTTTTTCTGCATCGATCAGCGAAGACCGCAACTATACCATGTTTTCCAACTTTCGCCACACCGTGTTGTCGCCAGAGGCTTTGTCGATGTCTTTCAGCGACACCGCCCAGGCCTCGGCCTCTTCGGGCGTGGGGCCCAGCACCGGCAAGGCGTACTGGCTGAGGTCGATGCTGCCCACCTCGGACGCGCCCTGCCCTGCGCCGCCAGCGTCGGCCTCGGCGTCGATCAGCAGGGCATCCTGGCCCCGGGTCATGTTGATGTAGACCTCGGCCAGCAACTCGGCGTCCATCAAGGCGCCGTGCAGGGTGCGGTGGGTGTTGTCCACCTCCAGACGGCGACACAGCGCGTCCAGCGAGTTGCTCTTGCCCGGGAACATCTCGCGGGCCATGAGGAGGCTGTCGATCACGCCGGCCACGTGGTCACGGAACTTGCCCTTGCCCAGGCGGGCCAGTTCAGCGTCCAGAAAGCCCAAATCGAATGCGGCGTTGTGGATGATGATCTCGGCGCCCTGGCAGTAGTCCAGGATGTCATCGGCCAGGCTGGCAAACACGGGTTTGTCGGCCAGGAACTCATCGGTCAGGCCGTGCACCTTGACCGCGTCTTCGCTGTTGGCCCGCTCGGGGTTGATGTAGTAGTGCAGGTGCCGGCCGGTCAAGCGGCGGTTGACCATCTCCACACACCCGATTTCGATGATGCGGTCGCCCGAGTCGGGGCTCAGGCCGGTGGTTTCGGTGTCGAGAAAGATCTGGCGGGTCATGCGCGCAGCTTAATGGTTCTCGCGGGCGTGGTTGATCGTGTACTTCGGGATCTCGACCGTCAGGTCTTGCCCCGCCACGATGGCCTGGCAGCTCAGGCGCGAATTGGGCTCCAGGCCCCAGGCGCGGTCCAGCAGGTCTTCTTCGGTGTCTTCGATCTCGTTGAGGCTGTTGAAGCCTTCGCGCACGATGACGTGGCAGGTGGTGCAGGCCGCACTCATGTCGCAGGCGTGCTCGATTTCAATGCCGTTTTCCAGCAGGGCTTCACAGATGCTGGTGCCTGGGGCGGCCGTGATGGTCTGGCCCTGAGGGCACAGCGAGGCGTGGGGCAGGATCTTGATGATGGGCATGGTGGGGCTACTCTAATCGCTCAATCCTGACGCTCAGACCTGGTCCACCGAACGGCCGGCCAGGGCGTCGCGGATGCTGCGGTTCATGCGCTCGGCGGCAAAGGCCTCGGTGCCTTCGGCGAGGGCCTTGGTGGCGGCTTCCAGGGCTTCGAGGTCGCCGCGGTCGCAGCGCTGGCCAATCTGGGCCATCAGGGCTTCGATGCGCTGGTGTTCGTCAGCGCTCAGCAAGTCGCCATCGGCGTTCAGGGCGGCGCGGGTGGCTTCCAGCAGGCGCTCGGCCTCGACGCGGGCTTCGCGCAGGGCGCGGTCTTTCATGTCGGCCGCAGCGGTGGCAAAGCCCTCGCGCAGCATGTGGGCCACCTGGTCGTCGCTCAAGCCATAGCTGGGCTTGACCACGACCGAGGCCTGCACACCCGACATCTGCTCTTGCGCCGAGACGCTCAGCAGGCCATCGGCGTCCACCTGGAAGGTGACGCGGATGCGGGCCACACCGGCGGCCATGGGCGGAATGCCCCGCAGCTCGAAGCGGGCCAGTGAGCGGCAGTGCTCGACCTGCTCGCGCTCGCCTTGCACAACGTGCACGGCCAGCGCGGTCTGGCCATCTTTGAAGGTGGTGAAGTCTTGTGCGCGGGCACAGGGGATGGGCGTGTTGCGCGGGATGATGCGCTCAACCAGGCTGCCCATGGTTTCCAGGCCCAGCGACAGCGGCAGCACGTCCAGCAGCAGCAAGTCGCCCTGTGCGTTGTTGCCCGCGAGCTGGTTGGCCTGGATGGCGGCGCCCAGCGCCACCACCTCATCGGGGTTGAGGTCGGTCAACGGGGTCTGGCCAAAGAAAGCACCCACCGCATCGCGCACGGCCGGCATGCGGGTGGAGCCGCCCACCATGACCACGCCCTTGACCTCGTCGGGCTTGATCTTGGCATCGCGCAGCACGCGCTTGACCGCGCTCAGCGTCTTGTCGATCAGGGGCTTGGCCAGCTCGGCCAGGCGCTCGCGGGTGACGAACACCGACAGCATGCCGCCCGAGAGCTTGCAGCTCAGGTGGGCGCTGCCATCGGTCGAGAGCTTTTCTTTCACGGTGCGGGCGGCCACCAGCACGGCACGCTTGTCTTGCGGCGTGCTGGTCTGCATGCCCCCCTCGGCCAGCGCAGCCTCGGCGAGCACATGGTCGACGTCGTCACCACCCAGGGCCGAATCACCGCCCGTGGCCACCACCTCGAACACCCCCTGGCTGAGTTGCAGCAGCGAGATGTCGAAGGTGCCACCACCCAGGTCGTACACGGCGTACAGGCCTTCGGCGCTGTTGTCCAGGCCGTAGGCGATGGCGGCGGCCGTGGGCTCGTTGAGCAGGCGCAGCACGTTCAAGCCGGCCATCTGCGCGGCATCTTTGGTGGCCTGGCGCTGGGCGTCGTCAAAGTAGGCCGGCACGGTGATGACCGCGCCAAACAGGTCGTCGTTGAAGGTGTCTTCGGCGCGCTGGCGCAGCTTGGCCAGGATCTCGGCCGAGACCTCGACCGGCGACTTCACGCCGGCCACGGTCTGCACGCCCACCATGCCGGGCTGATCGACAAACTGATACGGCAGCTTGCCCGCATCGGGCAGGTCGGCCAGGCCGCGCCCCATGAAGCGCTTGACCGACACGATGGTGTTGAGCGGGTCTTCGGCCTGCAGGGCCAGGGCCTCGTGGCCGATCTGACGCCGGGTCTGGCCTTGCGCATCCAGCAGGTAACGCACGGCGGAGGGCAGGATCACGCGGCCATCGTCGTCGGGCAGGCATTCGGCCACGCCATGGCGCACGGCGGCCACGAGCGAGTGGGTGGTGCCCAGGTCGATACCCACGGCCACGCGGCGGTGGTGCGGGTCGGGCGTCTGCCCAGGTTCGGAAATTTGCAGCAGGGCCATTCAGACACCATCTTCGTATTGTTCGAGCCGCGCATCCACTTCTTCCAGCAGGCGGTCGATGAACATCAGGGCGCGCACTTCTTGCGCGGCGGCGGCCGCATCGCCGGCCTCGTCCAGCAACTGCGCCAGGCGGGCCAGCCGCTCGCGGCGGGCGGTTTGCACCTCGTCCGACAGGGCCTCGACATCGGTCTGCCCCGCCGCGTCTTCCAGCGCCTCACGCCACATCATCTGCTGCATCAGAAAGTTGCCCGGCATGGCCGTGTTGCTTTCGGATTGCACAGGGGCACCCGCCAGTTCGCACAGGTAGGCTGCGCGCTTGAGCGGATCTTTCAGGCGCTGATAAGCCTCATTCACACGCACCGCCCACTGCATGGCCACCCGCTGGGCCGCCGCACCTTCCGCCGCAAACCGGTCTGGATGCACCTGGCCTTGCAAAGCCTTCCAGGCGCTGTCCAGTTGAGCGCGCTCTTGCGCAAACTGCCTGGGCAGGCCCAGCAGCGTGAAGTCGTCGGCGTCGATGTTCATGGTCGGTCAAAGTGCGAAACCCCACCAGGGGCGGGGCTTCGGTCTACGCAATCGGCGTGCCGCGTCGGTGCGGCTCAGACGCGGAAGGATTCACCACAACCACAACGGTCTCGTTCGTTGGGGTTGTTGAATTTGAAGCCTTCGTTCAGCCCTTCTCGCACAAAGTCGAGTTCGGTGCCGTCGATGTAGGGCAGGCTCTTGGGGTCGACCAGGATCTTCACGCCGTGCTGCTCGAAGATCACGTCTTCAGGGGCCACGTCGTCGGCGTACTCGATCTTGTAGGCCAAGCCGGAGCAACCCGTGGTCTTCACGCCCAGGCGCACACCCACCCCCTTGCCGCGGCGGGCCAGGTAGCGGGTGATGTGGCGGGCGGCGGCCTCGGACAGCTCGACCTTCATGCCACCGGCGGCGACACCCAGGTCGGGCAGCGGCCCGTTGCCAGGCCCGCTGGTGCAGGAATTGAGCTCAGGCTGCATGCTTGGCCTTGTAATCGTTGACGGCGGCTTTGATCGCATCTTCCGCCAGGATCGAGCAGTGGATCTTGACCGGGGGCAAGGCCAGCTCTTCGGCGATCTGGGTGTTCTTGATGGTCAGCGCCTCGTCCAGGGTCTTGCCACGCACCCATTCAGTGACCAGCGAGCTCGACGCGATGGCCGAACCACAGCCATAGGTCTTGAAGCGGGCGTCTTCGATGACGCCGGTGCTGGGATTCACCTTGATCTGCAGCTTCATGACGTCGCCGCAGGCGGGCGCACCCACCATGCCGGTGCCCACGGTCTCGTCGCCCTTTTCGAACGAGCCCACGTTGCGGGGGTTTTCGTAGTGGTCGATGACTTTGTCGCTGTATGCCATGTCAGTACTCCAAATTCAATGAGCAGCCCATTGGATGGTGCTCAGGTCGATGCCGTCCTTGTACATGTCCCACAGGGGAGACAACTCGCGCAGCTTGGCCACACGGTCTTTCAAGGTGTTGACCACGAAGTCGACTTCTTCTTCGGTGGTGAAGCGGCCGATCGTCATGCGCAGCGAGCTGTGCGCCAGCTCGTCCGAGCGCCCCAGGGCGCGCAGCACGTAGCTGGGCTCCAGGCTGGCCGAGGTGCAGGCCGAGCCCGAGGACACCGCGATGCCCTTGATGCCCATGATCAGCGATTCGCCTTCCACGTAGTTGAACGACACGTTCAGGTTGTGCGGGATGCGGCGCTCCAGGTCGCCATTGACGAAGATCTGTTCGATGCCTTGCAGGCCCGCCAGCAGGCGCTGCTGCAGGGCACGCACGCGCTCGTTCTCGGCGTGCATTTCTTCCTTGGCGATGCGGAAGGCCTCGCCCATGCCGACGATCTGGTGGGTGGGCAAGGTGCCCGAGCGCATGCCACGCTCGTGACCGCCGCCGTGCATCTGGGCCTCGATGCGCACGCGGGGCTTGCGGCGAACGTACAGGGCGCCAATGCCCTTGGGGCCGTACGTTTTGTGCGAGGCCAGGCTCATCAGGTCCACCGGCAGCTCGGCCAGGTTGATGTCGATCTTGCCGGTGGCCTGGGCGGCATCCACATGGAACACGATGCCCCTTTCGCGGCACAGGGCGCCGATGGCGGGGATGTCCTGGATGACACCGATCTCGTTGTTCACGTACATGACCGAGATCAGGATGGTGTCGGGGCGGATGGCCGCCTTGAGCGCGTCCATGTCCAGCAGGCCGTCTTCCTTGACGTCGAGGTAGGTGGCATCAAAGCCCTGGCGCTCGAGCTCACGCACCGTGTCCAGCACGGCCTTGTGCTCGGTCTTGACCGTGATGATGTGCTTGCCACGGCTCTTGTAGAAGTGCGCTGCACCCTTCAAGGCCAGGTTGTTGGATTCGGTGGCGCCAGACGTCCAGACGATCTCCCGCGGGTCGGCACCGATCAGATCGGCCACCTGCTGGCGCGCCTTCTCGACGGCCTCTTCAGCCTCCCAGCCATAGGCGTGGGTGCGGCTGGCAGGGTTGCCGAAGTGCTCGCGCAGCCAGGGGATCATGGCGTCAACGACACGCGGATCACACGGCGTGGTGGCGCCGTAATCCATGTAGATGGGGAAGTGCGGGGTCATGTCCATAACAATGCCTGTGAGGCCAACTCTCGATTATCGGCCGAGCGCACACCGGATGCGCTGCAGCCACTTATGTCATCCACGGTGCCAACAGGGGCACCCAAGCTCATTTGCTCAGCGCCGTGCCCAGGGCAAAAACCGAGTTGGGCGCCGTCACTTTGATGGGCTTGACCACCGGCTGGCTGGAGATGGCCCGCTTGATCGGCTGGGCTTCGATCGAGACGCCTTTGGCCAGTTGGTCGTCCACCAGCTTGCGCAGGCTGATCGAATCCAGGTACTCGATCATCTTGTTGTTCAGGCTGGTCCAGAGGTCGTGGGTCATGCAGCGGCCGCCGTCATCACCCATGCAGTTTTCCTTGCCGCCACAGCCGGTGGCGTCGATGGGCTCATCGACCGCCACGATGATGTCGGCCACGGTGATGTCTTCGGCCTTGCGGCCCAGCGAATACCCGCCGCCCGGGCCACGGGTGCTTTCCACCAGTTCATGGCGGCGCAGCTTGCCGAACAGCTGCTCCAGGTAAGACAACGAAATCTGCTGACGCTGGCTGATGGCAGCCAAAGCCACCGGCCCGGTGTGTTCACGCAGGGCCAGATCGATCATGGCGGTGACGGCGAACCGTCCCTTGGTGGTCAGACGCATGGCTCACTCCTTTGCTGGACCCGGTGCCGTCACCGCGACCACAGACTCAAAGTGGCCTGTGTTTCAGGGTGGCGACATTCCCGAGTGATTAAGTCGATTATAGGGGAAACCCACTGTTTTGGTCAACTTCGCCTCCGGGAGTTCCCTTACATTCTCAGGTCAAGGGCCTTCAGCGCTGCACCCGCTCACGCAAATGGCGCACCAGGCCATCGGCCGCAGCTTCGACCAGGTCCAGCACGTGGTCAAAGCCACCGGGGCCACCGTAGTAAGGGTCTGGCACCACCTGTGCGCCAGCGTGCGGCGAGTCGGCGGGTACAAATTCGGTCAACCGTTTGAGCTTGCGGCGCAAGGCCGGGTCGTCCGGGCAGGCGTCTTCCAGCAAGGCCAGGTTGTCCCAATCCATGGCCAGGATCAGGTCAAAACCCACAAAATCGACGTCGGAAACCTGACGAGCCCGCAAGGCCGAGAGCTCATACCCCCGGCGGGCCGCATGGGCCTGGGAGCGCTCGTCGGGCGGGCTGCCCACATGGTAGGCGTGCGTGCCCGCCGAGTCCACCCGCACCCAGGCATGCAAGCCCGCCTCGCGCAGCTTGTGCGCCAGCACCGCCTCGGCGGTGGGGCTGCGACAGATGTTGCCCATGCAGACCATGAGCACGCTCAGGCTGCCTGACGGTGAGGCCAATGTGGTGTTCATGGCCTCATGCTAGGCCATCTCAGTGCAAACGCTCCATGCGATCGCCGCTGCCCGGCAAATGAAGCGCCCCATCGGGCTCCATCACCAGGGCGCGCCCATCGTCCAGCCGAAACTCGATGAGCCCGGTGGGCTCCCAGGGCTGCAGCAGGTCTGGCGTTGGCCCCGGCCGCACCAGGTGCTCGTAGGCGCGCACCGTGTGTTCAGCACCTGCGGCGTCACGCGCACGAAAGGTCTCCAGGAGGTGAAGTTGCTTGTCCATGACGGCTCCTTGAGATCAGGCCGGACACCCCGGCCCTTGCGACCGATTCTGCGCCCGACCACACCACAGACGCAAGCCGCAGCGCAACAAGGCCCACGCGGGGGGCCCGGTCAGGCCTTGCGACCCGCCTGAATGGGAATGACCTGGTCGTGCACCACCGCGCCAAAAGCCTGCTCTTTCAGGATGGACAACTGGTCGCGCAGGCGGGCGGCCTTCTCGAACTCCAGCGCCTTGGCAGCCTCCAGCATCTCTTTTTCGAGTTGCTTGATGCGTTTGCTGAGGTCTCGCTCTGACAGCCCTTGGCTGCCTTCCATGGACTTGGCCAGGGCCTCGGCGGCCTTCAGGTCGTCCTTGGCCGCGTTGGACATCACGCCGTCGATCAGCTCCTTCACCTTCTTCAGCACGGTGCGTGGGGTGATGCCGTTCGCCTCGTTGTGCGCGATCTGCTTGGCACGGCGGCGCTCGGTCTCGTCGATGGCACGGCGCATCGAATCGGTGATGCGATCTGCGTAGAGGATGGCCATGCCGTTCTGGTTGCGCGCGGCACGGCCGATGGTCTGGATGAGGCTGCGCTCGGCCCGCAAGAAGCCTTCCTTGTCGGCGTCCAGGATGGCCACCAAAGACACCTCGGGGATGTCCAGGCCCTCGCGCAACAGGTTGATGCCCACCAGCACGTCAAAGGTGCCCAGGCGCAAATCGCGCAGGATCTCGACGCGCTCCACGGTGTCGATGTCGGAGTGCAGGTAGCGCACTTTCACGCCGTTGTCGGTCAGGTAATCGGTCAGCTGTTCCGCCATGCGCTTGGTGAGCGTGGTGATCAGCACGCGCTCGTTTTTCTCCACCCGGATGCGGATCTCTTGCAGCACGTCGTCCACCTGGTGCGTGGCCGGCCGCACCTCGACCACCGGGTCCACCAGGCCCGTGGGCCGCACCACCTGCTCGACCACGTTGCCGGTGTGGGCCTTTTCCCAGTCGCCGGGGGTGGCCGACACGAACACCACCTGCCGCATCTTGCCTTCGAACTCGTCGAACTTGAGCGGCCGGTTGTCCAGCGCGCTGGGCAGGCGGAACCCATACTCCACCAGCGTGGTCTTGCGCGAGCGGTCGCCGTTGTACATGCCGCCCAGCTGGCCGATCATGACGTGGCTCTCGTCCAGGAACATCAGCGCATCGGGCGGCAGGTAATCCACCAGCGTGGGCGGTGGGTCGCCCGGATTGGCGCCCGAGAGGTGCCGGGTGTAGTTCTCGATGCCCTTGCAGTGACCGACCTCTTGCAACATTTCGAGGTCAAAGCGGGTGCGCTGCTCCAGGCGCTGGGCTTCGACCAGCTTGCCATCGCCCACCAACTGCTTGACGCGCTGGTTGAGTTCTTCCTTGATGCCCTCGATGGCCACCAGCACGCGCTCGCGCGGGGTGACGTAGTGGCTGCTGGGGTAAATGGTGAACCGCGGGATCTTCTGGCGGATGCGGCCGGTGAGCGGGTCAAAGAGCTGGATGGAGTCGATCTCGTCGTCAAACAATTCAATGCGCACCGCCAGCTCGCTGTGCTCAGCCGGGAAGACGTCGATGGTGTCGCCCCGCACGCGGAAGGTGCCGCGCCCGAAATCCATGTCGTTGCGCTTGTACTGCATGCGGATGAGCTGCGCGATCACGTCGCGCTGGCCCAGCTTGTCGCCCACGCGGGCGATCAGCACCATCTGCATGTAGTCCTCGGGCTTGCCGATGCCGTAGATGGCCGACACGGTGGCCACGATGACCACATCGCGGCGCTCCAGCAGGCTCTTGGTGGCGCTCAGGCGCATCTGCTCGATGGCCTCGTTGATGGCGCTGTCCTTCTCGATGAACAGGTCGCGCTGCGGTACGTAGGCCTCGGGCTGGTAGTAGTCGTAGTAGCTGACGAAGTACTCGACCGCGTTCTTGGGGAAGAACTCGCGGAACTCGGCGTACAGCTGCGCGGCCAGCGTCTTGTTGGGCGCAAACACGATGGCGGGCCGGCCCTCGCGGGCAATGACGTTGGCCATGGTGAAGGTCTTGCCCGAGCCGGTCACGCCCAACAGGGTCTGGTAGCTGAGGCCGTCTTCCACCCCTTCGCACAACTGCGCGATGGCCGTGGGCTGGTCGCCCGCCGGGGGATAGGGCTGAAACAGCTCGAACGGCGAGTCCGGAAAGCTGACAAATTGCCCCTCCGCCGAGGGCGCGGCCTCGACCGGCGCGAGCCCTTCGGCAGACAAAAGGGGGCTGGAGCGTGAAATGGACTCAGACATCCGGACGGCGCTTGGATAGAATAAAGGGTTTGCCCGATGCAGGGCGACGCGCCAGAAGCGCGCTGAACAAGATTTTCAAGCTTTCCAGCTTATCCCAACCCACTCCAACCGTCCGGAGACTGCTTGCATGGCCTCGCTGTTCGCTCAAGTTGAAATGGCCCCTCGTGACCCCATCCTGGGCCTCAACGAACAATTCAACGCCGACCCCAACCCCAAGAAGGTGAACCTGGGGGTGGGCGTGTACACCGACGACCAGGGCAAGCTGCCCCTGCTCAAGTGCGTGGCCGCTGCTGAAAAGCAGATGCTGGAGGCCCCCAAGGCCCGTGGCTACCTGCCCATCGACGGCATCGTGGCCTATGACAAGGCCGTGCAAGGCCTGGTGTTTGGCGCCGAGCACCCCGCCGTCAAGGGTGGCCGCATCGCCACGGCCCAGGCCATTGGTGGCACCGGTGGCCTGAAGCTGGGCGCTGATTTCTTGAAGCGCCTGAACCCCAACGCCCAGGTGCTGATCAGCGACCCGAGCTGGGAAAACCACCGTGCGCTGTTCGAGTCGGCCGGCTTCCCTGTCGACACCTACCCCTACTACGACGCAGACAAGCGCGGCATCAACTTCGACGGTCTGATCGCCAAGCTGAAGGCCGCGGCCGCCGGCACCATCGTGCTGCTGCACGCCTGCTGCCACAACCCCACCGGCTACGACATGACCGACGCCCAGTGGGATGACGTCATCGCCACATGCAAGGCCCAGGGCCTGGTGCCCTTCCTGGACATGGCCTACCAGGGCTTTGGCAACGGCATCGCTGAAGACGGCGCCGTGGTCATCAAGTTCCTGGACGCTGGCCTGAGCTTCTTCGTGTCCACCAGCTTCTCCAAGAGTTTCTCGCTGTACGGCGAGCGCGTGGGCGCCCTGAGCATCGTGAGTGAGACCGCCGAAGAGTGCGCCCGCGTGCTGAGCCAGCTCAAGCGCGTGATCCGCACCAACTACTCCAACCCGCCCACGCACGGCGCCCAGGTGGTGGCCACGGTGCTGACCACCCCGGCCCTGCGCCAGATGTGGGAAGACGAGCTGGCCGAGATGCGCGAGCGCATCAAGCAGATGCGCGGTGCCCTGGTGGAGCAGCTGAAGGCCTCGGGCGTGGAAGGCGACCTGAGCTACATCACCCGCCAGAAGGGCATGTTCAGCTACTCGGGTCTGAACGCCACCCAGATGCAGCGCCTGCGCAGCGAATTTGGTGTCTACGGTGTCGACTCCGGCCGCATCTGCGTGGCCGCGCTCAACAGCGGCAACCTGAAGTACGTCTCTGATGCCATCAAGGCCGTGATGTGATCGGCGCTTGACCCTTCATGTCAAAAGCCCGGCCATGGCCGGGCTTTTTGCTGCGCGCGTGAGGCTGGATCAGCCGCGACGACGACGCTTCATCAGGCCAACAGCGGCCAGACCCGCCAGGGCCAGACCCAGCGCCTCGGGCTCGGGCACCGGGGTGGTGAAGGTCAGGTTGTCCACCACGACGGCGTTGCCGCTGAACGAGATCGAGCGGATGTCGGCGGTGGCGCGCACAAAGCCCATGTAGAAGCCGGCGTTGTAGCTGTCTTCACCCGTCACCACGGTCTGGTTGAACGACTCCAGCAGTTGGTTGTCAGCGCCGAAGGCCGACACCGTCACCGAACCGTCACCGAACGACGTGGCGTAGTGGTTCACCAAGGCCACCACGGCCTGGGTGGTGCCATCGAACGTGAAGGTCAGGGTACCGGGAGCGGTGCTGGCCACGAACTTCGTGTCCACGCCCCACAGGCCGTTGGTGCCCAGTTCGGCGATGAAGGCGCCCACCGTCGAATCCACGTCACCGGTGAAGGTCACGCCCGGGGCCACCATTTCGGGGCCGCCAGTCAACAAACCGTCGAAGGCTTCGAAATCGGCCACTTGGGCATCGGGGATCAGGCTGCCGTTGGCCACGACCACCGGGGCCGCATGCGCGGCGGTGAAGCTGAGGGCCGCCGCTGCGGCCAGGGTCGAAATGATCTGTTTCATCATGAAGTCCTTGAAACTCTGGAGTGAAGGCCCCTGCGTCACCACAAGGGCCCAAAAGGGGCGAGCAAGCCGGTATCAGGTACCGATCACGCCGCCGTCGTCCTTGGTGATGACCACCACCGACGAACGGGGCTTGGCCACGGTCTTCTGGGTGGTGGCACCGTTGATGCCGCTGTCCGGCCAGGTGCTGTTGGAGGTGAAGCTGCCCGACCAGTCTTCGCCCGGGTGCTGGATGCCCACGAACATGGTCTTGCAGTCCGGGGTGCTGGTCACGCCGGTGACTTCGCAGTTGCGGGGGCTGGTCAGGAAGCGGGTGATGCGGCGGGTGACCGGATCGGCACACGACATGACGTTACCGCCGATGTTGGCGTAGGCACCGGTGCCGTCACCTTGCTGGTCGGTCTGGATCCACAGGCGGCCATCCTTGTCGAACCACAGGCCGTCGGGCGACCCCAGGTCGTCACCGATGATGTTGCCTTGCAGGTTGGGCGAGGTGGCCATCTTGTCGCCGCACTCGACGAAGATCTCCCACTCGAAGGTGGTGGCGGCCACGTCGTTGCCAGCTTCCTTCCAGCGCAGGATGTGACCGTGCACGTTGTTGGCGCGGGTGTTGGCCGCATCCACCGGCGGGCGAGCCGAGCCACCGGTGGTCGTGCCATCCACGGCATTGACCGAGGCCGGGTTGGTGCCGCGGCGGGTGTTGTTGGTCAGGGTGATGTAGACCTCACGCGTGGTGGGGTGCACGGCCACCCACTCCGGGCGGTCCATCATGGTGGCGCCCACGCGGTCAGACGCCGCACGGGCGTTGATCACCACCTCGGCCTGGCTGTTGAAGCCGTTCTCGGGGGTCAGGCCGTTCTGACCGAACACCAGGGGCAGCCACTCGCCCGAACCATCGGCCTTGAAGCGGGCCACGTACAGGGTGCCGCTGTCCAGCAGGTCGCGGTTGGCGGCGCGGTTGCGGGGGTTGTACTTGTTGGCGGCCACGAACTTGTAGATGTACTCGTTGCGCTCGTCGTCGCCCATGTACATGGCCAGCTTGTTGTCGTCGCCCACGGCGTAGGCGGCGCTTTCATGCTTGAAGCGACCCAGCGCCGTGCGCTTCACGGGCAGCGAGTTGGGGTTCCAGGGGTCGATCTCGACCACCCAGCCGAAGCGGTTGGCTTCGTTGGGGTTGGCGCGCAGGTCGAAGCGGGCGTCGGCTTCGTGCCAGCGGTAGCCGAAGCCACCGGCGCTGAGGCCGTAGCGACGCTCCAGGGTGCTCAGAGGTGAGGTGGCCAGGTTGGCCGCAGCCGTGCCAAAGTAGCCGTTGAAGTTTTCTTCACAGGCCAGGTAGGTGCCCCAAGGGGTGTAGCCGTTGGCGCAGTTGTTCAGGGTGCCCAGCACCACGGTGCCGCTGGGGTCGGCCGCGGTCTTCATCAGGGCGTGGCCGGCGGCCGGGCCGCTGATGCGCGCCGGGCTCTTGCCGGTGATGCGGCGAGCAAAAGCCGAAGGACGCTGCACGTCCATCTTGCTGCCCTTCTTGCGCACCTCAACGACCGACACGCCATGGGCGGCCAGTTGGGTGTCGACCATCGCCTTGGTGATGGTGTCGGTGCCGTAGGTGGTGGTGCTGTGCACGAGGCCCGGGTCCACGTACTCGTGGTTGACGACCAGCAGGCCACGGTCGTTCGACAGGCCTTGAGCGCCCACGGCCGGGAAGGGGAACAGGTGCATGCCGTCGTTGTGCGAACCGAAGGTGCTCAGCTGCAGCGCCTCGGTCATGGGCTGGCTGGCATCCCAGTGGGTATGGGCCTTGGGGCCGGCCTTGCCGATGGCATCACCCCAGCCGATCAGCACGCGGGCGGTGTAGCCCTGGGGCACGGTGATCTGGTCGGTGAACGAAGCGGCCAGGTTGGCAGGCACGCCACCGAAGGTGATGGCGGGCGAAGTGGCGGCGGTGGTGTAGGCGGCGGCCTCGCGTGCAAAGCCACCCATGGTCATCACGGCCGCGGCGCCCAGGGTGCCCTTCAGGAAGTTGCGGCGACCGGTGTAGGCCTCAATGACGTCGCGAATGGAAGAATTGCCGGACGGGTTGATCGGTTGATCGTTGTCTGGGTGCATGCAGCTCGACATGGGGATACTCCTGTGGGGGTGGGTGGCGCAGACGCACGCATTCCGGCGCGTTGGCGCATTGTTTGAACCGCCTCGCAGCTTAGGCACGCTGTATGACAGCTTCGTGATGAATTCACGGCAGTCGAATGCCAAACGCACCCCCCCCGGCCTGAACGGGTGTCGTCAAAACCGGGTCATGCCGGTCCGTCTGAAATCCCCAGCCTGTGCGGCATCGCCAACCATGAAATACACCGCACACCCTGCCCTGTTGGGACGTTCAAGGCGCATGGATGCATGCAAAGATGCAAAATGTGCTTTATGCTGCATTGCACCATAAGCAGCGCTCCCCATGAACCCATGGGTTGTTGACATGCCAGATCTTGCGCCACCCGCGCGCAGGCAAAACCGCTCACAAGGTCCCGACATGCTTTATCAGATCTACGAAACCCACCGAGCCTGGCTCAGCCCGTTTTCAGAGTTCGCCAGTGCCAGCTCCAAGCTGTACAGCAACCCGCTGTCGCCGTTTGCCCATGTGCCCACGGCCCAACGCATGGCGGCAGGCTTTGACCTGGTGCATCGGCTGACCAAGGAATATGAAAAGCCCACGTTCGACATCAAGTCCGTGGATGTGGGTGGCACCGAGGTGGTGATTCAGGAGCAGGTCGTGGCCAAAAACCCGTTCTGCCATCTGCTGCGCTTCAAGCGCTTCACCGACAACGCAGACCTGCTCGACACGATGCGTGGTCAACCGTCGGTGCTGGTGGTGGCGCCGCTGTCGGGCCACCATGCCACCCTGTTGCGCGACACCGTTCGCACCCTGCTGCAAGACCACAAGGTCTATGTCACCGACTGGATCGACGCCCGCATGGTGCCGGTGGAAGAAGGCGCGTTCCACCTGGACGACTACGTGAACTACGTGCAGGAGTTCATCCGCCTGGTGGGCCCCAATGTGCATGTGATTTCGGTGTGCCAGCCCACGGTGCCGGTGCTGGCGGCGGTCTCGCTGATGGCCAGCCGCGGCGAGACCACCCCGCTGAGCATGACCATGATGGGCGGGCCGATTGACGCGCGCAAGTCGCCCACGTCGGTCAACAACCTGGCCATGAACAAGTCATTCCAGTGGTTCGAGACCAACGTGATCTACCGGGTGCCGCCCAACTACCCCGGCGCGGGTCGACGCGTGTACCCGGGCTTCTTGCAGCACACGGGCTTCGTGGCCATGAACCCTGACCGCCACGCCACCTCGCATTACGACTACTTTCTGGACCTGGTGCGCGGTGATGGCGACAGCGCCGACGCGCACCGCAAGTTCTATGACGAGTACAACGCGGTGCTGGACATGCCGGCCGAGTACTACCTGGACACGATCAAGACCGTGTTTCAGGACTTTGCCCTGGTCAACGGCACCTGGAAGGTGCGCAACCCGCAAGGCCAGGAAGAACTGGTCCGCCCGCAAGACATCAAGACCACGGCACTGCTGACCGTGGAGGGTGAACTTGACGACATCTCAGGCGCCGGCCAGACCAAGGCCGCGCACGATCTGTGCACAGGCATCCCGGACAGCCGCAGCGAACATTACGACGTGGTGGGCGCGGGGCATTACGGCATCTTCTCGGGCCGTCGCTGGCGCGAACACGCGTATCCACGCATCCGCGACTTCATCCTGGCACACAACGTGGCCGCCAAGGCCCCACGCCGTCGCCAGCAAGCCGCCGCCGCGTGAGGGCTCCCGCCGTCCGCCTGAGGTTCACCCCAGGCGGATGATGCGCGCCACCGAGGGCACACCGTCCTTGTTGAAGGCAAAGAGCATGTAAAACCCAGGCGGCGCCACCTGTGCCGAGGCGGGCATGGACACGGTGAGCGCCGTGCCTTTGCTGGTGAAGCTCAGGGGCAAGAAGCGCTGGTCAAAATCCACCGTGTGCGTGGCTGACCCGGTCTTGACCAGGGTCACGCGGCCGATGCCGGCCGTGTCGGTGTCGACCTGGATGGACTGCCCCCAGCCGGCCGTTGTGGGCGCCGAGGTGATCTGGGGGCGGGTGGCCAGCGTGCCGGACCAGTCGCGTCGGTAGAGGTAAGGCGGCGTGTAGATCTCGGCATTCAGGTTGTTTTGGGGCCCGGGCGCGCCGCCACCGCCCATCAACACCCGCCCGTCCGGCAACAACAACGACACCGAGTGGTACAGGCGCATGCGCTTGGCTGAAGGGGTGCTCGTCCAGCTGTTGTCGGCGGGGTTCCAGATGCGGCCCGAGTACGTCACGCCCCACGCGATGTTGGGCACCATCGACCCGCCGCTGACCAGCACCCGGCCATCGGCCATGACCGTTGCCGAGCCATGAAAGCGGTCCTGGCCCACGCCCCACACCCGGGTGGCGCGGGGTGCTGCGCCGGTGAGGTCAATGACCAGGGCGCGGTTGTAGCGCCTGAGCGCCAGGATCTTGCCCGGCTCGAACATCACCGCTGGCAGGTAGTTGTCCCCCACCGGAAGGTCCAGGTCGGTGCGCTGCAGCGTGCCGCCCCCCTGGGCGCCATGGGGGTCGAGGTAGTACGTGCCGCCCCAGATCGTGGTGATGAACACCTGGCCATTGGGGGCCTGCCACGCCTTGGGATAGCTCCAGTTGCGTTCACCATAGGCGTCGTCACTGACGGCCGAGTTCAGGCTGCGCCAGCCTGTGGCTGGCGAGTACACCTCCGGAACCGGCACATAGGCATCGGGGGCGCTGCGGCCGCCCAGCACGAGGGTGTCGCCGCTGGCCAAGGTCAGCACCGTCGGGTACCAGCGCAACTGCGCCATGGGCTGCTGCGCCGAATACAGGGCGTTGGTGCGCCAGTCAAAGAGGTTGACGTCGTTGATGGAGTAATTGCGCTCGCCATTGACCGTGCGGTCCCCCCCGGTCAACAACACCGCCCCGCTGGCCGGCAACACGATCTGCCCGCTGCAAAAGGTGTCGGCGCCGGTGGTGTTGGGCAAGGTGAGGTGAGCCCCGGCATCCGTGCCGTCGGCCGGATCCCACACGTCGTACTGAAACTGTGCGCCCTGGCGCCCCTGACCGTCGGTGCCGTAACTCAGCACACGGCCATCGGGCAGCAACGCGGCGTGAATGGGGATCACAGGCCAATTCACCACCGGCCCGATCGAGCCACGCAGGTAGGTGTCCCATGCCGCCACGGCCGGGCCTGAGCACGCCATCAGCGCCACACAGGTCATCGCCAGCCAGGGTCGGCCAACGCGTGATTGGTGCCAGTGCGCATCGGTCATGAGTGCCATCCATCGTGTGCTGATGGGCCGAGAGTTTGTTGGCATTCGCACAGACTGACAACACCCACTTGAATGGGTGGCACCGTGCTGGCGGCTACACTGCCGCTCGCCCATGATCGATGCTCAAGACCTCAACAACCTTTTGCCGCAAACGCAGTGCACGCGTTGCGGCTACCCGGATTGCGCCAGCTACGCGCAGGCCATCGCGCAGGGGCAGGCCGACATCAATCAGTGCCCGCCAGGCGGTGACGAAGGGGTGCGTCGGCTGGCAGCGGCCACCGGTCGCCCTCATGTGCCCCTCAATCCCGAGCACGGGGTGGAGGGGCCGCGCTCGGTGGCCATCATCGATGAAACCTGGTGCATCGGGTGCACGCTGTGCATCAAGGCCTGCCCGGTTGACAGCATCCTGGGGGCCAACAAGCGCATGCACACCGTGATCGAGTCGCTGTGCACCGGGTGCGAGCTGTGCATACCGGCGTGCCCGGTGGATTGCATCAGCCTGGAGCCCGCGCACCCCGCGCCTGCGCCCACCGGCTGGGCGGCGTGGTCGCAGGCCGAGGCAGACCAGGCCCGCCAACGCCATGAGGCACGCCAGATTCGTCTGGTGCAGGCGAAGGCCGAGCATGAGCGCCGACTGGAGGCCAAAGCCGAGGCCAAGCTGGCCCACCTGGCCGAGGCCTCCAAGCTCACCGACCCGGCCGAGCTGGACCGCAAACGCTCGGTCATCGAGGCGGCCCTGGCGCGCGCGCGCGCACGCCGGGGAGACACCCGCTCGGAGTGAGCCATGAGGCTGCGCATGGGTTGGCGCATGGGTTGAACGGTTCATGCCGCCGAGTCCGCAGGCACATCGGCATGACACAGGAGGTCGGGACACTCCAGGCCATCCAACTTCGAGACCCGAGATGCGCCCACCACGCCCTACCCGCCTGAGCACCTGCCTCTATGCCGCCCTGTGGGGCACCCTGGCGGCCAGCCCCCTGAGTGTGCATGCCCAGGTGGTGATCAGCCAGCTCTACGGCGGCGGCGGTGCCACGACCGGCAACCCGGCCTATCGGCAAGACTTTGTTGAGCTGTTCAACGCTGGCGATGCGACCGTCTCTTTGAGCGACCTGTCGCTGCAGTACGGATCGGCCAGCGGCAATCTGGGCAGCTTCAGCGGCAACGTCAGTGCCCTGCCCAACGTGGCCCTGGCGCCGAAACGCTACTTCCTGGTGGGTTTGTCCAGCGGCAGCCTGGGCCCGGTGCTGCCCACCACCGATGCCACCGGCACGCTCACCATGAGTGCCAGCAGCGGCAAGGTGGCCCTGGTGCAGGGCAGCACCGCCCTGAACTGCGGTGGCAGCACCGCTTGCAACGCCACCCAGAGCGCCCGCGTGCTGGACCTGGTGGGCTACGGCTCGGCCAGCACCTTCGAGGGCGCGGGGGCCGCGCCCGCCCTCAACAGCACCTTGGCCGCCCTGCGTGCCCTGGGTGGCTGCACCGACACCCAGGACAACGCGGCGGACTTCAGTGCCGTGGCGCCCACGCCGCGCAACAGCGCCAGCCCGGCGGGCACCTGTGCCAGCACTGGTGGCGGCGGTGAGACCCCACCACCAGACCAGGCGGTCGTGGCCATTCACCAGATCCAGGGCCCTGGCCACACCAGCCCCTTGCAAGGCCAGGCCGTGCGCACCGAAGGTGTGGTCACCCTGCTGACCAACAACGGCTTTTTCATTCAATCACTGGTGCCGGACAGCGACCCGAACACCTCCGAAGGCCTGTTCGTGTTCACGGGCGGCGCCAGCACCGTGCAGCCAGGCGATCTGGTGCAACTCAGTGGCACCGTCACCGAATACAACACGGGCGCGGCGAGCAACACGCTCACGTTGTCACGCACCGTCACGCAGCTCAACGGCATCAGCGGCCTGCAGGTGCTGGGCAGCGGCCATGTGGTGACGCCCACCCCCATCGAATTTCCCGAAGCCCAGGACGGCGACCTGGAGAAGGCCGAGGGCATGCTGGTGCGCATCGACGCCGAGCTGACCGCCAGCCAGAACTACTTCCTGGGCCGGTTCGGTCAGATCACACTGTCGGCCGAGGGTCGCCTTCGCAAACCCACCAACCTGCATCCTGCCGGCAGCCCAGAAGCCCTGGCCCTGGCCGCCGACAACGCACGCCGGCGCATCATCCTCGACGATGGCAGCAGCCGCCAGAATCCAGACCCCATCCCGTACATCGGGGCGGACCAGACCCAACGGGCAGGCGACACGGTCAGCGGCCTGACCGGCGTGCTGGACTATGGTCTGGCCACCGCCAGCAACACCGGCCTGGCCGACGACCGCATCCACCCCACCGAGCCCGTGAACTTCCAGCGCGACAACCCGCGCACGGCGGCCCCCGGCGAGGTTGGCGGCAACCTGAAAGTGGCCAGCTTCAACGTGCTGAACTACTTCAATGGCGACGGTCAAGGCGGGGGCTATCCCACCGCGCGCGGTGCGAGCACGCCCGCCGAGTTCGTGCGTCAGCGCGACAAGATCATTGCAGCCCTCCAAGCCATCGACGCCGACATCGTGGGGCTGATGGAAATCGAGAACGACGGCGTGGGCCCCCGCAGCGCCATCGCCGACCTGGTGCAAGGCCTGAACTCGGCATATGGCCATGAGGTGTACGCGATCACGCCACCACCGGCCGACCCCGGCGCCACAGGCACCGACGAGATCAAGGTGGCCCTGATTCACAAACCTGGCAAGGTGTCACCCCTTGGCAGCGCACGCAGCGACACGCGCGCCGTGCACAACCGTCCGCCCCTGGCCCAGACCTTCGAGCTGCGCAATGGCGAGCGCCTGACCGTGGTGGTGAACCACTTCAAGTCCAAGGGCTGCAGCGGGGCCAGCGGCGCCGACCAGGATCAAGGCGATGGGCAGGGCTGCTACAACGCCACCCGCGTGGCCCAGGCGCAGGCCTTGGTCGGATTTGTGGACGAGGTGCTCGCCCAGGACGGCCACGCACATGCACTGATCATCGGCGACCTCAATGCCTATGGCCAGGAAGACCCGGTGCGCACCCTGGCTGGCGCGGGCTACACCGACGTGCTGGTTCGCCACATGGGCGACGCAGCGGCCACCTACGTATTCGATGGTGAACAAGGGCACCTGGACCACGCCCAGGCCAGCCCGGCCCTGGCCGACCGCGTGACCGGGGCCACCGCCTGGGCCATCAACGCCGACGAGCCCTTCGTCATCGACTACAACCTCGAGTTCAAGCAGCCGGCCTGCGCCACCTGCGGCCCCGACCTCTACAGCCCCGGCCCCTACCGCTCCTCAGACCACGACCCGGTGGTGGTGGGCCTGGACCTGCGCAAGCGCCTGGTGGGCACGCCGGCACGCGACACCCTCGTGGGCACCCCGGGCGACGACCTCATCATGGGCCTGGGCAGTGGGGACGTGCTGCACGGCGGCGATGGCGCCGACACCTTCCTCATCACGCGCCTGAGCGATGCTGGCGACACCTTGGTCGACTTCACCCCGGGCGTGGACCGGCTGGACATCTCGGCCCTGACCGCGCCCTTGCGCGACACCCTGGGCGCGCAGACCGACCTGTTCGCCACGGGTCACCTGCGGTGGCGTCAAGCGGCACGCGGGCTGACCTTGCAGTTCGATCCCGACGGTGCCGGCCCGGCCACCCCGGTCCACCTGAGCACGTTCACGGGGCTGCGCCAAGAGCAGGTGTTGGCCACGCGCGATCTGATTCAATGAGGCTGCGCCCCCGGGAGCGCGAGCTCCCGGGGAACAACCCTGTTTCAGCAGGCCAACACCAATGAAAATTCCCAGGCGTGCAGGCCTCACACAACTTCATTTTTTGTCGAGGGTCATCCCCATGTCACGGCTGGCCCACAAAATGCATGCTTAAAGCATGGACGAAACGTGACGCTGTTCGTCAAGAAGAGGAGATCTGCATGCGTGCATTGATGAACCTGGCCATCGAGCCGGCCATGAAGCTGTTCGAAGTCTCGACCCTGGTGGTGGTCAAGCCCTCTCAGCAGGCGGTCAAACGCGTGCTCAAGGTGATGGCCGACACGCCCATGGGCGCCATCCGCATCGTGCGTGATCGCTACCCCATGTCGCGGGCGCACGAAGTGCTGTCCTGCGTGAGCCTGCAGCCGGCCTGAACACGATGGCCAATTGATGGCCTCTTGAATTGATGGCCCCTTGAAGAGGGCCACCGTCGACCTGATTTATGCTGCCAGGACGGGCACGCCAGCAGGCAGGTGCCCACCGCTCAAAGAGGTCGACCCATGTTCACACACGTTTCCGCACGGGCCATGCAGCGCCTGATCCTCGTTGGTGCACTGAGCACCACCGTGGCCCTCAGTGGCTGCGGCTACAACGACTTCCAGCGACAGGATGAGGCCACCAAGGCCGCGTGGTCCGAGGTGCTGAATCAATACCAGCGCCGCGCCGACCTGATCCCCAACATCGTGGCCACCGTCAAAGGTGAAGCCAACTTCGAGCAGGAAACCCTCACCCGGGTCATCGAGGCGCGCTCGCGTGCCACCAGCATCCAGGCCACGCCCGAGCTCATCAACAACCCCGAGGCATTCAACCAGTTCCAGCAGGCCCAGGGCGAACTGTCGGGCGCCCTGTCGCGCCTGATGATGGTCACCGAGAACTACCCCAACCTCAAGGCCAATCAAGGCTTTCAAGACCTGCGCGTGCAACTGGAAGGCACCGAGAACCGCATCACCGTGGCCCGCAACCAGTACATCCAGTCGGTTCAAAGCTACAACGTGCTGGCGCGCAGCTTCCCGACCAACCTGACGGCCATGCTGTTCAGCTACGAGCCCAAGCCCAACTTCACGGTGCAAAACGAAGCCCAGATCAGTGCGCCGCCCACGGTGGACTTCGGCGCGAAATGAACCTGGCGGAGAAGGCCAGGATGATGTCCGCCCGCCCCTGGTGCCACCCGTGGCAGGTGGCCATGACAGCCCTGATGGCCATGGTCGCCCTGTGCCTGTGCGGCGCGATGGGACTGGCCCACGCCCAAGCCCCTGCCAGCGGAGGCGTTCAAGCCGTGCCGGCGCTGTCGGCACAGGTCATGGACCAGACCGGCACCCTGGACGCCTCGGCGCTGGCCGCGCTGAAGCAACAGCTGGCGGCCATCGAAACACAGCACGGCGCGCAGGTGGTGGTGCTGATCGTGGCCAGCACCCAACCGGAAGACATCGCCGCCTACGCCTGGCGCGTGGCCGATGCGTGGAAGATCGGGCGCAAGGAGGTGGGAGATGGCGTGCTGCTGATCGTGGCCAAAGATGACCGCCGCGTGCGCATCGAGGTGGCCCGCGCGCTGGAGGGTGCCATTCCCGATCTGGCCGCCAGCCGCATCATCGAAGGCGCCATCACGCCGGCCTTCCGCCAAGGTGATTTCGCGGGTGGGCTTCAGGCAGGGGTTCAGCAAATAGGGCAACTCATCGCCGGTGAAGGCTTGCCACCCCCAAGCGCCTCGACCCCATCACCTCCGCCAGGTCTGGACCTCAACACCCTGGTCGTCTTTGGCTTGTTCGGCGTGCCCTTCGTGCACGGCATCCTGAGCGCGCTGGTGGGCCGCAAATGGGGAGCCGCGCTCACAGGCGGCCTGGCCGGTGGCGCGGTCTGGGTCATCACCACCAGCGTGCTGCTGGGACTGCTGGCATGGCCCTTGGCCTCGGTGCTGGCGCTGGCCATGGGCCACAGGGGTGGACGCCCTGGCCGTGGCGGCTGGGGTGGCCCACCCATGGGCGGTGGCTGGGGTGGCGGGGGCGGCTTGGGTGGCGGCGGAGGTGGATTCTCGTCGGGCGGCGGTGGCTCGTTCGGCGGTGGCGGCGCCTCGGGTCGCTGGTAAGGTTCAGCCCATGAAACGAACCCTGATGCGCTGGGCCCAACACCTGTGGCTGGACGCGGACGACGCCCAACGCCTGATCACCCCCGAGGGCCTCAAGCGCCTGGAAAACGCCGTGCGCGACAGCGAAGCCCGGCACTTGGGTGAACTGCGGGTGTGCGTGGAAGGCGGGCTGGACGTGCCCCACCTGTGGCGCGGCGTGGATGCGCGCGATCGCGCGCTGGACCTGTTCAGCCAACTGCGCGTGTGGGACACCGAGCACAACAATGGCGTGCTGATCTACCTGCTGCTGGCCGACCGCCGCATCGAGGTCCTGGCCGACCGAGGCCTGGCCCAGCTGGTGCCTGACAGCCAGTGGCGCGCCCTGGTGGCCGAGTTGTCCCAAGCCCTGCGCGACCACACGGTTGAGGACGGCCTGCTGCAGGCCATCGACCGCGTGTGCGAACTGCTTCGCCTGCACCACCCGGCGGCCAGCCAGGTCCGTCGACTCAATGAACTGCCAGACAGCGTCGTGCTGATTTGAGCACCTGCTTTTCGCTCGCGCCAACATGCCCAGCCCCATGACCCGCGCCGACATCGACCAGATGTTCGCCACCTTCCAGGCCGCCAACCCCCATCCGGAAACCGAGCTGGAATACAGCTCGCCCTTTGAGCTGCTGACGGCGGTGCTGCTGTCGGCGCAGGCCACGGACGTGGGGGTGAACAAGGCCACGCGCAAGTTGTTCCCGGTGGCCAACACACCCCAGGCCATCCTGGACCTGGGACTGGATGGCCTGTGCGAGTACATCAAGACCATCGGGCTGTACAAAAGCAAGGCCAAACACCTGCTGGAAACCTGCCGCATGCTCATCGAGCTGCATGGCGGCGAGGTGCCCCGCTCACGCGAGGCCCTGGAAGCGCTGCCGGGCGTGGGGCGCAAAACGGCCAATGTGGTGCTGAACGTGGCCTTTGGCGAGCCCACCATGGCGGTGGACACCCACATCTTCCGTGTGGGCAACCGCACGGGGCTGGCCCTGGGCAAGACGCCTTTGGCCGTGGAGCAAAAACTGCTCAAGCGCATCCCGCCCGACTACCTGCAGCACGCTCACCACTGGCTGATCTTGCACGGGCGCTATGTGTGCCAGGCCCGCAAGCCACGCTGCTGGGAATGCGGCGTGCGCGAGCAGTGCCGCTTCAAGCCCAAGACCGCCGCCCCCGGGTAAGGCGCCGGGAGGGCGCGCCTGATCAGGCGTGCGAGCGGCGGCGCAAGGCGGCCACGCCCACACACACCAGCCCGGCCACCAGCAAGGCCCAGGTCGAGGGCTCTGGCACGGCAGCGGCCATGGCCAGGCCCACCGCCGCATGGACGCGGGCCGTGGGGTGCACGCTGTCGAACAGGAAGTAGCTGTCTGGGTTGCCACACGCGGGCGTGCTGCCTTGGCCCAGGTAAGTGCCGCTCCAGCAACGGTCGGTCACGTTGCCGCCTTCGGCAGCGATCTGTGCGCGCACGGCGGCCAGCACCTCTGGCGTGTTGAAGACCACGATGTCGGCGCCGGGCAAGGCCGCGCCCAGCGAGGCCATGGCACCGCTCAACGCCTGGTTGAAGCTCATGCTCAAGCCACTGAGCTGGGCCGTGGCATAGGCGCCCGAGGTGCCCAGGTAGCTGGTGGCAAAGTCGGGCATCAGCGGCACCAGGAACGAGCGTGCGCCGGCGCCATACAGGCTTTGCACCTGTCCCGTCAGGTTCTGCACGGCCGTGCCCACCACCGAGGGCAACACGCTCAGGTCACCACCGGACAGCGCGGCCAGGAAGTCATTGCCCCCGCCCCACACCACGTGCAGGGCCTGGGCGTCCAGCAGGCCAGAGCTGGTGTAGGCACTCACCTGGCTGGCCATGCCCGTGCCAGCCACCAGGGGCGCCGATGCCGGCACGCTGATCTGAAACTGATTGAGCGTGCCCGTCAGGGCGCCACCATAGGCGTAACTGGTGAGCGACACGCCCAGGGCATCGGCCAGCACCTCCACCGCCACCGGGCCGTTGGTGAAACGGCCGTCCACATAGGGCGCGTTGGGCACCGTCAGACCATAGGGCTGCAAACGCGCCAGCAGATTGCCGGTGTCGGACAGGCTGTCGCCAAAGGCCACCACCTGGCTGTAGGCCAGCGCCGTCGAGGGCGCCACACTGAACGACACGGCCAGCACCGAAGCGGCCAGCACCGAAGCAAAAGACGAACGAAGACGCACGCGGCACTCCCGGATGACGAAAAATGATCCGGCAACGATAGCAGGCCGTGACAGGTTCATGACAGGGCACCCCCATACGGGGGCCCGCACTCAGGTGTGCTGCGGGGCCGCCCGCAAGCCCAGCCCGTCCTGAACGGTGGCATGGCGCAACACCAGCCGCAGCTCGGTCTTCAGGCGCTGGTTCACCAGCCGCCGCGACTCGCTCATGAACGACCACTGCATGGCGCTCAGTTGGGTGCGGGCCTCATCGCGGCTCAGGCGGGGCGCGCGGGGCAGGCCAAAGCCATCGGCCACCACGTCGAAGTAATCGCCCATGCGCAACTCGGTGTCGTCGCACACGTGCAGCACACGGCCCGGGCGCCCGCGCCACAGGGCCAGCACACAGGCCCGCGCCAGGTCGTCGGCATGGATGTGGTTGGTGTAGACGTCATCGGCGGGCGCGAGCAGCGGCGCACCCCGGCGCACGCGGTCACGCGGATCGCCACCCTCGCGGTCGAGCGCATAGATGCCGGGAATGCGCAGGATGCAGGCGCGCGCACCCGACGACGCATTCTGCTGACGCCCCCAGAGGCGCACCTGACGTTCAGCATCCACCCGGCGCCAGGCGCGGTCGGTGGTGGGGTGCACGGCGCGGGTCTCGTCAAAGCGTGCGCCCTGCGCATCGCCATACACGCCCGAGGTGCTGCCATAGACCAGGCTGCGCACGCCCCCACGCCGCGCCAGGGCCTGCAGCAGGTGACGCGTGCGGGGATCGCTGCGACCGGACGACGGCGGCGGCGCCAGGTGCAACACGCGCGTGGCCAGACCCGAGAGGCGGGCCAGCGTGGTGGGCTCGTCCAGGTTGCCCAGCAAGGGGGTCACGCCTTGCGCACGCAAGCCCGGCAACCGCTCGGCACTGGAGCTGAGCACCCGCACCACGGCATGGCGCAAGCCGCTCAGACTGCGCACGCCCACATCCCCACAACCCACGATGAGCACGCGAGAACGACGAAAACGGGCAGGTCGGCTGATGGGGATCATGAAGCAGGCACCAGGTGAGGCCAGAGAGTGAGCGAAAATCCGGGGTTTTGACCCCTGCCCGATTGTGCACACGAGCCCAGGATTCAGACCATGAGTTTCAACGTCCGGATTCAACCCAGCGACCGCGCCTTCAGCATGCAGCGAGATGAGACGGTGCTCAGCGCCGCCTTGCACGCTGGCGTGGGCCTGCCGTATGGCTGCAAGGATGGCGCGTGCGGATCGTGCAAATGCAAGCTGATCGAGGGGCGTGTGATCCACGGCGCGCACCAGGCCAAGGCCCTGAGCGAGGCCGAAGAGGCCGCGGGCTACCTGCTGACCTGCTGCGCCACGCCGCAGACCGATCTGGTCATCGAATGCCGGCAGGTGGTGGGCCTGGACGACTTCCCCGTGGTGAAGCTGCCCACCCGCGTGACCAGCCTGACCCGAGCCGCCGATGACGTGATGATCGTGCGCCTGCAACTGCCGGCCACGCACAACTTTGGCTGGCGCGCGGGCCAGTACATCGAGTTCATCCTGAAAGACGGTCAGCGCCGCAGCTACTCGATGGCCAACGCGCCCCACACGGTGCGCGACCCCGAGGTCAATGGGCTGGAGCTGCACATCCGGCACATGCCCGGCGGCCTGTTCACCGACCAGGTGTTTGGCGAGATGAAGGTCAAGGACATCCTGCGCGTGGAAGGCCCCCAGGGCACCTTCTTCCTGCGTGAAGACTCGGACCGGTCCATCGTGCTGCTGGCCTCGGGCACGGGCTTCGCGCCCATCAAGGCCATCATCGAGCACATGCGCCACCAGGGCATCACCCGCCCCACCACGCTGTACTGGGGCTGCCGCGCCAAGGCCGACCTGTACCTGCACGCCTGGGCCGAGCAGCAAGCCGCCGAGCTGCCCTGGCTGCGCTACGTGCCGGTGCTGTCAGACGCGAAACTGGACGATGGCTGGACGGGCCGCACGGGCTTCGTGCACCAGGCCGTGCTGGCCGACCTGCCCGACCTGTCGGGCCACGAGGTGTATGCCTGCGGCGCCCCGGTGATGGTGTCGTCGGCCCGCACGGATTTTGTGGCCCAGGCCGGCCTGCCCGACGAGTTCTTCTATGCTGATGCCTTCACCAGCGAAGCCGACAAGCACGCTTGAGCCTGCGCACCCCGTTTGACCCAAGGAACCCCATGGCCTACGACACGAACAACATCTTCGCCAAGATCCTGCGCGGCGAGATCCCCTGCATCAAGCTGTATGAAGACGAGCACACGCTGGCCTTCATGGACATCATGCCGCAGGCCGAAGGCCACGCCCTGGTGATCCCCAAAGAGCCGGCCGTCACCTTGTTCGAACTGTCGGATGCCGCCGCTGCCGCCTGCATGGCCACCGTGCGCCGTATCGGTAACGCGCAAAAGAAAGGACTGGGCGCCGAAGGCATCGTGCTGATGCAGCTCAATGGCCCGGCCGCTGGCCAGACCGTGCCGCACTTTCACATCCACAGCATCCCGGGCTCGATCGGCACCTTGCGCCAGCCCCACGCCAGCGTGATGGGCGACATGGCGCATTTGCAGGCGGTGGCTGAGAAGATCAGGGCGGCGCTGGTTGGCTGAGCGACGCGCGATCAACGTGGTGGGCGACTCAAAGCCCATCAAGGAACTGAGGCAGCAGACGGGGCCGGAGGGGACGTTTCCACCGCTCGCCAACTCAATATCAGACGTCTGACTCTTTCCTGCAGGTCTTGCCAATGCACCAACATGGACCGGCGGTACATAATTTTGACCCAAACCTTTAACCCATCACTCTCCATAGAGAATGCATGCAAACAAAGGACGCCGGGGAATTTGGCGTTACTGCAGTCAATATAGGCCTTGACTCGACCGTCTCCATCTTGATGGATGTACACATCAGACTCAATCTCTCTGCGAGGCCTCCCATTGATGGTTGTGCCTTGTTGCACATACAAATCCAGCCCACCATACAAGTCAAGGGCTTCCCTTTTAAACACATCTGATGAGTGCCGCGCATCGCTATCAATGACATATTTCGCCATGCGATCCAAGAATCCGTCACCCGGATAAATCGACCCAGATATGAATCCAACAGAAATCCATGGCGTATTCGCAGACGTGTACTGACGCTTATCAGCCCGCATGGCTGAACTACTCAACCCAGCCATGTCTGGGTAGCGCACTGTCACGCCGAAGCTGTTGATGCGTGACTGGTGTGTTCGAATTGGCTTGGGGGCATCTCGCTTACCTGACCAGCCCGGATCGCCCTCGTACTCCACCAATTCAACGTAATACCTTGGTATATTGACCTTCATTCCACCAAGTTCTCCGACCAAATAGCGTGGGTTGGTTTCGGGGTGGCTGCCATGATTGCCCTCACGCCAATGGACGCAGGCTGACACCAAAGCCAAGACCGCCAAGGCAATGAGCAGCGCCTTTGCTGCGCTTCGTCTGAGGCTGTTGACCGGCATCTTCGTTACTCGATGATTTCATTCAGGTATTCACGTCAGCCACGGCGAACCCCCGCAACCACGGCTCAAGGTGAGCGATGTGGAAGTGTCCGGACTCGAACATCTGCATCATCTCCGCGTGGATCTGCATGGGTGCACGCTGCAAGCGCCAGCCATTGATGCGCAGAAACACGTCCTCCGCCGCAAAGGCGATGCGCTTGTTGCCGTCCACAAAAGGATGGTTGATCGCCAGGCTCTCCATCAAGGAAGCTGCCTCGGCCACGATGTCCTCGTAATAGCCCGTTTGGGGCCGGAACAAGGCAGCCTCCAAGGCGCCCGGGTCACGCACGCCGGTGGCACCGCCATAGCGCTGCATCAGCACGGTGTGCATGCCGAGCACGTCGGCCACCGTCAGGTAGTCGTGCGCCACGACTTACTTGGCCAGTTCGCGGTAGAGGTGATCAAACTCATCCAGACTGGAGGCAAACGCGGTCATCACATGCCGACGAGGGCGCTCCTTTTGCTGGCGATCGATGTAGTCACGCAGGGCCTCGTCGAGCACCGCCTGAAACTGCCGACCTTGGCTTTCAGCGATCTGGCGCAGGGCCGCAAGCACCTCAGGCGCGGCCTGGGATGAGAACTTTTCTCTCACAGCGCTGCTCATGACTCACTCCATCATGATTCATCTTGATGCTTCATCATAGGCCAAGGTCGGGCCAGCCGCAAACCCCTTCACACCCCCAGGTACGCCGCCTGCACCTGAGGATTGCCCAGCAACTCGCTGGCGGGGCCCGTGAGGGCCAGCTCGCCGGATTCCAGCACGTAGCCGCGGTCGGCCATGGCCAGGGCGCGGTGGGCGTTTTGCTCCACCAGCAGAACGGTCACACCTTGGCGCGCAATGTCGCGGATGACCTCGAAGATGGTGTCCACCATGATGGGCGACAGGCCCATGGAAGGCTCGTCCAGCAGCAGCAGTTTGGGGCGTGCCATCAGCGCGCGGCCCATGGCCAGCATCTGCTGCTCGCCGCCTGACAGTGTGCCGGCCAGTTGTTTCATGCGCTCTTTGAGGCGCGGAAAGCGCTGGTACACGGCGGCCATGTCGGCCTCAACCTCGCGGTCGCGCCGCAGGTAGGCGCCCATGCGCAGGTTCTCGTCGATGGACATGCGCGTAAAGATGCCCCGCCCTTCAGGCACCATCACCAGGCCGTGCTCGGGCAGTGTCCAGGGCCCCTGGCCGGTGATGACCCGGCCCTGATACAGCACCTGGCCCGAGGTGGGCTTGAGCAGGCCGCAGATGGCCTTCAGGGTGGTGGTTTTGCCCGCGCCGTTGGCGCCGATCAGGCACACCAGTTCGCCGGCGTTCAGGTGCAGGCTCACGCCCTTCAGGGCCTGGATGCCGCCGTAGGCCACGCGCAGGTCGCGCACGCTGAGCAAGGCGGTGGAGGTGTCGGTGGTGGTCATCAGCAGCGTCAGGTCATCAGGGCATCAAGAAAGCGCGGAGGCTCACGCCGCCTGGTGGGCGCTGCCCAGGTAGGCCTGGATCACCTGGGGGTTGCGCTGCACCTCGGCGGGCAGGCCTGCGGCGATGCGTTGGCCCTGGTCCAGCACGGTGACTTGATCGCACAGGCCCATGACCAGTTTGACGTCGTGCTCAATCAGCAGGATGGCCCGACCTTGCTGGCGGATGCGCTCGATCAGGGCGCGCAGCTCGACCTTTTCGGTGCCGTTCATGCCGGCCGCGGGTTCGTCCAGCGCCAACAGCTTGGGCTCGGTGGCCAGGGCGCGGGCGATTTCCAGGCGACGCTGGTCGCCGTAGCTGAGGGTGCGGGCCACCAGGTGCCCCCGACCGCCCAGGCCCACAAAATCCAGCAATTCATGGGCCTTGGCCGTGATCTGGGCTTCTTCGTGCTGGAAGGCCCGGGTGCGCAGCAGGGCCTGCCACCACCCCACCTGGGTGCGCACGTGGCGGCCCACGCGCACGTTGTCCAGCACGCTCATCTCGGCAAACAGGCGGATGTTCTGGAAGGTACGCGCGATGCCGGCCTTGGCCACCTCATGCACCGCCGTGGGCTTGTAGGGCCGGCCGTCCAGCTCGAAGCGGCCTTCATCGGCCGGGGCCATGCCCGTGATCATGTTGAAGAAGGTGGTCTTGCCCGCGCCATTGGGGCCGATCAGCCCGTGGATCTGGCCGGCCTGCACCGTGAGCGACACATCCTTGAGGGCCTGCACACCGCCATAGCGCTTGGACACGCCTTGAACCGTCAGCAACGCGCTCATGCCCGGCCCTCCTTCGCTGCGGCACGCGCCTGGGGCGCCGGCCAGATGCCCTGAGGGCGCCACAGCATGATCAGGATCATGGCACTGGCCACCAGCAACTGGCGCAGGATGGCCGCGTCCAGCCGGCCGCCCGTCATGGCCTGCAGCGGGCCGGCCACGTGGCGCAGCACCTCGGGCAGGGCCGCCAGCAGGAAGGCCCCCAGGATGACGCCCGGGATGTGGCCCAGCCCGCCCAACACCACCATGGCCACGACCATGATGGACTCGTGCAGGCTGAAGGATTCGGGCGAGACAAAGCCCTGGAAGCTGGCAAACAGCACGCCCGAGACACCGCCAAAGGTGGCCCCCAGACCGAAGGCCAGCAGCTTGAGGTTGCGGGTGTTCAGGCCCATGGCCTTGGCCGCGATCTCGTCTTCGCGCACCGCCATCCAGGCCCGGCCCAGGCGGGAATCCTGCAAGCGCTGGCAAATGATCACGGCCACCACCACGATGATCAGGAACAGGTAGTAGTACAGCGTGACCGAGGGCAGCGTGAAGCCACCGATGTGCCAGGGCTCGCCCAGGCTGACGCCGAAAATGCGGATGGGTTCGATCTGGCTGACGCCCATGGGCCCGTTGGTGATGTTGGCGGGGGCGTCCAGGTTGTTCAGGAACACACGGATGATCTCGCCAAACCCCAAGGTGACGATGGCCAGGTAATCACCGCGCAGCTTGAGCGTGGGCGAACCCAGCAGCACCCCGGCCAGGGCGGCCAGGCCCGCCCCCAAGGGGATGACCATCCAGAAAGGGGTGTGCAGGCCTTCGGGAAAGGCTGCGGCGATGACCGGGAAGTTGTCGACCAGGTGGGGCGAGGCCAGCAGGGCAAACAGGTAGGCCCCCACGGCGTAGAAGGCGATGTAGCCCAGGTCCAGCAGGCCGGCAAAGCCCACGACGATGTTCAGGCCCAGGGCCAAGAGGATGTACAGCAGAGCGACGTCCAGGATGCGGATCCAGGCGTCGCCCACCCCCAGCATCTGCATGGCCAATGGCAGGACCAGCAAACCCGCGGCACTGGCCAGGAACACGGGCAAGGGATTGCGCCCTGAAGCGGTGGAGGTGGCGGTCATCATCGCGGCCTGCCTCACGCCCGATCGGCCACCCGCTCACCCAGCAGGCCTTGCGGCCGCAAGGTGAGGATGAGGATCAGCACGGCAAAGGCAAAGATGTCCTGGTAGTGACTGCCCAGCACGCCCCCGGTGAGGTCGCCGATGTAGCCGGCACCCATGGCCTCGATGACGCCCAGCAGCACCCCGCCCACCATGGCGCCCGGCAGGTTGCCGATGCCGCCGAACACGGCCGCCGTGAAGGCCTTCAGGCCCGGCAAAAAACCCATGGTGTGCTGCACAGACCCATAATTGGCCGCCCACATGACGCCCGCCAGGGCCGCCAGGGCCGCGCCCAGGGCAAAGGTGGCCGAAATCACCAGATCGGGGCGCACGCCCATCAGCTGGGCCACCCGGGGGTTCTCGGCCGTGGCGCGCATGGCCCGCCCCAGGCGCGTGCCATTGATCAGCAACATCAGCCCGGCCAGGGTCATGGCGGTCACGCCGATGATCAGGATCTGCACCAGGTTGATGGCGGCGCCCATGACCTCGTACGGCTCATCGTTGAGCAAGATGGGGTAAGGCTTGTAGTCAGGCTTCCAGATGATCATGGCCAGGGTCTGCAGCAGCAGCGACACCCCCATGGCCGTGATCAGCGGCGCCAGGCGTGGCGCGTTGCGCAGCGGCCGGTAGGCCAGGCGTTCGATCACGATGTTCAAGACCATGCACACGAGCATGGCGGCCATCAGCGACAAGAGCAGCAGCGTCCAGCCGGGCCAGCCCGTGTCCGCCAGGGTGGTGACCACCGTCCAGCTCACCAGCGCCCCCACCATCAGCACCTCGCCATGGGCGAAGTTGATGAGGTTGATGATGCCGTACACCATGGTGTAGCCCAGGGCCAGCAGCGCGTACATGCTGCCCAGCACCAGGCCATTGATCAGTTGTTGAATGAAGATGTCCACGGTCGCAAACAATGCAAAAAGCCCGCCACATGGTCAAGCCAGTCGGCGGGCCGTTGACAGTTCAGGCACCGGGATTATCGGTCATCCCGCAGGCCATGCTCACAACGAGGGCAGGCGCAGCGAATCCACCGTCAGGCGGATGAGCTTTTTCTTGAAGTCGGTGTACGGCGGGAAGAAGAGCTGCGCCAGCATGATGGGCCCCGACTGGAGCACGGCACGCTCGTGCGAGAAGGCCTTGAAGCCGAACTCGCCGTGGGCGCTGCCGATGCCCGAATTGTTGACGCCACCGAAGGGCAGGTTGCCGTGGGCATAGTGCATCACGCAATGGTTGATGGCGGCGCCGCCCGAGCTGGTCTGGGCCAGCAGGCGACGGGTACGGGCCTTGTCCTTGCTGAAGATGTACAGGGCCAGGGGCTTGGGCTGGGCGTTGATGGCGCGCACCACGTCGTCGAGGTTGCGGTAGCTCAGGATGGGCAGCACCGGGCCAAAGATCTCTTCGGACATGATCGAGGCTTCAGGCGCCACCTGGTCGATCAAGGTGGGTGCGATGAAGCAGTTGCCCACATCCACCTCGCCGCCGGTCAGCACGCGGGCGCCCTTCTGGCGGGCGTCGTCCAGCAGGCCGGCGATGCGCTGGGTGTGACGCTGATTGATGACGTGGGTCAGGTCGGGGCTGTTGCGCTGGGCCTCGGCGGTGCTGCCATAACGAGACTCGATCACCCGCCGGCACTCCGCCACGAAGCGGTCTTTGACCGACTCGTGCACATGGATGTGATCGGGCGCCACGCAGATCTGCCCGCAGTTGGTGAACTTGCCCCACATCAGGGTTTCGGCGGCGCGCTTGATGTCGGCGGTTTCATCAACGATCACGGGTGACTTGCCACCCAACTCCAGCGTGACGCTGGTGAGGTGCTTGGCGGCAGCCGCCATCACCACCTTGCCCACGGCCGGCGAGCCCGTGAAGAAAATGTGGTCAAACGGCAGGTCCAGCAGGACCTGCGAGGTGGGCAGCGCGCCCTCAAACAGGGCCACCTCGTTGGGCGAAAACACCTGGGCGATGACCTCGGCCATCACGGCACTCACCGAGGGGGTCATCTCTGAGGGCTTGAGGATGACGGTGTTGCCTGCCGCCAGGGCCGACACCAGGGGGCCGAAACACAGATTGAGCGGGAAGTTCCAGGGGGCGATGATCAGCACGCGGCCACGGGGCTGGTATTCGACCCAGGCTTTGGTGTCCAGCGTGGTGGTGGTGGGGCGCACGCGCTTGGGCTGAGCCCATTTTTTCAGGCTGCCGATGGTGTGCCGGATCTCGTCGAGCACGGGCATGAACTCGGTGCCCTCGACCTCAGAGCTGGGCTTGTGGTAGTCCTTGTGGAACGCGGCGTAAAAGTCCTCGCGGCGGGCCAGCATGGCCTCGCGCAGTTTCTTCAGGCGCGCGATGCGCTCGGCGATGGTCGATTCACGCCACGCCAATGCCGTGGCCGACTGCGAATCGAACACGCGGCGGATTTCAGCCGGATCGGACTCGCCGGTTTGCGGGTCAACTACGTGCATCATGGGGCGGTTCATGGCGTTCTCCATCGTGATGCCTGGGATTGTGCCTGTTTTCAGGCAAGATGTACACCTGTCAACCATCAAGCAAAGCCGCCTGGCTGTCAAGCTGAAATGCCCTCACCCTCTGAACTGAGTTTCGCCCTGCGCGGTGATTTCATCACCCTGGACAAATTGCTGAAGGCCTGCGGCCTGGCGGGCAGCGGCGGCGTGGCCAAGCTGATGGTGGCCGACGGCCTGGTGACGGTGGACGGCCAGCCTGAAACCCGCAAAACGGCCAAAATCCGGGCAGGGCAAACGGTGCAGTGCCAGGGGCAGACCATCCGCGTGGAAAGTGCACCAGACTGACACAGGGATAAACCCATGCAACCCCAGGGTTTTCTCGGGCAGGATGTTTTGCGTCCCACAAGGACATGACACACGCCGAGGAACCCCATGAGCAACATCTACGAGCAGGACCTGCCCCGCAACGCCGCCAACCACCTGGCCATTTCTCCCCTGTCGTTCCTGGAGCGATCGGCCCTGGTGCACCCCGATCAACTGGCCATCGTGCACGGCCCCCTGCGACAGACCTGGGCGCAAACCTATGCCCGCTGCCGCCAGTTGGCCGATGCCCTGCAACAGCGCGGCATCGGTCTGGGCGACACCGTGGCCGTGATGCTGCCCAACACGCCGCCGATGGTGGAGGCGCACTTTGGCATCCCGATGTCGGGCGCGGTGCTCAACACCCTCAACACCCGGCTGGACGCCGACGCGATCGCCTTCATGCTGGACCACGGCGAGGCCAAGGTCGTGATCGTCGACCCCGAGTTTGCCAAGGTGATGGAGCGCGCCCTGAGCCTGCGCACGCGCACCGAGCCCGTGCTGGTGATCGATGCCGAAGACGCGCTGTACACCGGTGAAGCCCGCCGTATTGGCAGCGAAACCTACGAGGCGGTGGTGGCCAGCGGTTCGCCTGACTTTGCCTGGGACCTGCCCACCGACGAATGGCAGGCCATCAGCCTGAACTACACCTCGGGCACCACCGGCAACCCCAAGGGCGTGGTCTACCACCACCGGGGGGCGGCGCTGAACGCCATCTCCAACCTGCTGGAATGGGACATGCCCAAGCACGCCACCTATCTGTGGACGCTGCCCATGTTCCACTGCAATGGCTGGTGCTTCCCGTGGGCCATCGCGGCCCGCGCAGGCGTGAATGTGTGCCTGCGACGGGTGGACCCCAAGGCCATCTTCGACGCCATCCGTGAACATGGCGTGACGCACTACTGCGGCGCACCCATCGTGCACGCGTCGTTGCTGGCTGCACCTGCCGAACTCAAGCACGGCGTGCCCACGGGCATCAAGGCCATGGTGGCCGGCGCGGCGCCACCGGCAGCCATGATCGAGGGCATGGAAGAAATGGGCTTTGACCTGACCCATGTGTATGGCCTGACCGAGGTCTACGGCCCCTCGGCCGTGTGCACCAAGCACGCCGAATGGGACACGCTGGACATCGGCGAGCGCGCCCGCCTGAACGCGCGCCAGGGCGTGCCCTACCACCTGCAGCAGGCCGTGACCGTGCTGGACCCAGCCACCATGCAGCCCGTGCCCGCCGATGGCGAGACCATGGGCGAGATCATGTTCCGGGGCAACATCGCCATGAAGGGCTACCTGAAGAACGCCAAGGCCACGCAAGAAGCCTTCGCGGGCGGCTGGTTCCACACGGGCGACCTGGGCGTGCTCTACCCCGATGGCTACGTGAAGATCAAGGACCGCAGCAAGGACATCATCATCTCGGGCGGCGAAAACATCTCGTCCATCGAGGTGGAAGACGTGCTGTACCGCCACCCGGCCGTGATGGCCGCGGCCGTGGTGGCCAAGCCCGACGAAAAGTGGGGCGAGACGCCCTGCGCCTTCATCGAGTTGAAGGCCGGTGCCCAGGTGACGGCCGAAGAGATCATTGCGCACTGCAAACAGCACATCGCCGGCTTCAAGGTGCCGCGCGCCGTGGTGTTTGGCGAGCTGCCCAAAACCTCCACAGGCAAGATCCAGAAGTTCGAACTGCGCAAGCAGGTGGGCTCGGCGCAGGCCATCAACGTCTGATCACAGCGGGTGGTGGGCGCCCCAGACGGCGTACCATCACGCCCCATGAACCTCTTCGCTGCCCTTCAGGCCGCCTGGCCTGCCCGACGCCAGGCCCCGGCCATCCTGCTGGACGACGGACGCGCCTACACCTGGGCCGACCTGGACCGCGCCACGGCCATGCTGGCCAACCTGCTGCACAGCCTGCACCTGCAGGGTGTGGATGGGCGCCCCCCGGTGGTGGCCGCCCATGTGGACAAATCGGTCGAATCCCTGCTGCTGTACCTGGCCACGCTGCGCGCGGGCTGTGCCTACCTGCCGCTGAACCCGGCTTACCGGGCCGGCGAGCTGGAGCACTTCATCAACGACGCGCGGCCTTCGGTGATGGTGTGCCGCCCGGACGACCAGGAGTGGGTGATCCCGCTGGCCGCGCACGGTGGCGTGCAGCACCTGTTCACCCTGTCGGATGCGCGCACGGGCAGCCTGCTGAGCCACGCGGCCCTGCACAGCGATGTGCATGAAGTTGCGCAACGGCAGCCCAACGATCTGGCCGCCATCCTCTACACCTCGGGCACCACGGGCCGCAGCAAGGGCGCCCTGCTGAGCCACGCCAACCTGTGGAGCAACGCCCGCACCCTGCTGCAGCACTGGGACTGGCGCCAGGACGACTGCCTGGTGCACGCGCTGCCCATCTTCCACATCCATGGCCTGTTCGTGGCCGTGCACTGCAGCCTGCTGGCGGGCACTCCCATGCGCTGGCTGCAGCGGTTTGACGCGGCACAGGTGCTGGCGCAATTGACCTCCACCGACGGCCCGCGTGCCACCGTGTTCATGGGCGTGCCCACCATGTATGTGCGCCTGCTGCAGGAGGCCAAACTGGATGCCCCAAGCACCGCAGGCATGCGGCTCTTCATCTCGGGCTCGGCGCCCTTGCTGCCCGCCACCTCAGCCGCCTTTGCCCAGCGCACCGGCCACACCATCCTGGAGCGCTACGGCATGAGCGAAACCGGCATGCTGTGCTCCAACCCCTGCCGCCCTGAAGAAGGTGAACGCCTCATCGGCAGCGTGGGCCGCGCGCTGCCCGGGGTGGGCGTGCGCGTGGTGAGCGATGCCGGCCAGCCCCTGCCCACCGACGCCGTGGGTGACGTGGAGGTGTGCGGCCCCAATGTGTTTGCAGGCTACCTGGGCCTGCCTGACAAAACCGCCGAGGCCTTCACCGACGATGGCTGGTTTCGAACCGGCGATGTCGGCCGCATCGATGCGCAGGGTTATGTGCACCTGGTGGGGCGCGCCAAAGACCTGGTGATCAGCGGCGGCTTCAATGTCTACCCCGCCGAGGTGGAAGGCCACATCGATCGGTTGCCCGGCGTGCAGGAATCGGCCGTGGTGGGCGTGCCCCACCCCGACTTTGGCGAGGGTGTGGTGGCCGTGGTGGTGCTGGCGCCGGGCGCCACACTGGACGAAACCACCGCCATTGGCCAGCTCAAAAACCAGCTGGCCGCCTACAAGGTGCCCAAGCGACTGATCGTGGCCGACGACCTGCCCCGCAACGCCATGGGCAAGGTGCAGAAGAACCTGCTGCGCGATCGCCTGGCCACCACGTTCACTGGCGCACCGGAGACCCCATGAACCACGAACTGCCCCCCATCGCCTCGCTGCGCGATCAGGTCAGCCCCGAAGAATGGCAACTGCGTGTGGACCTGGCCGCCGCCTACCGCCTGGCCGCACTCTATGGTTGGAGCGACCTGGTCTTCACCCACATCTCGGCCCGCCTGCCGGGGCCGGATCACCACTTCCTCATCAACCCCTACGGGCTGATGTTCGACGAGATCACGGCGTCGAGCCTGGTGAAGGTGGATCAGCACTGCAACAAGCTGATGGACTCGCCCTTCCCGGTGAACCCGGCGGGCTTCAACATCCACAGCGCCGTGCACGCCGCGCGTGACGACGCCGGCTGCGTGATGCACACCCACACGCGCGCCGGCGTGGCGGTTTCGGCCCAGCGTTGCGGGGTGCTGCCCATCTCGCAGCAAAGCACCTTCGTGTTGACCTCGCTGGCATATCACGACTACGAGGGCGTGGCCTTTCGCGAAGACGAGAAGCCGCGACTGCAAGCCGATCTGGGCGACAAGCGCTTTCTGATGCTGCGCAACCATGGCCTGCTCACGCTGGGCCGCACCGTCCCCAACGCCTTCTTGAACATGTACCTGTTCGAAAGCACCTGCCAGATCCAGTTGTCGGCCCAAGCCGCCGGGCCGGACACCGACCATGGGCTGGTGGCCATCGACCCCAAGATTCTGGAAGGTGTGGCCCAGGCCACCAAGGTGCAGACCGGCGGTCAGGGGGGCGACTTTGTATGGCCGGCCCTGCTGCGCAAGCTCGACCGGATGGACACCAGCTACCGCACCTGAGACCGCACCTGCCGCTCACCCGTTTTCGACATCACATGAAGACTTTCTGGACGATCAGCGGCCTGGTGGCCGCGGCCCTGGGCGTCAGCGCCGTGCTGGTGCTGGGGCACGACGCCTTCACCGACTCCTCGTCGGCCGAAGCCCAACAAGCCGCACAACAGGCGGCGCAAGACCTGCCCTGGCGCATCGCCACCCAGGCGGACGGCAGCAGCCGGGTGATGGGCCTGGCCCTGGCCGAACCCGGGCAGGGCAGCACCCTCGCCGACGCCCACGCCCGGTGGGGCGACAAGATGACCGTGGCCGTCATCGCCGCCAGCAACGAGGTGGGCAGCCTGGAGGCCTTCGTGGACCCGATGCAGGCCGGCTTCATCGGCGGCAAGCTGGTGATCACGGCCCAGGCCACGCCCGAGCAGATCGACGCCTTCAAGCGCAGCACCCAGGACGTGTCCTTCATGGAGAGCACGACCCGGCAGTTCAAGCTCTCAGGCGAGGCGCTGCAGCAAGCGCTGCGCGCCCCCATCCTGGCCCTGGGGTTCATCCCCCAGGCCAATCTGGACGAGGCCACCGTGGTGGCTCGCTTTGGTGAGCCCGCCGAGCGGGTGAAGGTCAGCGATGAGCTGACGCACCTGCTCTACCCTTCGCTGGGCCTGGACATCGCCCTGTCCACCCAGGGCAAGGAATTGCTGCAGTACGTGGCCCCCGCGGCCTTTGACAGCCGCCTGCGCGCGCCGCTGATGCTCAGTGCTGGCTCGCCACCGGCGTCGGCGCCCGCCCAGCCTTGAGGGCGTCGATCTCGGCGTCTTTCTCCGCCCACAGGCCATTCACCCAGGCCTGCAGTTGCGCGCGGTCCACGCCCTTGCCCTGGGCGGCGGTGAGCAGCTCGGGCGGGATGGGCCGCAAGCGCACGGTCACGATCACTTCGTCCATGCGGCCCGTCATCAGATCGATGAAGGTGGGCACGCCCTTGGGGTACACGATGGTCACGTCCAGCAGGCCATCGAACAGCTCGCCCATGGTCTCCAGCGACATGCCCACCCCGCCCGTCTTGGGCTTGAGCAGGTTGCGGTAGGGCGACTTTTGCTGATCGTGCTTGGCTGGCGTGAAGCGCGTGCCTTCCATGAAGCTGATGACCGAGGTGGGGATGACCTTGAACTTCTCGCAGGCCTGGCGGGCGGTCTCCAGATCCTTCTGGGCCGAGGCGCCGCCACGGCGCTTCATGAACGGAAAGTCCAGCGCCCACCACGCGAAGCCCATGATGGGCACGTAGATCAGCTCGTGCTTGATGAAAAACTTCAGCAGCGGGATCTTGCGGTTGAACACCCACTGCAGCACGAGGATGTCCACCCAGCTCTGGTGGTTGCAGTTCACCAGGTACCAGCCGCGATAGCGCAGTCCGTCCACGCCCTGGATCTGCCAGCGGGTGCGGCCCACGGCCCACATCCAGAACTTGTTCAGGCCAATCCAGCTTTCGGCGATCGCGTTCAGCACGGCATCCACCACCCGCCGCACCGGGCGGAAGGGCAACACCAGCTTGATCAGCGCAAACGGCAACAGCAGGCTGATGTGAAAGAAGATGTTGAGCACCAGCACAACGCTGGCGAACACGGCCTTGAGGGCTTTCATGAACGGCAGGGCACAGCCCTTGGGAATGACAACCCCGGGATTATGTGCACAGATGTGCAGCAATGGCCAAGGCCCTTTGTCGCCATGCTGTCACATCCTTCAGGCAAGCTGAGGGGTTGCATTGAACCCTGCCCGTCACCATGGACAAGCCTCTACCGCCCCTCGATCCTGAACTGCTGCGACGTCTGCAGGAAGACCTGCTGGACAGCTACGACGAAGAGCTGGAGCAGGAGTTGGACGACCAGTTCCTGGATGCTCAGTCTGGCCGCGCGCGCGAATCGCAGGAACTGCGCCGCATGTACTTCCGCGAGCTGTTCCGCCTGCAAGGCGAGCTGGTGAAGCTGCAAGACTGGGTGGTGCACACCGGTGAGCGGGTGGTGGTGCTGTTCGAGGGGCGTGACGCCGCAGGCAAAGGTGGGGCCATCAAGCGCATCACCCAACGCCTGAACCCCCGCGTGTGCCGGGTGGCGGCCCTGCCCGCCCCCAACGACCGCGAAAAAACACAGTGGTACTTTCAGCGCTATGTGGCCCACCTGCCGGCCGCCGGCGAGATCGTGCTGTTCGACCGCAGCTGGTACAACCGCGCCGGCGTGGAACGCGTGATGGGCTTTTGCAGCGACGACGAGTACGAAGAATTCTTCCGCTCGGTGCCCGAGTTCGAAAAAATGCTGGTGCGCAGCGGCATCCGCGTCATCAAGTACTGGTTCTCGATCAACGATGAAGAGCAGGCCGCCCGCTTCGTGGCCCGCATCAACGACCCGCTCAAGCAGTGGAAGCTCAGCCCGATGGACCTGGAATCCCGCCGCCGCTGGGAAGACTACACCCGAGCCAAGGAAGTGATGCTGGAGCGCACCCACATCCCCGAAGCCCCCTGGTGGGTGGTGCAGGCCGTGGACAAGAAGCGCGCGCGCCTGAACTGCATCCACCACCTGCTGTCTCAACTGCCCTACCACGAGGTGCCCCACCAGCCAGTGACGCTGCCCCCACGCGTGCGTCATGAGGACTACATCCGCAACCCGGTGCCGGATTCGATGATCGTGCCTGAGGTGTATTGAACTTCGCGCTACCCTTGCGACTTTGCCCGCAAGCGGAGCCCGCACGTGTTGAAGTGGTTCGAGAACCTGGTCCATCCCTACCCTGAGGCGCCCCCCAAGACGCCGCCCAAGGGTTTTCTGGCGTTTGTGTGGGCCGGCACCGAAGGCATGCGCCCCTTCCTGCTGGGCATGACCTTGCTGACGGCCAGCATCGCGGCGTTTGAAGCCTGGCTGTTCGGCATGCTGGGCGGCATCGTCGACCAACTGGGGCAATACACCCCCGCCACGCTGTGGACCGAGGCCCGCACGCACCTGCTGATGCTGACCGGTGTCATCCTGCTGAGTCCGCTGGCGGTGTGGCTGCAAACCCTGCTCAAGCACCAGACGCTGGCGGGCAACTTCCCGATGGCGCTGCGCTGGCGCTTTCACCGGCACATGCTGGCGCAAAGCATGTCGTTCTACCAGGACGAGTTTGCCGGCCGGGTGGCCACCAAAGTCATGCAGACGGCCCTGGCCGTGCGCGACACCTGCTTCATCGTGGGCGACATCCTGGTGTTCGTGGTCATTTACTTCGTGACCATGACGGTGATCGTGGGCGGCTTTGACGCCTGGCTGTTGCTGCCCTTTCTGGGCTGGCTGCTCTGCTATGTCGGCGCGGTGTTTTACTTCGTGCCCCGCCTGAGCGATCGCGCCCGGGCCCAGGCCGATGCCCGCTCCTTGATGACCGGCCGCATCACCGATGCTTACACCAACATCGCCACGGTCAAGCTGTTTTCGCATGCTCACCGCGAGGCGGCCTATGCACGCGCGGCCATGCAGGAGTTCATGACCACGGTGCACGGGCAGATGCGCCTGGTCAGTGGCTTCGAGGTGGTGAACCACACGCTGAGCATGTTGCTGATCCTGAGCACGGCGGGCGCCACGCTGTGGCTGTGGACCCAAGGCCAGGTGGGCCTGGGCGCGGTGGCGGCCTCGACCGCCATGGCCTTGCGCCTCAATGGCATCTCGCACTGGATGATGTGGGAAGTGGCCTCGCTGTTCGAACACGTGGGCACCGTGCAGGATGGCTTGAACACCCTGTCGCGCCCGCACCAGATCGTCGATGCGCCGGGGGCCCAGCCGCTGCGCGTGACGCGGGGCGAGGTCCGCTTCGAAGACGTGAGCTTTGCCTACAGCCCCGACAAGCCCGTGATCGAGCACCTGAACCTGTGCATCCGGCCTGGCGAGAAGATCGGCTTGGTGGGGCGGTCGGGCGCGGGCAAATCCACCCTGATCAACCTGCTGCTGCGCTTTCATGACGTGCAGTCGGGCCGCGTGCTGATCGACGGGCAAAACGTGCGCGAGGTGACCCAGGACAGCCTGCGCGCGCAGATCGGCATGGTCACGCAAGACACTTCGCTGCTGCACCGCTCGGTGCGCGACAACATCCTGTATGGCCGCCCCGATGCCGACGACGAGGCCATGCGCCGCGCTGCGGAACGCGCCGAAGCGCAGGGCTTCATCGATGGCCTGAGCGACCCGGCAGGCCGGCGCGGCTACGACGCCCATGTGGGCGAACGGGGCGTGAAGCTCTCGGGCGGTCAGCGCCAGCGCATCGCGATTGCGCGGGTGATGCTGAAGGACGCCCCCATCCTGCTGCTGGACGAAGCCACCAGCGCGCTCGACTCTGAAGTGGAGGCCGCCATCCAGACCAGCCTGTACCGGCTGATGGAGGGCAAGACCGTGGTGGCCATTGCCCACCGGCTGTCGACCATCGCGGCCATGGACCGGCTCATCGTGCTGGACCAGGGGCGCATCGTGGAAGAAGGCACCCACGCCGAGCTGCTGGCGCACGGCGGGCTGTACGCCCGGCTGTGGGCACACCAGAGTGGCGGGTTTCTGGTGGATGAGGCGGGCGAGGCGGATGAAGCGGACGCGGCGCAAGCCTCACCAGGGCAGCCGTTGCCCGTGGTGGTTGAAAAATCCGCCTGAGTCCTCAGGCTGCAGGCTTTGCATCACGGCCAGCAAACGCTCGGCCGACTGGGCCGGGCTTTGCACCTCCAGCCCCGCTTTGGCAAACGGCGCCGACAAGGCCGTGTTCACCGTGCCGGGGTGCAGGGCCACGCACACGGCCTGCGGCGACTGCCGGCGCAGCTCGATCGAGGCCGTGCGCACCAGTTGGTTGAGCGCCGCCTTGGCCGCCCGGTAGCCATACCAGCCACCCAGTTGATTGTCGCCAATGCTGCCCACCTTGGCCGACAGCGTGGCCCACACCGAGCGTTCGCGCCGGGGCATGAGCGGCAAGAAGTGCTTCATCAGCAAGGCCGGGCCCACGGTGTTGATGGCGAACTGGTGCATGAGGTGGTCGCGCTCCAACGTACGCCAGCTCTTCTCGGGCTGCCAATCGCCCTGGTGCAGATAGCCCGTGGCGTCGATGAACAGGCGCAGGGGCTGCTGCGCAGCCAGCGCCGCCACGTGGTCGCGGGCCTGCTGCAGGCTGTCGTCGTCCAGCAATTCCAGGCGCACCGATTCACGCCGGCCCAGGCGACACAGCGTAAGCTGAGGCAGGTGCTGTTCGATGCGCTCGCACAGCGCCTGCCCCACCCCACCGCCTGCGCCCACGACCACCGCCAGCCCTGGATCCAGGGCCAAACCGCGCTCGTCGCCCATGATCAAGCCCGGCCCGAGGGCATGCGGTCAGGCAGGGGCACCCCTTCGGCCACGGCCAGGGTGGCCAGGGCCTCTTCCATCAGGGCCCGAGCATGGCCGGCCACGCGGTACAGGTAGGCATGCAGGGCCACGTCGGCCGGCTGGCGGGTTTCACACTCGGCGCTGTACTCCTCGAACTGACTGAGCAGGCGCACCAGTTCGGACAGGTGCTGCGGGCACTCGCACGCCACGCGGGGCATGGCGCGGATCAACTGCTGCAAGGCCACCGCGTCAAAGCGACGGGGCGGCGCCGGATCAGGCACCGACCGCAGGCCCTGGGCCACGGTGCGCCAGCCGCGCACGGTGTCTCGCACCACCTGCCCCAACTCACCGGCCTCGATGGGCGCCCGCTTGATCAACGCTGCGCGGGCGCGCAAGGCCTCCAGCACCTGGCTGTTGGCAAAGCCATAAACCACGATCATCTGCCGGGCGCCCACCAGCCGGGTCAGGCGCACCAGCCAGTCCACCGTTTCCATGTGCACGGGGCCCAGATCGGCCACCACCACATCGGCCTGGGCTTGTCGCAGGGCCAGCTCGGCGGGACCACTGTCTTCGGCGCTGCCAATCACCTCGATGCCCGGCATCGCGTCCAGCACGTCACGCCAACGTGGCGCGGCGTCGGGGCCCGCCAGCAGCACACGCACCGGCTGCGTCAAGGCCTCGTCCAACGAAACCTCGCGCTGGGCGGGGCGCTCCATGGCCGTGCGCTGCGTCAGTGACACGGTGTTTTCTGCTTCATCCAGCAGCTCCTGGAGGCGCGCTGTGTCCAGGCGCGCCAGCATGCCGATGCTGTGCCCCTTGTTCAACAACTGCTTGATCAGCACCAGGCGACGCACGTCCTGGCTGGAGTACAGCCGGTGGCCCGAGGGCGCCTGCTGGGGCCCCACCACCTTGTAGCGACGCTCCCAAACCCGCAACGTGGCGACGGGAATGTTCACCATCCGGGCAGCGGCGCTGCTGCGATACCGGGGCATGCCCGAGTCATCCAATCCATTGTCGTGTTTCATGGCCGTTCATCTCCTTTTCATGAACTCGATATTGCCAAAAATCAAACCCACAATGGAGACATGGAACGGCAAAAACCGCCCTCAAAACGATTCAAACAAGATTCAACATGGACAAACGTCCAACGAATGGATGCCCAGGCGCCATTTAACGCAAAAAAACCGGAGGCAACGCGGGTCACCTCCGGCTCATCACAGGGTCATGCCGATGCCATTGACGTCGTGAGTGACGTCAATGCAGGGGCGTCAGCAGCTCACAGCACGTCTTGAGGCGTGATGCCGGCGATCGCCCAGTCGCGGCTTTCGTCCAGGGGACGCACCAGGTGCCACAACTCGTCGAACGGCTGAGCGCCCGCCTCGGCCTCTTCGCGGATCAAGCCGGTGAAACGCACCGTCGCCACCCATTGCCCATCTTCCTGGGCCGTGTCGATCAACTCGGCGTGCAACTCCAGCACGTCGGTCTGCTGTGCCGCGCCAGCGCGCTCTTGGAGGTCCAGACGCAGCGAGGCGAACAACTCAGGCGTGGTGAACTTGCGCAGGTCGTCCACCTGGCCCGCGTCGTTGGCGGCCTGCAAGCGGATGAAGATCATCTTGGCGATGCGCTCGAAGCCGGCCGCATCAAAGCCTGCGGGCCTGCTGGCGGAGGCCACCGCAGGGGCAGCGGCCGAGGAGCCCGAGGAGGCCTGCGGAGACGGCGATGCCGGGGCCTGGAAGGCCTGACGGGCCATGGGCGCGGGGCCCGTGCCAGCGCCTGCGGTGGCGCCTGCTAGTTGGGGGCCGGCGGCCTGGCCGCCACGCAAGCGGCGCATCAGCCAGCCAATCACCACCACAGCCACCACCGCCAGCAAGGCCATCATCATGAAGTTGGCGAGTTCTTCACCGAAGCCCAGGTGGCTGGCCAACGCCGCCAAGCCCAAACCGGCCGCCAGGCCGGCGATCGGCCCCATCCACGAGCGCTTGCCCGCCTGGGCGGCCGCGCCAGTGGCACCCGCCGCTGCGGCATTGGTCGGCTGCTGTGCCGGCGTGCCTTGCTGAGGCGCCGCGTTTTGGTTCTGCGTCGGCTGGCTGGGCTGCTGTTTGGGGGGCATCTGGCGCTGCATGCCGGCGGGCCGGCTGCTGCCCAGGCGCTTGGCCTCGGCTTCAATGGGGGCCACCGACAAGGTCACGCCCCCCACGGCCACCGCCACGGAGGCCAGGATGCTGGTCAGGGTCTGCTTGATGCTGTTCATTGAAAACGAGGCTCCAGTCACGGGTGATTCAAATGGTGATTTCGGACACCCTGATTGTGAGGCGCACAGAACCAACCCACGCATTGAAGGGATTTGGCCCCAGGGGGTCTTTACATTCAGAAATATGGCCCCTGCATCCCCAGGGCCAAGGGGGTCTCGCCCCCTGCCGGTGCGGCCTGCAGCGACAATAGCGGGTTGCCCATCCCACGGCACCCGCATTCCCGCCTGGCCCATGCCTGAACAGATCGCCCCCACCCTGCCCACCGCCAAACCCCTGAGCAGCTACAAGCCCCACTGGGCCAAGCGCTTTGGCACGGCCCGCTTTCTGCCCACCACCCGGGCCGAGATGGACGCCCTTGGCTGGGACAGCTGCGACATCGTCATCGTCACAGGCGACGCCTATGTGGACCACCCCAGCTTCGGCATGGCCGTGATCGGCCGCATGCTGGAGAACCAGGGCTTTCGCGTGGGCATCATCGCCCAGCCGGACTGGCAGAGTGCCGAGCCCTTCAAGGCCTTGGGCCGCCCCAACCTGTTCTGGGGCGTGACCGCCGGCAACATGGACTCGATGATCAACCGCTACACGGCCGATCGCAAAATCCGCAGCGACGACGCTTACACGCCCGGCGGCGTGGGCGGCGCCCGCCCTGATCGCTGCTCGGCGGTGTACGCCCAGCGCTGCCGCGAAGCCTTCAAGGACGTGCCCATCGTCATGGGTGGCATCGAGGCCTCACTGCGCCGCATCGCCCACTACGACTACTGGCAAGACAAAGTGCGCCGCTCCATCCTGATGGACGCCAAGGCCGACCTGCTGCTGTACGGCAACGCCGAGCGGGCCATCGTCGAGATCGCCCACCGCCTGGCCGCCCGCGAGCCCGTTGAGCACATCACCGATGTGCGCGGCACCGCCTTCATTCGCCGACGCGACGACCCCACGGCCGTGGGATGGTTCGAGCTGGACAGCACCGACGTGGACCGCCCCGGCCGCATCGACCAGCACATCAACCCCTATTTGATGACCACACAGTTGGCCGCCGAACAGGGCGAGACTTGTGCGTTGGAGGATGCGGGGGCCTTCGATCCGGTGAAGGCCGATCCCCTGAAGGCTGGCCAGGCCAAGCCCATCCGCATCGTGCCCAACCCGGCGCTGAGGAAGAAAACCGCAGAGGCGGTCGCGACAGCGGACATCGATGCCCACGACCACGATGCTGAGGCCGACGAACTCGAAGCCCAGCCCACCCAGCGTGGCAAGATCGCCCTGCCCCCGCGTGAGCGCACCGTGATCCGTCTGCCGGCCTACGAGCAACTCAAGGACGACCCGGTGCTCTATGCCCACGCCAACCGCGTGCTGCACCTGGAGACCAACCCCGGCAACGCCCGCGCCCTGGTGCAGCGCCATGGCGAGGGCCCCGGTGCCCGCGATGTGTGGATCAACCCACCGCCCATCCCTTTGACCACGCCCGAGATGGACCTGGTCTTCGACCTGCCTTACGCCCGCGCGCCCCATCCCAAGTATGGCGACGCCAAGATCCCGGCCTGGGACATGATCCGCTTCAGCGTGAACATCATGCGCGGCTGCTTTGGCGGCTGCACCTTCTGCTCCATCACCGAGCACGAAGGCCGCATCATCCAGAGCCGCTCCGAAGACTCCGTCATCCGCGAGATCGAAACCATCCGCGACCAGGTCAAGGGCTTCACGGGCGTCATCAGCGACCTGGGCGGCCCCACGGCCAACATGTACCGCATCGGCTGCAAGTCCAAGGTGATCGAGGCCGCCTGCCGCAAGCCCTCGTGCGTCTACCCGGACATCTGCCCCAACCTCAACACCGACCACAGCCTGCTGATCCGCATGTACCGGCGCGCGCGCGCACTGCCGGGCATCAAGAAGATTTTGATCGGCTCGGGGCTTCGTTACGACCTGGCCGTGCGCTCTCCTGAGTACATCAAAGAGCTGGTGACCCACCACGTGGGCGGCTACCTGAAGATCGCGCCCGAACACACCGAGCAAGGCCCGCTGTCGAAGATGATGAAGCCCGGCATGGGCGCCTACGACCGCTTCAAGGCGCTGTTCGAGAAGTACAGCGCCGAAGCGGGCAAGAAGCAGTACCTCATCCCCTACTTCATCGCGGCGCACCCGGGCACCACCGACGAAGACATGATGAACCTGGCCATCTGGCTGAAGTCCAACGGCTTCAAGGCCGACCAGGTGCAGACCTTCTACCCCAGCCCCATGGCCACGGCCACGGCCATGTACCACTCGGGGCTGAACCCGCTCAAAGGCATCAGCCGTGACAGCCGCAGGGGCGAGCGCGTGGACATCGTCAAGGGCGAGAAGCGCCGCCGCCTGCACAAGGCCTTCCTGCGCTACCACGACCCGAACAACTGGCCGCTGCTGCGCGAGGCGCTCAAGGCCATGGGCCGCGCCGACCTCATCGGCAATGGGCAGCACCACCTGATCCCCACCTACCAACCGGCCACCGATGGCGGCTACGAAAGCGCGCGGCGCAAGAACTCGACCAAGGCCGGCACCAAAACCTCGGTGGTGACCGTGGGGCGCGTGCTGACCCAGCACACCGGCCTGCCGCCCCGCGAGACCGGCGAGCGCGACCCACGCGGCATCAGCAAACGGCCCACGGCACCGGTAAAACGGGCGCGGCGACGGCCTTGATCAGCGGGCGCCCGCCTTGTCTGTGCGGGCAAAAAACAAACGGCAGGCCAGGAAGATGTACAGGCCGATGCCCAGTTCGAGGATTTCTTCGGCCGCGCCGGTGTGCAGATCCAGCAGCGGGTCGATCTGGATGCCGAAGCCCGCCAGTTTGCGGTCGAGGCCGTCCAGCCCCTTGCTGACCACGATCAGGACGATGGCGGTGGCCCAGCCCCAGGCATCAACAGCCCGGTCACGCAAAGCGCGAAGGAAACTGCGCCCATCGCGACGCACGATGGTGTACAGCACCCACAACGCCAGCAAGATGACGGCGCCACCAATGAGCTTTTGGTGGATGGGCACCAGCGGCGAAAACAAGAACTTGCCCTTGAGCACACCGACTTCGGTGAAGCGCTTGTCGAAGTCGGACTCGCGCATGGCAAACAGCACCATCAGCACGATGTAGGGCCAGGCCCGCGCCCGCCCCGTCCACATCAGCATGTAGGCTGCACACATCAGGTAGCTCAGGGCGCTGACCGTCTCGATCACACCCCCCTCCTTGAGGTAGAACACCCGATCGGCCTCGTCCAGCGGCATGCTGAAGGCAAAAATCAGCAACAAAGCCAGCGCCGACAGCGCATAGGCGCGCAGCGTCTGACGAACAAGCAGGTCATTGGCCATCGAGGCACCTTGGTGATCCACGCAGACCGTCTGCGCCGATTGCCCACGCTCAGTGGGGGCCAGAATTATAAAGTCAGGCGCCCGCCTGGCTGGCCCACCATGCCCACGCCACCATCAGATTGAGCGCCAAGGCGCCACCAACGGCCAGACCGAAGCGCGCCCCGCCCGCCAGCAAGGCCACCGTGGTGCGGGTGAGGCTGTTGACCGACACCGCCGTGAGCACCGCCTGCATGGCATCCACCAGACCCAACTGGCCCGACTGCTGCAAGGACAACACGGCCACCACCGGCGCGTGGGCATCGGCCAAGGCGGCCACCGCCACCCCCGCCACCAGGCCCAGTTCGCCCCAACCCCGCGCCCATTGCACCAGCAAGGCCCCGCCCAGCAACAGGGCCGCCACCATCAGGGCTTCGCGCAAGCGCAGCACACGCCCCTGTGCGCGGGCTTGGCCAGCCATGGCCTCATCCGTCCCCCCCGGCCCTGATGGCGGCCACAGGCTCCAGCCCACCAGGAGGGGCACCACCACACCCACACCGGCCAATGACACCCAGGCAGGCCAATGCGCTGGCGCCACCACCGACGCCATCAACACCACTTGCACCCACGTGGCCGCCGTGGACAAGACCGCCGCACAGGCGGCGTGACGCCACGTGGTCGGGCCCGACCGCACCAGACTGCCCATGGCGCCCACCGTGGCGGTGCTGGAGACAAATCCACCCAACAACCCCGAGATCGGCAGCCCCCAACGCGGCCCCAGCAGGCGCTGCCCGACGTGGCTGGCGGCCTGCAACACCAGGATCATGAGCACCAGCACCAGCAACCGATGCCATGACAGCCCGCCCAGCCAGGGCAGGGGCTCTTGGGGCAACAGGGGCAACAAGACCAGGGCGAGCGCCGCGAGCAGCAGGCCATCGTGCAGTTCGTCTTCGCCCAGCCAGTCGGTGGCAAAACGGTGCAATCGGCTGCGTGCCGCCAGCACCGCCGCCAGCAACACGGCGCACGCCGCCGCCAGAGCTGGCTGCACAACGGCCTGCATGCCGATCAGGGTGGTGGCCACCAACGCCAGCTCCGTGGTGAGCCCCGGGTCTTTGGAGGCACTGCGCACATACGACAAGGTGGCCATGCCCACCACGCCCAGCAACACCACCACCGCCAGCGCCGCAGACAGGCTTTGCGCCAGCGCGCCCGCCATGGCGGCGACAGCGAACGTGCGCAATCCGGCAGCCCGGCGGTCATCGCCCTGCCCTTTGCGGCGCTCACGCTCCAGGCCCACGAGCAGGCCGGCCCCCAAGGCCACCGCCAACCCCACCTGGTCACCGCGCCACCACAGCGCGTCCGTCCAACCCGAAGCCATCGATTGCATGCGCACGCCAATGCGCTGTCTTGTCCTGACGCCAGTATGCCGCCGCATCAGAATGCGCCCGCCGCTGGCTTAAACTTCGTGCTTTATCTGAGCCGCCAGTCCATGCCCGCCCCCGGAAACGATTCGACCCTGTTCGACTTCAAGAGCGCCTCGCTCACCCTGGAGGCTTTTTTGCTGAAGACGGGCAACCTGACGGCACTGGACGCCGCACTGACCGAACGCTTCGGCGCCACACCCGACATCTTCAATGGCGAGCCCGTCGTCATCGACCTCACGCACCTGGCCAGCCTGGACGTGCCGGTGAACTTTCCCATCCTGCTGCCCCTGCTGGCCAGGTTCAAGCTCAAGCCAGTGGCTTTTCGGGGTGGCAGTCCGGCTCAGGCCAGGGCGGCGCTGGACGCGGGACTGGCCGAGGCTCCGGAAAGCCTGGGCGCGCCCTCACGGGCCGAGCCCGTGGTGCAGGAGGTGATCCGGGAAGTCGTGCGCGAGGTGCCCGTGGAGGTTCGCGTTGAAGTGCCGGTGGAGGTGCCCGGCCAGGCGCCCACCATGATCATCGACAAGCCCCTGCGCTCCGGGCAACAGGTTTACGCCAAGGGTGGAGACCTGATCATCACCGCCGCCGTCAACCATGGCGCCGAGGTCATTGCCGATGGCAGCATCCACGTTTACGCCCCCTTGCGCGGCAAGGCCATCGCCGGTGCGCGCGGTAATGAACAGGCGCGCATCTTTTCCACCTGCATGGAGCCCGAGTTGCTGTCCATCGCAGGCACGTACCGAACCACCGAGAACCCGCTGCCTGCCAACGTGAAGGGCAGGCCGGCACAGATTCGCCTGTCAGGCGACAGGCTGGTATTCGACCCCATCGACCTCTGACCCCCTACTCGACCCCATCTCAGAAAGGACCGCCATCCATGGCCAAGATCATCGTGGTGACCTCCGGCAAAGGGGGCGTTGGCAAGACGACCACCAGCGCCAGCTTTGCTTCCGGCCTGGCCCTTCGCGGCCACAAGACCGCCGTCATCGATTTCGACGTGGGCCTGCGCAACCTCGACCTCATCATGGGTTGCGAGCGCCGGGTGGTGTATGACCTCATCAACGTCATCCATGGCGAAGCCAACCTCAACCAGGCCCTCATCAAAGACAAGCAATGTGACAACCTCTTTGTGCTGGCCGCCTCGCAAACACGCGACAAAGAGGCGCTGACACAAGAAGGCGTCGAGAAGGTGCTGCAGGATCTGGCCGAGATGGGTTTCGAGTACATCGTGTGCGACTCCCCCGCCGGCATCGAAACCGGTGCGCTCATGGCCATGCACTTCGCCGACGAGGCCATCGTGGTGACCAACCCCGAAGTCTCGTCGGTGCGCGACTCCGACCGCATCCTGGGCATGCTCAACAGCAAGACCAAGCGGGCGCAGGACGGCGCCGAACCCATCAAGGAGCACCTGCTGATCACCCGCTACAACCCCAACCGGGTCGAGGGCGGACAGATGCTCTCGCTGGAAGACGTGCATGAGATCCTGCGCGTCAAACTGATCGGGGTCATCCCCGAATCCGAGACGGTGCTCAACGCCTCGAACCAGGGCATTCCCGCCATCCACATGAAGGGCACCGACGTGGCCGAGGCGTACAGCGACGTGATCGATCGCTTCCTGGGCCAGGACAAACCACTGCGCTTCATCGAGGCCGAAAAGCCCGGCTTCTTCAAGCGCCTGTTTGGAGGCAAGTGACCGCCATGGGATTCCTCTCCTTCTTCCTCGGTGAAAAGAAGCAGACGGCCACCGTCGCCAAAGAGCGGCTGCAGCTCATCCTCGCACATGAGCGCAATGGCCGCAGCCACAGCCCCAGCTACCTGCCTGATTTGCAGAAAGAACTGGTGGCGGTGATTTCGAAGTACGTGTCCATCAACCCCGACGACATCAAGGTGGCGATGGAGCGCCAGGGCGACCTGGAAGTGCTCGAAGTCAAGATCGAGTTGCCTGACGCGGGACGCTGATCCCGCAAACGCGCAGGTCCTTGCCTGGATGGCCCTGAATGGGTCGTGCTGCAGTGCACAATGTACGCAGTCATTCCACCATGAGGCAAGGACCATGCGTTACGTCGTGTTCAATCAAAAAGGTGGCGTCGGTAAGTCCACCATCACCTGCAATCTGGCGGCCATCAGCGCCGCCGAGGGGCTCAAGACCCTGGTGATCGACCTGGACCCGCAAGGTAACTCGACCCATTACCTGCTGGGCGACGCACAAACCGACGCCGAGGTCTCGGCGGCCGAGTTCTTTGACCAGACGCTGAAATTCAGTGCGCGCCCCAAAGGGCCTGAGGCCTATGTGGTGGAAACGCCCTGGGAAGGACTGCACCTCATGCCCTCGCATCCCACGCTGGACGAACTGCACAGCAAGCTGGAGTCGCGCTACAAGATCTACAAACTGCGTGACGCGCTGAACGAACTGAGCGACACCTACGACCACATCTACATCGACACGCCGCCGGCCCTGAACTTCTACACGCGATCGGCCCTGATCGCCGCCCAGGGCTGCCTGATCCCTTTCGACTGCGACGATTTTTCGCGCCGCGCGCTGTACGCACTGCTGGAGAGCGTGCAAGAGATCCAGGCCGACCACAACGACGAACTGCGGGTCAGCGGCATCGTGGTGAACCAGTTCCAGCCGCGAGCATCCCTGCCGCAAAAGCTGGTGCAGGAACTGATCGACGAAGGCCTGCCAGTGTTGCAGCCGTACCTCAGTTCGTCCGTGAAGATCAAAGAGTCACATCAGCAGGCCCGCCCCATGGTGCACCTGGACCCTCGGCACAAGGTGACGCAGGAATTCAGACTCTTGCACGATAAGCTCAGCTCTTGACGAAGTGCGATTCAAGGTTTACAACACCGTAACGTGAAAAATTTCACAAAGTTTCACAATTCTTGTGTATCTTTGTGAAATTGGGCTCTCGAAGCAAGCTATCCAGATCTCGTCGAGTGCTCTCACAGCAGGGTCTTAAGAGGTGTTGTAGATGTCGCGACCTGTTGCACGCTTGAATCCTCCTTACTCATGTGTCCCCAGGAAAGTGGCGATGCTCCCATTCCGAGTGAGGCTGGCCAGTGACCTGAAGGATCTCGAAAAAATTGCGCATCAGCGCGCCGAGGCATATCGCAGGCATCAGCCAGACTTGGTACACGCCCTCTCATTGCATGAACCTGAAGCTGATGACTTGCGTGCGGATGTGGTTCACCTGATGGCCGAAACGTCTTCAGGGAAACTGGTGGGCTCAATGCGACTGAACACCAACATCAACAAGCCCTTGAGATTTGAAAAAGAGTTCTCGTTACCAAGCTGCTTCCGGGGCCAGCCATTGCTCGAAGCTGGCCGCATGACTGCAGCCAGTGGGCCCGATGGCAAGCTGGTGGTTTCGGCACTGATCAAATATGCGTTTGAAATCAGTTACCGCGCTGGCATAGAGTACCTGCTTCTGATCGCGAGAAGCCCCATAGATCGCATCTACAAGGCACTGACTTTTGAGGATGTTTTTCCTGGGAAAAAGGTGGAGACATCAGCTCAGCCTGGGGTTCCGGTGTCGTTGTTTTACATTCCCATAGGCACTGTAGATCAACGACTGAGGGAGGCCTCTTGCCCTTTCTACGAATTTTTAGCAGAGACTCAACATGAAGGCGCTGACATCGACTACACAATCGTCCATCAGCGCTTCAACACCTCACTACTCCAGCCGAACCTGACCGATCGCGCCCTCACCATGGTCGAGTAAGAGTACATTGAAAAGGCAGCTTTTTAGCACCTTGTTACCTGACTCAACGCATGATCCATCAATAATAATCGCGCAATCAGTCTTTGGGGTGTTGCCCAGGCAATGCCGTTTGACGCACTTCAGCGCAGAGGTGGGTGGCTCGAAATGGATCAGCCATGATTAATAAGTTGCGCACCCTTGGAAATCGCGGCTTTTCAAATCGACGACTGGAGCAAGAGTTCCAGGCAGCATATCGGTCGAATGGCCAAAGATTTCTGTTCGTGACCACAACGGTTGCGGCCTTGTACTTCTTGATTTTTTTTGTATCGGACCTTGTTACGCACCAGGCCGACATCAGCGACCCAAGTCAATTTGGTCGCGCTTTCTTGATCTTGGGGCTGCTGTCATTTGGAATCAGCACCCGCTATTTCAAGGATCTCTACACAAAACACTACGTTCTGAGCTTCATGAGCGCAGTCATCATCACCTGCGCAATGAGCAACTTTGTGATCGTCTCTCGTCACCAAGATGATTCCTCCATGAGCCTCAGCTGGGGGCTGACGTCTGCAACGGTGTTTGCCACATTCCTGATTTACGCATTCGCTAGGCTCCGAGCAGGAAGCACTTTACTGCTGGCAACCGTTATTGGGGTGATGGCCATCCTGCACAACCTTCAACAGCCTGATCTGGATTGGGCAGCAATGAAGCGGATGACGGTACATATTCTGGCGGCGAATGCACTGGGCTTTAGCTTGTACCGGTTTTCATTGGCGAGGGAACGCAAACTCTTCCTTCAATCCAAGCGCAAGAACCACATGGCAGAGTTGCGCCGCATGAAGGAACAAGCCGAAGCCGCCAGCCGGGCCAAAACCGCCTTCCTCGCCAACATGAGTCACGAGATTCGCACGCCGATGAACGGTGTGATCGGCGCGCTGAGCATGCTGGACGACGATCAACTCACCGACCGGGATCAGATATTCGTCAAGTCCGCGCGGGATTCCGCGCGCAACCTGCTTCAGGTGCTCAACGAGATCCTGGACTTCGCCAAGATCGATGCGCAGAAGATTCGCTTGAACCCTCAACCCTTCGATCTGAAGCACACCGTGGTCGGGGCCTGCCAGGCGTTCCAGGCCACGGCAGAGCAAAAAGGCATCCGCATCCGTCACGACCTGAGCCGGGTGCCGGCGATGGCCCAAACCCTGCTGGGCGACGCCGGCAAGCTGCGGCAGGTGCTGCTCAACCTCATCAGCAACGCGGTGAAATTCACCCAGCAAGGAGAGGTGCTGGTGAGCTTGAAAGCCAGCACGCCCAACCCCAATGAGGCACGTCTTTACATTGACGTCTCTGACACAGGGGTGGGCATCCCGGGCGAAGCCATCGAGCACCTGTTCCAGCCGTTCTATCAGGTCGAGTCAGGCAACCGGCGTTCGTATGGCGGCACCGGCCTGGGCTTGGCCATCTGCAAACAGATCGTCGAAGAAATGGGCGGACGCATCCAGGTGCGCAGCGTGATGGGCGTGGGCACCACGTTCGAGATCACCCTGGACCTGCCATTGAGCACCAACTCACCGGCCAACATGCCGTCCACGTCAGCCGCCGAGCCGGTGGACGACGCGCCACCGCCAGCGGCTGGGCGACATTTGAAGATGCGCGGCGAGGTCTTGCTGGTGGAAGACAATGAGGTCAATGCCTTCATTGCCAGCATGACCCTGGAAAGCCTGGGCGTGAGTTGCATGCAGGCCCGCAACGGCGAAGTGGCCGTGGCCTTGTTCAAGGATCATGCCTTTGACCTGATCTTGATGGACTGCGAAATGCCGGTGATGGACGGCTACCAGGCGGCGCGCATGATCCGCGCACTGGAAGACGAAGACACGGCGCGCCCCCGAACGCCCATCGTGGCGCTGACGGCCCATGCACTCACGGGCGACCGCGAGCACTGCCTGTCCGAAGGCATGGACGACTACCTCACCAAACCCTTTGACCGCGACGCGCTGGCGGCCACCCTGGGGCGCTGGTTGCCTGTGGAACTTGAAGCGGCCGACCCCTTCAAGGCTTGAACCGTTTGATGAGGCCCATGCCGGCCACCAGCAAGACCCCGGCCAGCAAACCCACCAGGCCATCCAGCCCGGTTGACAGACTCGACATCAGCCAGCCCCCCGACACCGCAGCGGGCGCGCTGGCCTGCACGGCGTGATGCGCCCATTCTTGCGCATGGGGTATGCCATGCATCAGGATGCCGCCCCCCACCAGGAACATGGCCAGCGTGCCCAGCACGGACAAGGCCTTCATGAGGCGAGGGGCCGCGGCCAGCAGCGCACGCCCCATCGCTTGCAGGCCGGCATGTGGCCGCTGGCTGAGCGCCAGGCCCGCGTCGTCCATTTTCACGATGGCCGCCACCAGGCCGTACACCCCGATCGTGATGGCCACGGCCACGATGGACAGCACGGCCAGTTGCTGGGTCAGGCTTGATTCTGCGACGATGCCCAGGGTGATGGCCACGATCTCGGCCGAGAGGATGAAGTCGGTGCGGATGGCGCCTTTGATCTTGGCGCGCTCAAAGGCCACCATGTCCACGGCCGGATCGGCCACCGCCTGTGTCAGAGCCTGGTGATGGGCCTGCCGTTCGTGCGCAGCACCAGAGACACTGTGCAAGAGCTTCTCTGCCCCTTCAAAGCACAAGAACAGCCCGCCGGCCATCAACAAGGGCGTGATGGTCCACGGTGCGAGTGCACTGATCGCCAGGGCCAATGGCACCAGGATCAGCTTGTTGAGCAAAGAGCCTTTGGCCACCGCCCAGACCACGGGCAACTCGCGATCGGCCTGGATGCCCGTGACCTGCTGGGCGTTGAGCGCCAGGTCATCGCCCAGCACACCGGCCGTCTTCTTGGCGGCCACCTTGGACATGACAGCCACGTCGTCCAGCAAGGTGGCGATGTCGTCGATCAGTACCAGCAAGCTTGTACCAGCCATGAAATCCATCCCGGCGCACAGGCCCTGTTTGATGGGCCGGATGGTAGCTGATCCGCAGCGGGTCGGTCAGACCGTGTTGAGGCCCTCGCGCAGTTCGTCTTCCCAGGCGTCAAGGTCTTCAGCGTGGACGTGCAGCCACGCCATCGCCTCGCCACCGTGGCGCTGCCAGTCGGCATCAGGCTCCAGCCCCTCATGACGCAGCGTCAGGTACTCCGCGAGCAAACCCATGGCGATCAGCGTGTTGACTTCGGGGTCGGCGCTGCGCTCACCCAGGGTGTCGAGGTCGTGGTGGAGACGAATGGCGGCCACCACCAGCGGCGACAAGCGCCAGACCCGGGCCACCAGGGCCCCCACCACCGCGTGGTCGGTCTTGTGGTTGGCGTTTTCGGTCTGGATGTAAGAGCGATCGATCCGGGCCCGGGCCTCGACCATCGTCCCGGCATACCCCTTCACGCTTTGCATCATCACCGGCAAGCCCACATGGCAAAACAAACCGTAGGTTTGCGCCAGATCGGTCGACACACCGGGCAGCTTGCTGGCCAGGTAGGTCATGGCGATGGAGCGCTTGGTGGACTGCTCCCAAAAGCGCTGCAAATGGGCCGAGTTGACGCGGATGGCCTTCTGGATCAGGAAGGACGACATCACCGATGCGGTGTGATCCAGGCCCAGGCGGTTCATGGCCTGACCGATGGTCTGAACCGGCTGCCCTGCAGCGAACGCGGGGCTGTTGGCCTGCCGGATCAGCGTGGCCGACATGGCCACGTCCGAGGTGGCGATGTGCGCCACCTCGCCCAGATCGGGCTCGGCCAAGGCCAAGGCCTGCTGCAATCGCACCAGCAGTTCCGGGCATGGTGGGATGACGATGTGCTGGAGCGGTCCGCGGGTGCGTGCGTGATCCAGTTCACACAGAAGATCGTGCGTGGCAGCGACAGGGGCGGAGGTGACGGGGTCAGAAAGCATCGCGGCGACGTCGGAAGGGCTGAAGAACAGATCTGCTGTGTTTGGTATCGTCGTCTTCGACCCCAACTTGAGTCCGAAACTGTGGGCGCAGGCCCTACACTGGCGCCCGTTTCAAATCGCCCCACCTGACCCCGATGACCCTGCTGCTCGCCCCCATGGAAGGCCTGCTGGATTGCACCTTGCGGGATGTGCTGACCCGTGTGGGCGGGGTGGATCGGTGCGTGTCCGAATTCATCCGGGTAACAGGCACGGTCTTGCCCGACAGGGCGTTTGTTCGCATCGTGCCCGAGCTGAAAAACGGCGGGCGCACGGTGGCGGGCACCCCGGTGCGGGCACAGTTGCTGGGGTCTGATCCGGCCTGCATGGCCGACAACGCCGCGCGCCTGGCCCGACTGGGACCGGCCGGCATCGACCTGAACTTTGGCTGCCCTGCCAAGGTGGTGAACCGCCATGGCGGTGGGGCCTTGCTGCTGCAAGAGCCTGAACAGGTGCACCGCGTGGTGGCCGCCGTGCGGCGTGCCGTGCCGCCCGAGATGCCCGTGTCGGCCAAGATGCGCCTGGGTTACGACGACGACCGCCTGGCCGAAGACTGTGCCCGCGCGATTGACGAGGCCGGCGCGGCCGAACTGGTGGTGCACGCCCGCACCAAAGCGCATGGCTACCGCCCACCGGCTTACTGGGAGCGCATCGCGGATGTGAAGGCCGTGGTGCGCATCCCGGTGATCGCCAACGGCGAGATCTGGACGGTGGACGACGCCCGCCGCTGCCGCGAGGCCTCGGGCTGTGACGCGCTGATGCTGGGGCGCGGCCTGGTGGCCAACCCGGGGCTGGCCTGGGCCATCCGCGCCGAGCTGGACGGGCAGGCCGCCCGCGCCGTGGGCTGGCACGATCTCTTGCCCATGCTGCAGGTGTTCTGGGCTCAGGTGTGTACGCGCGTGGAAGCGCGCCACCGCGCCGGCCGGCTCAAGCAGTGGCTGAACTACCTGCGGCGCACCCACCCTGAAGCGCAAGCGGCCTACGACGCGCTGCGCACCGTGCGTGACAGCCGCGACATCCAGGCCTGGCTGGACGCCGCCCTGCAAGGACACCCGGCGGCACAGGGCCCACAATACAGCCCTGCCGCCTTGCCCGAGGCCGCCACTGCCCCTGCTCCCGTCTGAAAGTTCTCCTGCGCCATGGCCATCAACTGGTTCCCCGGTCACATGCACGTGACCAAGAAAGCCCTCATCGAGCGGCTCAAGGACACCGATGTCGTCATCGAGTTGCTGGATGCGCGCCTGCCTGGCTCCAGCGCCAACCCCATGCTGGCGCAGCTCACGGGCACGCGACCCAAGCTCAAGGTGCTCAACAAGCAGGACCTGGCCGACCCCGCCCGCACCCAGCTCTGGCTGGACTGGTACAACGCCCAGAGCGAAACCAGCGCCATCCCTCTTGATGCGGGCGAGAAGGCCCCGGCCCAGCGCCTGATCACGGCGTGCCGCGCCCTGGCCCCCCACCGCCAGGGCATGGACAAGCCCCTGCGCGTGCTGATCTGCGGCATTCCCAACGTGGGCAAGTCCACGCTGATGAACACCCTGGTGGGACGCAAGGCCGCCAAGACGGGCGACGAGGCCGGTGTGACGCGCATCGAGCAGCGCATCAACCTGGCCAGCGACTTCTACCTGTACGACACGCCCGGCATGTTGTGGCCCAAGATCATCGTGGAGAAGAGCGGCTACCACCTGGCCGCCAGTGGCGCCGTGGGCCGCAATGCCTATGACGACGCAGAGGTGGCGCTGGAGTTGCTGGGCACGCTGAAGAAGCCCTACGCCGACCTGCTGGCCGCCCGGTACCGGCTGGATGAGCCCGACACCATCGGGCAGCGCCATGACGATGCCCTGCTGGAAGAGATTGGCCGCAAACGCGGCGCGGTGATGAGCGGCGGCAAGGTGAACCTGGCCAAGGCCGCCGAGATCGTCATCCACGACTTTCGCAGCGCGGCCCTGGGCGCCATCACCCTGGAAACGCCCGACGAGATCCAGACCTGGCTGGCCGAGGCCAAGGCGGCCGAACAAGAGCGGCAACGCCTGAAGCAGCTGGAAGCGCAAGCCAACAAGGGCAAGCGCGGAGGCCGCCCGGTGGGTGGCCGCAAGGACCCGCGCGGCCTGTGAGCAGCCCCGACGCCGTCTTCGAGCCCAAGGGCCTGGTGCCCACGGCCGAGCAACGCGCCATCCAGCTGGCGCGCAAAGCCCACCTGATCATCGAGGCCAACGCGGGCGCGGCCAAAACCACCACGCTGGCCCTGCGCCTGGCCCAGGCCCTGCTGCGCGGGGCCGACCCCACCCGCGTGCTGGTGCTGACCTACACCGACGCCGCCGTGCAGGCCTTTCAAGACGCGCTGGCCCGCATGGGCCTGCCTGCGGCGACGCGCCGGGCCGTGCAGGTGAGCACCTTCGAGGCCTTTTGTGCGGCGCGGCTGCGCCACATCGAGGGCACCGACACCCCCACCCTGCCCCTGGCCGAGCAGCGGCGGCCCCATGTGCTGGCGGCCATCGCGCGGGTACAGCAGCGCATGGACGAGCCCTACCCCGAGGCCTTGAGCATCCACGACAGCGGCGAGGCCAGCGTGGAGGGTCTGTTGGCCAGCTTTGAGTACCTCAAGGGCACGCTCTTGCTGCACACCGAGGCCGCTGACCGGCGCCTGAGCCCGGCCCTGGCCGCCGAGCTGGGGCAAGACTACATGACGCTGAAGGTGCTGCGCGCCTACGAGCACATCCGCCGGGGCGGCCACCCCGACCACCCGGTGTTTCGCGGCCCGCAGGATGCCACCTACGACCTGGCCTGCCTGCTGCGCGATGACGAGGGCTGGCTGGGTGGCGAGACCGGGCAAGACCACCCCCTGGCCCTGGGCCTGCAGCTCTTGCTGGTCGACGAGATGCACGACACCAACCGCGCCATGTTCACGGTGCTGCGCGAGCTGATGGCCCGCAACCACGCGGGCTTTGTGGGCGTAGGCGACCGCGACCAGGTGATCCACGCCCTGACCGGCGCCGACGCCACCTTCATGGGCGAGACCTTCGACCGCGAAGTGGCCCCCGCCACCCGCCTGCCCCTGAGCACCAGCTGGCGCTTCGGGCCCCGCCTGGCGCAAGCCGTGAGCCGCGTGGCCCGCCACAAGCCCTACGCCGCACAAACCGCGCGCGACACCGCCATCGAGCTGATCCGCACCACCGACCTGGCCGATCAACGCTGGCAGCTGACGCGACTGGTGCGCGACCGCGTGGGCCTGCCGCCCGAGGCCCCGCTGTCGGCCATCGCCATCCTGCTGCGCCACCCGCACCAGTCGGTCGAGCTGGAGAACCTGCTGCTGGACCATGGCCTGGACTACCGCACCACGGGCTTCCAACCCTACCTGCAGCGGCCCGAGGTGCTGTTCGTGCGCGGTCTGTACGCCTGCGGACGGGCCTGCCTGGAGGGCATCGAGCGGGTGGAGGTGCGGCAGGCGGTGCTGAACGCGCTGTTGAGCTTTTCAGGCTCGTTCGTCAGCGAAGGCGATGATGGCGCCCCTGCCAGCAGCGACGCCCCAGACGCCCAGGCCCGCCAGCAAAAGCTGCAAGCCCAGGCCATCCGCGAGGTGGCCCAGCAACCCACACTGGCCCAGGCCTTCTTGAACAACCAGGTGCTGCGCAATGCACCCAGCGCGGTGCGCGAGCGCTTGGAAGACGCGCTGGACGTGCTGGACAGCGACGACCCCGAGCAACTGCAGCGGCGCTTCATGGCCGTGCTGCAGCCGCAGGCCCTGGCCGAGCGGGTGCTGGTGCGCAGCCAGGACATCGCCCAGGTGGTGGGCAACATCGAGGGCCTGATCCGGTCGGCCCATGGCTTTGACCACCTCACCTCCTTCTTTCGCGCCATGAACGAGCGCGAGTTGCGCCAGCAGGCCATGAAAGCCCAGCACTGCCTGCTGCTGAGCAGCATCGAAGCGGCCAAGGGCCTGGAGTTCGATCACGTGATCGTACCCGGGCTGAACCGCGGTGAATTCGCGCCCGGTGGCGATACGGTGGACAATCGCAACCTGCTGTACGTGGCCATGACCCGCGCGCGCCAGCGCCTGACGCTGCTGTGCGACGCCGACCGGCCCAGTGCCTACCTTCGCGAGGCGGGCCTGCTTTGATGCAGGCGCGCTTCCCTTACACCCCCCACACACCTCCTCATGGCCTCTACCCCTGACCACATCAGCATGGCGCTGTTTTGCGACTTCGAGAACGTCGCCCTTGGCGTGCGCGAAGCCAACTACGACAAGTTCGACATCAAGAAGGTGCTGGAGCGCCTGCTGCTCAAAGGCAGCATCGTCGTCAAGAAGGCCTATTGCGACTGGGAGCGCTACCGCAGCTTCAAGGCGCCCATGCACGAAGCCAACTTCGAACTGATCGAGATCCCGCATGTGCGGCAATCGGGCAAGAACTCGGCCGACATCCGCATGGTGGTGGACGCGCTGGACCTCTGCTACACCAAGGCCCACGTCAACACCTTCGTCATCATCTCGGGCGATTCGGACTTCTCGCCGCTCGTGTCCAAGCTGCGCGAGAACGCCAAGTACGTGATCGGCGTGGGCGTCAAGCAGTCCACCTCGGACCTGCTGACGGCCAACTGCGACGAGTTCATCTTCTACGACGACCTGGTGCGCGACAGCCAGCGCCAGTCGGCCCGCCGCGAGGGCCGCGATCAGGCCCAGCCACGCCGCTCGCCCGAAGAAGAGGCCAAGCGCAAGGCCGAGATGGACGCCCGCCGCACCAAGGCGGTGGAACTGGCGGCCGAAACCTACGAGGCCCTGGTGACCGACCGCGACGAAGGCGGGCGCATCTGGGCCTCGGTGCTCAAAGAGGCCATCAAGCGCCGCAACCCGGGCTTCAACGAGAACTACCACGGCTTTCGCACCTTCGGCAACCTGCTGGAAGAGGCCCGTGCCCGCGGGCTGTTGGACTTTGGGCGTGACGAGAAGTCGGGCACGTATGTGTCGCGTGGCACCGGGGTGCCGGCGATGGCCCAAGCCACACCGTCAGCGGCCCAGCCCCCCGTGGCGCCCATCCCGGTCTCTGAGCCGATGAGCGCAGGGCCAACGGCCCACAGTGATGAGGCCGTGGCCGACGTGGTGTTGTCTTTCATGGCCGAAGACGGTGACGCGCCTGAGCTTGAACATGGCAGCGAAGCGACCGCTCCTCGTCGCGACCGTCAGAGCGCCAGTGCAGGCAACCGCAGCCGCTCAGGCCGAGGCCGCCGTGGTGGTGGTGGTGGCGGACGCCATGAGGAGCCCGCCAACGTGCCCACTGCCCAGAACACCGCCGCCAGCGATGCCCCCACGGTGCCCGAGACCCAGATCGGCGCCCCCGCAACGGCCGATACCGACAAGACGCCTGCCCCCGCCACCAAGCGCAGCGCCCGCAAAACGGCGGCACGCGGCACGGGTGGTGGACGCGCCCGAACTGCATCCAAGGCCGCAGAACCGGCTGATCAGCCTTCGGCGCCGGCCCCAGCCTCGGACGCGCCTGCCCCCACTCAGGCTGCCGACACCCCACCAGCCCGCGCGCCCCGCAGTCGTGGCGGACGCCGTGGTGGCGGCAAGTCGGCCGCAGGCAGCAGCACCGGCGAATGAGCAGGGTCGCCTTGGCATGACACGACGCACTGTGGTCACGTGGGCTGCCCTGGTCATGGCCGGCGCGCTGACGGCCTGCGCGCCCCTGCCCAAAGGGGCAACGCAGGCTGACACCACGCGCCCCGCCCACCACACCGACACGGGCTTTCGCAACCTGCACATCGACGACGAGCGCAAGGGCCTGGGCAGCTTTCTGCGCTGGCAGTGGGAGCGCCGGTTCGCCCCCAGGGACGACCGTCCATGGGCGCCCACCCCGCGCCGCAGGGCCGATCTGCCCTTCATCCAGCGCAACGCACGCGCCGGCGTTGACATGCAGCCGGCCGCCACCTGGATCGGCCACAGCACGGTGCTGGTGCAGGCCATGGGGCTGAATGTGCTGACCGATCCGCACTTCTCGGAGCGGGCTTCGCCCGTGTCGTGGGCAGGGCCCCAGCGATTGCAGCCCCCGGGCCTGTCGCTGACCCAATTGCCACACATTGACGTGGTGCTGATCTCGCACAGCCATTACGACCACCTGGACGAGGCCTCGGTGCGCGCCTTGGCCGCGCAAGCTGGTGGATCACCGCTGTTTCTGGTGCCGCTGCGCCTGGCCGACTGGTTCAGGCAGCAAGGCATCACACGCGTGATCGAGCTGGACTGGTGGCAACACCATGAGGTGCAGGGCGTTCAGTTTCACCTGACGCCCGTGCAGCACTGGTCGGCGCGGGGCCTGCGCGACCGCCGGCAAACCCTGTGGGGCGGCTGGGCGGTCATGGACTCGCCCCAGGGTACCGCCGCGCGCGCGCCCTGGCGCTGGTATTTCAGTGGTGACACCGGCTACAGCCCGGACTTCAAGGCCACCTACGAACGCCTGTTTCAGCGCCAGCCGGTCGGCCTTGGCCCCAGCGCGTGCGCCGGCCCGGACCTGGCCCTGATCGCCATCGGCGCCTACGCGCCGCGCTGGTTCATGCGGGACTACCACGTCAATCCGGCCGAGGCGGTGCGCATCCACCAGGATTTGCGGGCCTGTCAGAGCCTGGGGGTGCACTGGGGCACCTTCGTGCTCAGTGACGAGCGGGCCGATGCCCCGCCGCAAGACCTGGCCCGCGCGCGCGAGGCTGCTGGCCTGGCTCCGGATGAGTTTCAGGTGCTGCCCGTGGGGGGCACCTGGCAGGCGCCTGTGGGCGCTGAGGCCCTCAAGCCAGGCGCCACCACAAGCCCGCCAGCCCCAGGCCCATCAGCAACACCAGGGCGCTGAGCCAACGCAGCCGCACGCGGTGCGCTTCGACGCGCTCGATCAACAAGGCGTTCTGATCGGCCAGGGCCTTGATCAGCTCGGACGAGGTCTGGAGTTCCTGGTGCAAGGCACTGGACTCGGCCCCCAGGCGCTCGACACGCTCAATCAGCGCCTGCACCACATCCCCACCCGGCGGCACCACGATCGGCGACGGGGTGGCGGTGGCCTCCTCGGCCGCACCACGCCCCACCTTTTGCCAGAGTTTGCGGGCACCTTGTGCCACCGCCGGGGCATTGGCGATGACGTCGGTCCAGGGCACGGTCTTGAGCAGGGTCAGCCACGGAATGGCCATGCAACAGTCCTTTCGTGAGACAGGTTCAGGCGCGATGGCACCTCAGCAGCCCATCGGTTCTATCACAGCCCGGATGACAGCATGGTGCGTGCCAGTTCCTGCCCGCTCAGCCAGGCGCCCTCCACCTTGCCCTCGTTGATCCAGTCGCCACACAGACCCAGCCGCAGCGCCGGATCCCAGACCTCCGGACGCACGGGCTGCGGCGCCGTGTCGGCGTAACGCCACCGGTGCGCTGTCCAGGCGGCTGGTGCGGGCAAGCCCAGTTCGGCCGCAGCGGCCAGCATGGCGGCCGCCACGGTGTCGGGCTCATCGTCAATGTGCGCATCACTCCAGTCGGCGTCGGCGTGCAATGACCAGGTTTCCACGCCCAAGGGGCGTCCAGGCTTGTGGCTGTCACAGGCCACCCAGCGCAAAGGCGGGGTGTTGACGAACGCCGCCTCCCAGCCCAACGTGGCGGCCTGTGGCCGCTCAAAACGCACCATCAAGGCCCAACTGCCGCGCATGCGCACGGCCTGCACCCCAGCGGCCCACGACGGCGCCACCGGGCGCAGCAAGGGCGCAGCCTGGGGCGACGGCACGGCCAGCACGACGGCATCGAACGCCGTGCCCATGCCCGGCGCATCGGCCTCGGCCACCTGCACTTGCCAGCCCTGGGGCCCCCTCAGCAGGCCGGTGACCGTGTGCTGCAGGTGCAGCACATGCCCTGCAGCCTGCAAGGCCCCCACCAGGCTGGCCGCCGGCGCGGTCATGCGTGGCACACCCACCCAGCGTGTCACGGCCTCACCCGGCTGACTCCAGCCCGCCTCGCGTGACCACGCCCGCAAACGGGGCGACCAGGGCGCCACGCAACCCGCGTCCGCCCAGGCCTGCACCTGCGTGGCGAACGCTGGGTGGCGGGCGGTGAAGTACTGCGCACCGTGGTCACATTGCCAGCCCTCGGCACGGCGCGTGCTCATGCGGCCTGACGGACCACGGCTTTTGTCCAGCACGGTGACGCGGCAGCCCGCGTGGTGCAAGGCGGTGGAGCAACTCAGGCCGGCCATGCCTGCCCCGATCACGGCCACATGGCGGGTGCCGCGGGCAGGGCGTGTGTGAAGAGTGGGTGCATTGTCCATGAGCACATCGTACGCACGCTGGCGCTGGCGCACCCGGCGTGGCACGACAAAACCGTGAACGCAGGCACGTCAATCCAGGGTCACGCCATGGCCCGACGCCAGTGCCGTTGCAGGGTCGGCAGCACCTGCTCCGGGTGGCTCATCAAGGACATGTGCCCCAGGCCCGACAACACCTCCACCTGGGCCTGCGGGTTCACGGCCGCCAGACGCTGCACCATCTCGCGGGTGGGCGCGGGCGAGCGCTCACCCCGCACGAGGGTCAGCGGCACGGACAAGCGATAGTGGTCAAAAGGCTCGGCCGTGATCGACACGGCCCTCACCTCCTGGTACATCTTCCAGCCCACGAACTGCGCCATCTGCCGGGCCTTGTCGCTCATGGCGGCCCAGGCGCCCGGCTGATTCCAGTAGTCCACAAAACGCTCCAGCCAAAGGGCCAGGCCACCCGTCTCGTCGTCCAGCATCGGGTGTTCGCCCTCAAACAGGTGGCGCACGTCTGCGGCCGCATCCGCCGGCAGGCTGGACAGGTCGGCGCGCAAGGCCCCAAACAACACCGGCTCGTAGAGCCACACCGATCGCACCGGCAGGGTCGGGTCCAGCGCCAGGGTCAGGGCCGCCAGACCGCCATAAGAATGCCCGCCCAGGTGCACGGCCGCGGTGCCCGGCGGAATCTGCGCCCGCAGGTGCGCCACCTCGTCAGCCAGGCTCACCGGCTGTCCCCGAGGCACGGCATCGGCCAGGCTGTAGCCCCGGTTGGTGGGCGTCAAGGGCGTCAGCCCCTCGGGGCGCTGGGCCAGCAGGCGGTTCCACATGAACGGGCCCGTGCCCGTGGAATGAACGAACAAGGCGATCTCGGCCATCATCAACCCCACATCTACTTGCAAATTGAAAGCAAATATCCTAAGCCATTTACTTTCGTGATGCAAGCAACTGGGGCGAAGCCTACAATGTCGCCCATGTCACGCAGCAGTTTTGCCCACATGCGCTGTTCCATCGCCCGGTCACTGGACGTGATCGGCGAGTGGTGGACGCTGCTCATCGTGCGGGAAGCCTTCTGGGGTGCGCGCCGGTTCGGCGAGTTTGAAGCCCGCCTGGGCATTGCGCCCAACATCCTCAGCCAGCGCCTGAGCCGCCTGGTGACCCACGGGGTGCTGGAGGTGCTGCAGACCAGCCAGAACGGCAAGGCCTTGTCGTATGCCCTGACGGACAAGGGCCGCGACCTCTTGCCGGTGCTGGTGGCCCTCACCCAATGGGGCGACCGACACGAGGCGCCGCCCGAAGGGCCTGCGGTCACGCTGGTCGACCGCGTGACCCAGGAACCGCTGGGCGCGATGGCCTTGCAAACCACCACCGGTCGCCCGGTTCGACCTCGGGACGTGACCGTGCTGCCCGGCCCTGGCGCCACCGACGCAGAGCGGGATCGACTGCTGGCCATGCAGCGCCAGCGACAGGCCCGCCGCCACCCCTTGACCGAACCCGATCAGATGCCATGACCTCCTCTCGCGTCAACGCCAACGCCACCACCGCAGGCCCGGACGCCCTGGAGCAGCGCGTCACCGAGCTCGAACTGAAGCTGACCTATGCGGACGATCTGCTGGACACGCTGAACCTCACGGTGGCGCGCCAGCAGGCAACGATCGACGCACTGGTTCACGAGTTGCGGTCACTGCGCGACCAACTGGGCAGCGCGGCACAGGGGCCCACGTTCAGAAGCCTGCGCGACGAGTTGCCGCCCCACTACTGAGCCCCCCTCAGGGGGGAGGCGCCGCCTGGCGCGTGGGAATGCGCGCCACCACGATCACCCCCACCACCCCCGCCATGGCGATGGCACCCTGCACCCAGGGTCGCCCGCCCAGCTGCCACACCGACAAGCCCACCATCAGCACCATCGTGCCGATGGCCAGCACCTTGATGCGCATGGGCAGGCTGTGGTGGGCCTCCCAGTCGCGCACCATCGGGCCCATCCAGCGGTGGTTGATCAGCCAGCCGTGCAAACGGGGCGAGGCCTTGGCAAAACAGGCCGCGGCCAAGAGCACAAAGGGCGTGGTGGGCAGCCCTGGCAGCACCACCCCCAGGCCGCCCAGGCCCAGACACACCAGCCCGGCCAGCACCAGCAGTTGGCGGCGCAGACCGGCGCTCAGGCTCATTTCCAGCCGTCTTTCAGGCCCGTGATCTTGTTGAAGACCGGTCGGCCCGCGGCGTGGTCCACGCGGTCGGCCACAAAATAGCCAAAGCGCTCGAACTGGAACTTCTGGTCAGGCTGAGCCGCCGCCAGCGAGGGCTCGACGTAGGCCTTGACCACCTTCACGCTGTCGGGGTTCAGGCTGGCCTTGAAGTCCTTGCCGCCCGCATCGGGATGCGGGTCGGTGAAGAGGCGGTCGTACAGGCGCACCTCGGCCTCGACGCCATCGGCCGCGCCCACCCAGGTGATGGCGGCCTTGACCTTGACGCTGTCGGCGCCGGGCGTGCCGCTCTTGGTGTCGGGCACCACGGTGGCCAGCACCTCGGTCACGCGCCCATCGGCGTCCTTGGCGCAGCCCGTGCATTCGATGACGAAGCCGCCCTTCAGGCGCACCTTGTTGCCCGGGAACAGGCGCTTGTAGCCCTTGGGCGGCACCTCTTCGAAGTCTTCGCGCTCGATCCACACTTCGCGGCCCAGCGTGAAATGCCGCACCGGCGACTCCACGCCTTCGGGCGGGTGCGGCAGCGCAGGCAGCGAGCAAGGCTCCAGGTGGCCGGCACTCATCACCTCGTCCCAGTTGGTGAGCACCAGCTTGACGGGGTCGAGCACGGCCATGCCCCGGTGGGCCTTGCCCTCCAGGTCGTCGCGCAGGGCGATGTCCAGCGTGCTGTAGTCGATCCAGCTGTCGGCCTTGCTCACGCCGATGCGCTCGGCGAACAACTGGATGGCCTCGGGGGTGTAGCCACGACGACGCAAGCCCACGATGGTGGGCATGCGGGGGTCGTCCCAGCCGGTCACCACACCCTCGTCCACCAACGCTTTCAGCTTGCGCTTGGAGGTGATGACATAGGTGAGGTTCAGGCGCGCAAACTCGTACTGGCGCGGCACCGGTTGCTTGAGCAGGCCCAGCGTGGCCAGGTTGTCCAGCAACCAGTCGTAAAACGGCCGCTGGTCTTCAAACTCCAGCGTGCAGATCGAATGCGTGATCTGCTCCAGCGCGTCTTCGATGGGGTGCGCGAAGGTGTACATCGGGTAGATGCACCAGGCATCGCCCGTGTTGTGGTGCGTGGCCCGCTTGATCCGGTAGATGGCCGGGTCCCGCATGTTGATGTTGGGGCTGGCCATGTCGATCTTGGCGCGCAGCACGGCGGCGCCGTCGGCCAGCTGGCCGTCACGCATCTCGCGGAAACGCGCCAGGTTCTCGTCCGGCGTGCGGCTGCGGAAAGGGCTGTCGGTGCCGGGCGTGGTGAAGTCGCCGCGGTTTTTCTTCATCTCTTCGGGCGTCTGCTCGTCCACATACGCCAGGCCGGCGGCAATCAGCGCCTCGGCCGCGCGGTACATGAAGTCGAAGTAGTTGCTGGCGTAGTACAGGTGGCTCTCGGCCTGCCCGTTGAAGCTCGACGTCCAGCCAAAGCCCAGCCACGTCACCGCGTCCAGGATGGAGTCCACGTACTCCTTCTCTTCCTTTTCGGGGTTGGTGTCGTCAAAGCGCATGTGGCAGACGCCACCGTAATCACGCGCCAGGCCAAAGTTCAGGCAGATGCTCTTGGCGTGGCCCACGTGCAGGTAGCCGTTGGGCTCGGGCGGAAACCGGGTGCGGATCTTGGCCGGATCGGGCTGGCCCGCCTCGTGGTGGGCCGCATCGCCTGGCGTGCCGGCCCAGCGGCGGCTGGCGTAGGTGCCCTGCTCCAGATCGCGGTCGATGATGCCGCGCAGGAAGTTGGTGGGCTTGTGGGTGGAATCGGAAGGGGCGTCGCTCATGCCTCGATTCTATCGAGGCTGCGGGCTCCCGAAGCGCTCAAGTCCCCATCATGTGGACGCCAGGCGCGTCAGCATGGCCACCTGCTCCACGCTTTCGTTCATCGCATCCACGCTGCGCGCCAGGTCCTTGAGCTTGCCGATCGCCTCCGTGATGTTGCGGCGTTCTTCGCTGGTCTGCGCGCTCATCAAGGCAATGCGATCGGCCGCCGACATGCTTTGGCTGGCCATGCCCTGGGTGGTTTCGACCGTGCGCGCCGCCACCTCCCGGATGCGGGCGATGGCGTCCACCGCGCCGTCAATGTCCTTGCGGGTGGCGTCGGCCTGGCTTTTGGACGATTGCGCCAGGCGACGCACCTCATCGGCCACCACCGAAAAGCCCCGGCCAGACTCCCCTGCCCTGGCCGCCTCCACCGCCGCGTTGAGCGCCAGCAGATTGGTCTGATCAGCGATGCGGCTGATGCCGTGGGTGATCTGGCTGATGCCGTTGGAGATGCGCTCCAGCTCGGTCAGCTCGGTGCCCAGGTTGCGCTGGGCATCCTGCGTTTGCGAGGCCGTGTCGCTGAGGCTGCGGATGCTGTTTTCCGCCAGGTCCAGCGCGTCGGACTGGGTGGAGGTGGCCTGCTCCAGGCGGGGCAAGGCCTGCAACAAGGGCTCGATGCCCTGCTGGTACCGCACGATGCGGTTCACCATGTCCGACTGGATGGTGTGCAGGGCCTCCCAACGGTACAAGGCCCGTTGAGCGTAGTGGGCCGAGTAGGCCGCGTAATCCACCGGAAACCGGGTCATGGCGCGCGCATCACCGTCGAAGAACACCAAGGCGGTCAGCGTCTGGTTGATGGGCACCCCCATGACCTCGCCAAAGCTGGAAAAACCGGCCGCAGGCACCCCCTGGAAAAAATGGGCCTGCCCCAGCGCCTGGGCGTTGTTCACCCGCCGCAGCACGCAGTCGTTGATCAGCACCCCCGACGGCTTGGGCTTGCCTGACAGAAACTGCTGCCAGTCGCGCTCTGTGCTGTCCACAAAACGGGTGGCGCGCATGAGGTGCAGGCGGTCGCCAAACTCCAGGTCGCAAAAGAAGGTGATGCAGTCGTCACCCATGCTCGCGACCGAGCGGATGAAGTAGGACTTGTCCACCTGAACCGCGAAGGTATGGTCGCTCAGGCGCTGCACCAACTGACTTGGGGCGCACTGAAAATGCGCGCACAAGGCCTCGGTGATGGGCTGAGGGCGGTGTTGATCATCAAACACCGTGCTGACCGTGCGCGACACGGGGTCGGCCTGCGCCACCAGCCAGCTCTTGTTGGTGGGCTCGAAGTTCTGGCTCTTGAACGGCGCAAACGACTTGCCGGCGGCCATTTCACAAAAGATCACCACCGCCTGGTGCTGCAACACCCCCTGGCGCGTGCCGATGAAGGTTTTGCCCCACTCCAGCGCACCGCCGGCCGAGCCGCCGATGGCCAGACACGGGAAGCGGGCACTGGCGTACCAGGCCTGCATCAGAAAACCTTCAGACGCAGACACCCCGTCGCAGTACACCAGGGCAAAGTGGCGATCGGCCGACAAGGGCATGCCCACCTGAACACGGTCCAGTCCCTGACGGATGGCCGCCACGCGGGCCCTGGCGTCATGCGGACCTTGCACGTTCAAATCGATCACATGCAACTCATGTCGGACCACCAGCCCGGACGGCAGGAACATCCAGCTGCAGCGAGGACCCTCGGCATCGCAGTACACCGAACCCGTCTGGCTGCACAAGGCGCCGGTGGACGACAGACAAACCACGGTCATGTCCTGCGGGGCCATCGCCTGCAGCGCCTGATTGACCCGCGCCAGGTCCACCCGGGGCGGCACGAACACCGCCAGGACACCTGAACGGCCCTTGACCCCCATCTGGCGCAACGAGCCGGGCAAGGACTGCCCATCGAAGGTGCCCGACTGAGGCCGGCTGGAGGCAAACAGGTTCATCATGTGCATGTCCGATCGGTTTGACGACCGGTGTTACGACCGCGCCAATTCAAACTTGAGAACGTGGATCGCGGAAAGAAACGCGCCCATGATCTGGATCAAAGCGAACAGCCCACCGGGCGAGGATTTTCAAATGGCAAAACCATCAAAGACCGCTTCCACCCGCCTCAACCGCAAAGACTACGAAGCCGCCCTGGAGCCCATGCAGCACGAACTGCTGCAGATGTCACGCTGGCTGGCCCACCACCACAAGCGCCTGTTGGTGATCTTCGAGGGCCGCGACACGGCGGGCAAAAGCGGTGTCATCCGGGCCATCTCCGAGGTGCTGGACCCTCGTCGCTGCCAGGTGGTGGCGCTGAGCAAGCCCTCTGAGCTGGAGCGCAGCCAGTGGTACTTCCAGCGCTACGTGCCCCACCTGCCCTCGGCCGGCAACGTGGTGCTGTTCGACCGCAGTTGGTACAACCGGGCCGGGGTGGAAAAGGTGATGGGCTTTTGCACCGACGAGGAATACAAGCGCTTCCTGCGCGAGGCCCCCTTGTTCGAGCGCATGCTGACCGACGACGGCATCTTGCTGTTCAAGTACTGGCTGTGTGTGGACCAGGCCGAGCAAGAACAACGCTTTGCCGAACGCCTGGACGACCCGCTGAAACGCTGGAAGCTGTCGCCGGTGGACGTGGTGGCCCGCACCAAGTACGCCGAGTATGGCCAGGCGCGCAACGCCATGCTCAAAGCCACCCACACCGAACAGGCCCCCTGGACGCTGGTGGACTTCAACGACCAGCGCCTGGGCCGGCTCACCCTGATCCGCCACCTGCTGGACCACCTCCCCGACCAGCAGGTGCCCGAACAGACCATCGACATGCCGCCGCTGGAGGGCCAGCCGGCCAAAGAGCGCTATCCGACAGGGCACCACCCCATACCCCCGTTTCAAACGAACGATTGACCCATCTACCTAGTGAAATAGCGCACATTTCAAACACCCCCCGAGTGAGCGTTTATCGAGATTCGTACAGAGAAACCCGGTGAGGCGGCGCGGCGTCGTGAAGGAACATTCACTGACACAACGACACATAAAGCGCCAACATCATGCTGACCACCCGCTACCAGAAAGTTCGCACCCTCAGCCTGCCAGACATCCTGCGCATGCACGCACTGTTCGAGGCCCACTACGCCAGCAGCCCGCTGGACACCTTTCTGGACGACCTGTCACGCAAGGATGGCGCCTTCATCGTGCGCCGCCGCGACACGGGCGAGATCGTGGGCTTCTCCACCCTGGGCGTGTACGAGTTTCAGCTGGCCGGCCGCAAGGCCAAGGGCCTGTTCAGTGGCGACACCATCATCGAAGGTGCGCACCGGGGCTCGCGCACCCTGCAAAAGGCGTTCGCCTGGCGCATCTTCATCGAGGCCCTCAAGGCCCCGCTCACGCCCCAGTACTGGCTGCTGATCAGCAAGGGCTACAAAACCTACCTGCTGATGGCCCGCAACTTCCCTGATTACTACCCTCGCCGTGGCGAAGACAACCCGGCCATGACCGACATGGTGGCCGAGTACTGCGAAGCGATGTTCCCGGGCAAGCTCAACCGCGACACCATGCTGCTGGAGTTTGGTGACGATGCCAACCGCCTCAAGCCCGAGGTGGCCGACATCACCGACGCCATGCGCCGCGACCCGGACATCCGTCACTTCGAGCGCCTGAACCCCACCTGGGCCCAAGGCACCGAACTGCCGTGCATTGCCCGCGCCGACCTGTGGGCCTTCCTGAAGACCATCGGCCCCTTCATGGCCAAGGTGGTGCGCGACCGCCTCAAGGGCCGCCCCGTGCCCGCCTCCACCGTCTCGACCGTCGTCCCGGCCGATCAGTCGGACGACGTGGTGCGGCCCGCCTGATCTGGCGCGCGCTCCGCGTAGCGGTTGAAGCGCCAGGCGCTGGACTCGATCGTGATGCGCCGCCAGGTGGCGCGCTTCTCGGCCGGGCTCATTTCGGGCCACAGCTGCACCTCGTCGAAGGTGCGCCCGCAGCCCTTGCACAGGTCGTCGCCCTGGCTGGTGGAGCAGATCGCGATGCAGGGGGTGTCTTGCGTGGTGTCGTACCAGGCCAGCCACGCTCGGTAAGCCTGGCGCGGCATGGAGTCTTCGTCGCACTCGGTCTCGCGGTAGTACACCATCAGCGCATAGACCTGCGCCAAGGCCTGCACCTCAGGGCCCAACTCCAGCAAGCCTGCCGGCGTGGCACGCTCTTTCTCGCGCCACCAGTTGATCGCCGACTCCATGTCGGTGATGTGGATGCCGGCCACCTCAGGTTCCTGACTTGTTGGCGGCCCGATTTGCGGCCAGATTGGCGGCCTTGGCAGCCGCCAGTTCGACCTCGTGGGCTTGAAGTGCATCCAGCGCGGCGATGACATCGGCCTGCGCCACGCCGTCGGCCAGCGACACGGGTGCATCCCCCAAGGGTGCGGCGCCTTCTTGCTTGAATCGCTTCACCCACTGCCCGGCCTCGCGGCCGTCGGCAAAGGCCTGGCTTTGCAGCAAGGTGTCCCCGGCTGAGGTGCTCAACTTGAAATAAAACTGCCCGTCGGCCTCGCGGTATTGCTTGAACACGGGCGCCGCTGGCTTGGCGGTCAACGGTGCGTCGGTCTGCACCGCGCCCGACGCCACCATGCGGCGCAGGCCCACGGCGTGGCGCAACTCCTTCAGGAACGGCGTGGCGCGCGCACGGGCCTTGTCGGCCCCGGCCTGCAACACCGATTCGATCTGAGCCGGGTGGGCCACCAACTCGGCATAGCGCTCGCGCATGGGCCCCACATGGGCTTCGATCAGGTCCACCAGGCGCTGCTTGGCCTCACCCCAGGCCAGGCCGGCGCGCAAATCGGCACGGAACGCCTCGCGCTGCCCGGCATCGGCGAAGGCATCAAAGATCGTGACCAGGTGGGCACCCTCGGGCTCTTTGGGCTCGCCCGGCAGCTTGGAGTCGGTCACGATGCGGGCCACGGCGTCTTTCAGGGCCTTGGGGCCCCCCTCGAACAAGGGCACGGTGTTGTCGTAGCTCTTGCTCATCTTGCGGCCATCCAGCCCGGGCAAGGTGGCCACGGCCTCTTCGATCTCGGCCTCGGGCAGCACAAACAGCTCTTTGCCGGCGCCGTACAGGTGGTTGAAGCGCAGGGCCACGTCCCGCGCCATCTCGATGTGCTGCACCTGGTCGCGGCCCACGGGCACGCGGTGCGCGTTGAACATCAAAATGTCGGCGGCCATCAGCACCGGGTAGCAGTACAGGCCCATCGTCACGCCGGCGTCGGGGTCTTCTCCCTTGGCCACATTGGCGTCCACCGACGCCTTGTAGGCGTGGGCGCGGTTCATCTGCCCCTTCGCGGTCACGCAGGTCAGCAGCCAGTTCAGCTCGGTGATCTCGGGGATGTCACTTTGTGCGTAGAACGTGACGCGCTCGGTGTCCAGGCCGGCGGCCAGCCAGGTGGCGGCGATCTCCAGCCGCGACCGGGCGATGCGCGCCGGGTCGTCACACTTGATGAGGGCGTGGTAATCCGCCAGGAAGAAGAAGCTCTCCACGCCGGGCTCGCGGCTGGCCGCGATGGCGGGGCGGATGGCCCCCACGTAATTGCCGAGGTGGGGGGTGCCGGTGGTGGTGATGCCGGTGAGGACGCGTTGGGTCATCCCGCCATTTTAGGCGCCCCGCTAAAATCCCGGGCTCACCATGAAATCCATCGTCATCCTCATCAGCGGCCGCGGCTCCAACATGGAAGCCATCGTGCACGCCTGCCAGCGCGAAGGCTGGCCCGCCCGCATCGCCGCCGTCATCAGCAACAAGGCCGACGCCTCCGGCCTGCAGTTTGCGGCGGCTCACGGCATCGCCACGGCGGTGGTCGACCACAAGGCCTTTGGCAGCCGTGAGGCCTTCGACACCGAGTTGGCCCAGGTGATCGATGGATTTCAGCCCGACGTGGTGGTGCTGGCCGGGTTCATGCGCATCCTCACCGAGGGTTTTGTGCGCCGTTACGAAGGCCGGCTGCTCAACATCCACCCCTCGCTGCTGCCGGCCTTCCCGGGGCTACACACGCACCAGCGGGCCATCGAGGCGGGCTGCAAGCTGGCCGGTGCCACGGTGCACTTCGTGACGCCCGAGTTGGACCACGGCCCCATCATCCTGCAAGCAGCGGTGCCGGTACGGGCCGACGACACGGCCGACACGCTGGCTGCGCGAGTGCTGGTCCAAGAGCACCAGATCTACCCGCAGGCGGTGCGCTGGCTGGTCGATGAGCAACTGAGCGTACACGGTGGCGTGGTTCGCCACCTCGATGGACGCCAGCAGGTCTGCTGGAGCGACTGAAGGCCACCGCCACGCTGTTCAAAGCGTCACCTGGTTCTGTTAAGCTGATTCATCAGAAAACAGTAGACAGGGAGCAGGGCATGATCTGCACATTGAACGCCGTCCGGCAGGCGGTGACACGCATTTTTTCTTGGATCGGCATGGCGGGGGTGATGGCCATCACCCTGGCTCTGGCGTCACCGGCTGGGGCCAGCCAGCGCGACGAGCAGATGGCTGACATCCTGCGCGAAGTCGAGGCGGCGCAAATCGTGGGGCCCGCCGACATCCTCTTGCGCGACCAGGCTACGCTGAAGCTGCCGGCCGGTTACGTGTGGGTGCCGGAGCCTGCTGCCAGCAAGTTGATGCAGGCCATGGGCAACCACACCGACTCACGAGAGCTGGGCCTGATCTTCCCGCAAGCCGATGACCAGCACTGGATGGTCGTCGCCGAATTCGAGGAATCTGGATACATCCAGGACGACGATGCCCGAAACTGGAACGTCGACGATCTTTTCAAGAGCCTGAAAGAAGGCACCGAGGCGGCCAACGAAGAGCGCCGCAAGAACGGTCACGCAGAACTGGAGATCGTTGACTGGGTGGAGCGTCCCAACTACAGCAACGACACCCATCGCCTGGTGTGGTCCATGTCGGCTCGCCACAAGGGAGACCCAGCAGACGCCCCCATGAGCATCAACTACAACACCTATGCCTTGGGCCGTGATGGCTACATCACGCTCAACCTCATCACCGCGCTGGCAGACATCCCACAGGACAAAGCGCATGCTCAGACCTTGTTGGCCGCACTGAGCTTCAGCGATGGCAAGCGCTACGCCGACTTCGACTCGTCAACCGACAAGGTTGCAGAGTACGGGTTGGCGGCGCTGGTGGGTGGCGTGGCGGCGAAGAAGTTGGGCTTTTTTGCCATGGCCGCGGCCTTTCTGGCCAAGTTCGCCAAAGTGATCCTGCTGGGCGGTATCGCCTTGCTGGGCGGCCTGGGCAAACTGTTCAAGCGCAATAAAGCCTGAGTTTGACGTGGGCGGCCGGCCTCAGTGGCGCTTCGCCAACTGACGACGGGCCACCCAGGGCAGCATCGCCAGGCCGGCCAGGGCCAGCGCCCAAGTGCCTGGCTCGGGCACGGCAGCGGCCAGGCGGATGTTGTCCACACCATTGAGTTCAAAGCCGCCATTGCTGTTGTCGTAGCCAATGTGCGACTCCAGCGTGATGCTCACACCGGACAACTGCGCCAGCACCACCGACAGGCTGGGCCCCCAGGTGGCTTCGTCCAGCGCCACGGCGTACGTTTGCCATGCACCGCCAGGCTCGGCGCCGGGCACGATGTCGAGTTCGACGAACTGACCACCGCCACTCAAGCGCACCGTGCCGAACGAGAACCAGTCGTTGCTGGCGCCATTGAGGTTGATGGCATCAAATGAGAGCGTGCCACCCAGGTACTGCAACCCGTTGACCAGGTCAGCCGATGGCAAGTACACCGCCATGTCGGCTCCGTCAATGTCCTGCAGCGTCAGAAACCCCGAGCCCTCGGTGAGAATCGCCCCGGTGGACGTCACCCCTTGCGCATCGTTGTCAAAGGTGTAAAGCAGGTTGGCCGACGCCACACTGGAACTCAGCGCCAGGACCAGGGCGCCCAAGGTTGGCAGGCAGGTGCGCATGCGACTCTCCTCAGTTTGAAATTGGTCTTGGCAATGTAGCACCGGGGCTCAGGCCGCACCAGTCCCCCCGGCCCCGCCCGCCAGCACGGGGCTGGCCAGGGCCGCCGCCGCAGCGCGGGTTTCCACACCCAGCTTTTCGAAGATGTGTTCCAGGTGCTTGTTGACCGTGCGGTGGCTCATGCCCAGGATGTCGGCAATGTCCCGGTTGGTCTTGCCCCGGGCCACCCAGGTCAGCACTTCGGTTTCACGGGGCGTCAGGGCGGCTTCTTCCAGCCGCGACAACACGGCGGCCTCGGCCAGGCTGGGTTGGGCGGCCGCCTCGCTGGCACGCTGCCAGGCCTCACGCGCGGCCCGTGCATTGCGCACATGGGTGCTCAGTCGGGCCAGCACCTCTTCGATGCGCACGGGTTTGACCACGTAATCCACCCCGCCGGCGTCGAAGCCGGCCACCACATCGGCCGTGTCGGACAAGCCCGTCATGAAGATGACGGGAATGGCCGACCACACGGCATGGGCCTTGATGCGCTGACAGGTCTCGAACCCTGAGAGCCCGGGCATCACCGCGTCCATCAGGATGGCATCAGGCTCGATGGCCGCCAGCCGCTCCAGCGCCTGCTCGCCATCACGGGCCACCAGGACGGTGTAGCCCTCCTGCATCAGGGCGTCGCACAGCATGCGCAAGGTGTCTGGCACATCGTCCACCACCAGCACGGTCCCGGCATGCTGTTCACGCTTGGGGTTCATCGATCGGATCCTCCTCCACAAATGGGCTCAGGTAAGCCGTCACGGCATCCAGTTCAAAGGCATCGATCCAGCCATGCAGGCGCACCCAGTGGGGCTCATGATCGGGGTGCGTGCGGCGCCAGTCCGCCAAGGATTCGCGCAAGGCTTGCACGTGTCCTTTGCGCGCCAGGCGGCTCAGCTCCCAGACGGCGTCGGCGGGCGGCGCGGGCACATCTGAGGAACCGAGGGCAGACGCCACCTCGGACGGTGGCGCCGTGCTGCCGAGGCGGTGGCCTGGCACCTGGGTGTGGCGGGTCACCCAGTTCAGCCCCAAGGCACTGCCCAGGGCCCGCAGCAGCTCGGACTCCATCACGGGCTTGCCCACAAAGGCCTGGCAGGACGCCGCCTCCAGGTTCTCGGGCCGGTTCTCGAACACATTGGCCGACACGATGATGATGGGCAGCGACGTCACCCCGCTGGCACGCAGCGCGCGCGCCGTGGCCCAGCCGTCCATGTCGTCCATGCTGATGTCCAGCAAGAGGGCATCAGGCGGATCGCTGCGCACGCTTTCGAGCGCCTCGCTGCCACTGGCCGCCTCGCGCACCACAAAACCCAGCGGCAAGAGCATGCCCGCCAGCATGTGCCGCTGGATGGGCTGATCGTCCACCACGAGCAAGGTGCGGCGCGGGCCTTCATAGCCCACGATGGACCGCAAGCCCACGGGGTCTGGCAGTCCGTCCACCGCCAGCGGGGCCTGCACGGGCGCAGAGATCTCGCGCAGGTACAGCCGCACGATGAACGTGCTGCCCACACCCAGCTGGCTGCGCACCGACAACTCTCCGCCCATGAGCTCGGTCAGCAAGTGGGTGATGGTCAGGCCCAGGCCTGTGCCGGTTTCACCGATGCGGCGCCCCCCACGACCACGCTCGAAGGGCAGAAAGATGCGGTCCAGATCCTGAGGGGCGATGCCCATGCCGGTGTCCAGCACCTCGAAACGCAAGACCTCACGGCGGGCGTCCACGCGCAGCGTGATGCTGCCACGTTCGGTGAAGCGCACCGCATTGCTCAGCAGGTTCAGCAAGATCTGGCGCAGGCGCTTGGCATCGGCCTGCACCCACTCGGGCACACGGCCGCGGGTCTGCAGCTCGAACGTCAGCCCGCGCGCCTCGGCCTGCGGCCTCACCATGCGCACCACGTCGTCCAGAAACGCCTGCAAGGGCACGGGCGAAGGCTCCAGCCGCAAACGGCCCGCCTCGATGCGGGCCAGCTCCAGCAGGCCGTCGATCAAGCCCATGAGGTGCTCGCCACTGCGCTGGATGGTGGTCAGTCCGTCATGCCGTCCACGGGCATCGAGCCCCTGCCCCTTGATGAGGATCTGGGCGTAGCCCAGGATGCTGTTGAGCGGCGTGCGCAGCTCGTGGGTCATGCCGGCCACGTAACGGGTCTTGGCCTGATTGGCCGCCTCGGCCAGCTCCTTGGCTTGCTGCAAGGCCGCATCGGTGCGTCGGTGGGCGTCGATTTCCTGCTGCAACAGCTGGTTCTGGCGGTTGCTGTCGTCTTGCGCCATGCGCCGGCTTTCAGAGGCCAGCACCACCCACCACGCACACACGGCCACCACCATCAGCAGCAGGGCATACACCTTGATGAAGGGGCCTTGCAAGGCCGCCGAAGCAATGCTGCCATCGGCCAGCAAGCCCGTGTGCACCACGCCCTCTTGGTAATACACCACGCCCAGCACCGCCGCCAGCAGCGCCGCCAGCGACAAGAACACCACCAGGTAGTGCCCCACCTGGAAGTTCATGCGGCGCGACAACTGCACAGGCAAGAGCGCCACCAGGCCATCAGAGACCTGCTCGGCCGCGCGAGAGCGGCTTTTGCAGCGATCGTGGCAGCGCGACTCGAGCGTGCAGCACAAGGAGCAGATGGGGGCCTCGTAGGCAGGGCAGGTGGCGATGTCCTCGGACTCGAACTCGTTTTCGCACACCGAGCAACGGACCATTTCGCCCGGTCGCCACACCGGCCGGGGTTGGCGTGCCAGATAAAAGCGCCCCCGCGTGGCCCAGGCCAGCACCGGCGAGGCCACCAACGCGATGCCCAGCGCAATGAACGGAGACCAGGGCAGCACGGCCTCGCCCAGCAGACCCGCATGCCCCGCGATGGCCACGCTGGCGGCCAGGATCGTGGCACCCAGCCCCACCGGGTTGAGGTCATAAAGATGGGCGCGCTTGAACTCGATGCCTCGCGGCGACCAGCCCAGGGGCTTGTTGATGACCAGGTCGGCCACCAGGGCGCCCACCCAGGCGATGGCCACGTTGCTGTACAGCCCCAGCACATGCTCGAGTGCGCCAAACACGCCCAGCGTCATCAGCAACACGGCGATCAGCACATTGAACACCAGCCACACCACGCGCCCAGGGTGGCTGTGCGTGAGACGCGCAAAGAAGTTGGACCAGGCCAGCGAGCCGGCATAGGCGTTGGTGACATTGATCTTGATCTGCGAGACGATCACAAAGATGAGGGTGGCCCACAGCGCCCAGCTGGACGACGTGAACACCTCGCTGAACGCCGCCAGGTACATCTGCGTGGGCTCGATGGCCTTGTCCACGGGCACCTCGCGCTGGATGACCAGAAAGGCCAGAAAGGCCCCGGCGATCATCTTAAGCATGCCCGGCACGATCCAGCCTGGGCCCGCCACCAGCACCGCCCCCCACCAGCGCCAGCGGTTTTCGCGCGTCTTCTCTGGCAGGAACCGCAGGTAGTCCACCTGCTCACCCACCTGCACCACCAGCGAGAAGATCACGGTGGCGGCCATGCCGAACGAGATCAGGTCGAAATCCGACGAGCCAGAGATCCGGCCCGACAGGCTGGTGAAGTCCACGTAGGCGTCGGGCTGCTTCCAGGCGATCACCACAAAGGGCAGCACCAGCATGGCCAACCACAGGGGCTGCGTCCACATCTGCAGGCGCGAGATCAAGGTGATGCCGTGCGTCACCAGCGGAATGACCACCAACGAGGAAATCAGATAACACAAGGCCAGCGGCCAGTCGAACACCATCTGGATGGCCAAGGCCATGATGGCCGCCTCCAGCGCGAAGAAGATGAACGTGAAGCTGGCATAGATCAAGGATGTCAGCGTCGAGCCCAGATAACCGAAGCCCGCCCCGCGCGTGAGCAGGTCCATGTCCAGCCCGTACTTGGCCGCGTAATAGCTGATGGGCAGCGCCGTCAGGAAGATGATGAGCCCCACCACCAGGATGGCCCACAAGGCGTTGGTGAAGCCGTAGCTCAGGGCGATCGCCCCCCCGATGGCCTCCAGCGCCAGGAACGACACCGCGCCAAAGGCCGTGTTGGCCACGCGCATTTCGCTCCACTTGCGGAAGGTGCGCGGGGTGTAGCGCAGCGCATAGTCCTCCAGGGTTTCATTGGCAACCCAGGAGTTGTATTCGCGGCGGATGCGAAAGATCTTCTGTCGGGCAACGGACACAAACGGGCTCCGGACAACGCGGCAGACATGCTTTCAGCAAGAAGCGCTCCAGCAGTGTGCGCACCCCCCGATGTGCGTGCACTACGTTAATTGACGTATTCATGGAAAACCCAGGGCTCCTTAACGTTGCACCCAGGTCGCTGTGACGCATCCCGCGAACGACATGCACCGATGCGCAACACGCGCAACCCTTTTTTGTGCAAGGAGCATTTTCATGAGCCAAGACCGTGATGACCAGTTCGACAACCCATCCCAGCGCACCGAGATGGACCGCCATCGTCGCCTGCTGATGCAAGGCCTGGCCGCGCTGCCCGTGGCCGGCCTGCCCGCCGTGGCCAGCGCCCAGAAGTTCCCGACCGCGAAGGTCAACACCACCAAGCTGGCCATCACCGACACCGAAGTCACCGTGGGCCAGCTGCACTCGGCCACGGGCACCATGGCCATTTCCGAAACCGGCTCCATCCAGGCCGAACAACTGGCCATCGACCAGATCAACGCCATGGGCGGCATCCTGGGTCGCAAGATCAAGGTGATCAAGGAAGACGGCGCCTCCGACTGGCCCACCTTCGCCGAGAAGTCCAAGAAGCTGCTGGTCAACGACAAGGTGGCCTGCGTCTTCGGCTGCTGGACATCGGCGTCGCGCAAGGCCGTGCTGCCCATCTTCGAGAAAGAAAACGGCCTGCTGTACTACCCCACCTTCTATGAAGGCCTGGAGCAGTCCAAGAACGTGATCTACACGGGCCAGGAAGCCACGCAGCAGATCATCTGGTCGCTGGACTGGGGCTCGAAAGAGAAGAAGGCCAAGACCTTCTTCCTGGTCGGTTCGGACTACATCTGGCCGCGCACCTCGATGAAGATCGCCCGCAAGCACATCGAATCGGTGGGCAAGCTGGGCAAGGTGGTGGGCGAGGAGTACTACCCCCTGGGTCACACCAACTTCAACTCGCTGATCAACAAGATCAAGATCGCACGCCCGGACTGCATCTTCGCGGCCGTGGTGGGCGGCTCGAACGTGGCCTTCTACAAGCAGCTCAAGGCCGCGGGCATCACCGGTGCCAAGCAGTTCCTGCTGACCCTGTCGGTGACCGAGGACGAAATGACGGGCGTGGGTGGCGAAAACTTCGCCGGCTTCTACAGCTCGATGAAGTACTTCCAGTCGCTGGACAACGCCAACAACAAGGCCTTCGTGGCCGCGTTCAAGAAGGCCTATGGGCCGAAGGCCGTGATCGGCGACGTGACGCAGGCCGCATACCTGGGCCCGTGGCTGTGGAAGGCCGCGGTGGAGAAGGCCGGCAGCTTCGACGTGGACAAGGTGGTGGCCGCCTCGCCTGGCATCGAGCTGAAGACCGCGCCCGAAGGCTATGTGAAGGTGCACGAGAACCACCACTTGTGGAGCAAGGCCCGCATTGGCCAGGGCATGCCCGACGGCACCTTCAAGGTGGTGGCCGAATCGGCCGAGCTCATCGAACCCAACCCCTTCCCCAAGGGATATCAGTGACCGTGTGAGCGCGCAGGTGGCCCCTTTGGATGCCACCTGCTTCCTGCGGCGGCCCGCGCCTGTGCTGGCCGGGCCGCGCAGGTTTTTTCTGATGCGAGGGTGATCAAGATGGACTTGACTTTGACCGACATGTTCAACATCGGGCTCATGCAAGGCTTTGCCGGGCTGAGCCTGTTTTCGGTGTTGCTGCTCATGGGGCTGGGGCTGGCGGTGATCTTTGGGCAGATGGGCGTGATCAACATGGCCCACGGCGAGTTCATGACCATTGGCGCCTACACCATTTACCTGGGCTCTGTGCTCACCGAGAGCTTTGCCCCGGGCCTGATCCAGATGTACTTTCCGGTGGCCATCGTGGCTGCCTTCCTGATCGCGTTCGCTGCCGGGTGGCTCACGGAGTGGGCGCTGATACGGCACCTGTACAAACGCCCGCTGGACACCTTGCTGGCCACCTGGGGCCTGAGCCTGGGTCTGCAGCAGGTGTTTCGTTCCACCTTCGGCCCCAAGGAAGTGAGCCCCACCCTGCCCGACTGGCTGATGGGCTCGTGGGCGCCGGCTGAAGGACTGGACATCCCGATCAACGGCCTGTTCGTGATGGGCCTGACCCTGGTGGTGACCGGCTTGCTGCTGGTGGCGCTGTACAAGGCGCGCTGGGGCCTGCGGGTGCGCGCCACCGTGAGCAACCGGGTGATGGCCAACGCGATTGGCATCAACACCAAACAAACCGACCGCCTGACCTTTGCCATCGGCTGCGGCATCGCCGGCGTGGCGGGCGCAGCCTTCACCACCATCGGCTCCACCGGCCCCACCAGCGGCTCGCTCTACATCGTCGACAGCTTCCTGGTGGTCACTTTCGGCGGCGCAGGCAGCCTGCTGGGCACGGTGGCTTCGGCGTTCGGCATCGCCCAGACGCAATCGATCTCGGAGTTCTTCATGAGCGGATCGAACGCCAAGGTGCTGACCCTGCTGCTGGTGATCGGCATCCTCATGCTGCGTCCACAAGGTCTGTTCGCCTCCAAGGTTCGCCGCTGACATCGCCACGGGAGTATCAACATGAATGCGATCACAAACTGGATGAACCAACAAAAACTGGGCAGCCTCTTGCTGCTGGCCGTGGTGCTGCTGGTGGTGTTCCCGCTGAGCCTGGACGCCTTCCGGCTCAACATGGTGGGCAAGTACCTGACCTACGCCTTTGTCGCACTGGGCCTGGTGATGCTGTGGGGCCACGCCGGCATCCTCAGCCTGGGCCAGGGGGTGTTCTTTGGCCTGGGTGGCTACTGCATGGCCATGTTCCTGAAGCTGGAGGCCTCGGACCCCGAAAGCACCAGCATCCAGTCCACCCCCGGCATCCCCGACTTCATGGACTGGAACCAGCTCACCGCCCTGCCCTGGTGGTGGGAGCCGTTCAACAGCCTGGCCTTCGCCTTGATCGCCGTGGTGGCGGTGCCCATGCTGCTGGCCTTCATCATCGGCTTTGCCATGTTCAAGCGGCGTGTGGGCGGTGTGTACTTCGCCATCATCACGCAGGCCGTGGCCCTGGTGCTGACGGTGCTGATCATCGGCCAGCAGGGCTACACCGGCGGCGTCAACGGCATCACCGACCTCAAGACCCTGAACGGCTGGGACATCCGCACCGACGAAGCCCGCATGGTGCTGTACTACGTGTGCTGCGCCTTGCTGATCGCGTGTGTGCTGCTGTGTCGCTGGGTTCAGTCGTCCAAGCTCGGCACGCTGCTGCTGGCCATGCGTGACAAGGAAGACCGTGTGCGCTTCTCGGGCTACGACGTGTCCATGTTCAAGGTCTTCGTGTTCTGCCTGTCGGCGGGCATCTCGGCCATCGGCGGCGCCATGTTCTCGCTGCAGGTGGGGTTCATGTCGCCCTCCTTTGTGGGCATCGTGCCCTCCATCGAGATGGTCATCTATGCCGCCGTGGGTGGCCGCATGAGCCTGGTGGGCGCCATCTACGGCGCCTTGCTGGTGAACTTCGGCAAGACCTACTTCTCCGAATCCGCCCCCGATCTGTGGCTCTTCCTGATGGCCGCCCTGTTCATCGGCGTGACGATGGCCTTCCCCAACGGCCTGGCCGGTCTGTGGGAAGAAAAGATCAAGCCCTGGTGGCGCAGCAAGCAGATCGAACGCCGAGCAATCCGTGAAGGCGTGGCGCTTGCCCAGGCCAGCTACCCCGAGCCGCCGCCCCCGAAATCGGGCAAGGACGTGGGCGGCCTGCCAGGCGGCATGAGCGGACAACAGGCCTGACCCAACGACACCAGCAAGGAACCGACCATGAGCCCCAAGGAATTCGTGCTCTACATCGAAGACCTCACCGTGTCTTTCGATGGATTCAAGGCGATCGACAGCCTCAACCTCTACGTGGACAAGAACGAGCTGCGCGTGATCATCGGCCCCAATGGCGCCGGCAAGACCACGCTGCTGGACCTGATCTGCGGCAAGACCAAGTCCAGCACGGGCAGCATCCAGTTCAAGGAACAAGAGCTGACCAAGAAGTCCGAGCACGCCATCGTGCGCGCTGGTGTGGGGCGCAAGTTCCAGACACCGTCCATTTACGAGAACCTCAGCGTCTTCCAGAACCTGGAAGTGTCGTACCCCCGGGGCCGCTCGGTGCTGGGTGCGCTGGCGTTCAAGTGCACCGACGAGGTCAAGGCCAAGATGCAGGTGGTGGCCGAAGAAATCGGCCTGGCCGACAAGCTCGACACCGAGGCCGGCCTGCTGAGCCACGGCCAGAAGCAGTGGCTGGAGATCGGCATGTTGCTGATGCAAGAGCCTGAGCTGCTGATGCTGGATGAGCCGATCGCCGGCATGAGCGCCAAAGAGCGCGAGCTCACTGCCGACCTGCTCAAGCGCATCTGCAAGGGCCGCTCGATGATCGTGATCGAACACGACATGGACTTCGTCAAGCAGATCGCCTCCAAGGTCACGGTGATGCACCAGGGAAAGATCCTGGCCGAAGGCACGATGGATCAGGTTCAGAGCGACCCCAAGGTCATTGACGTCTACCTCGGCCATTGATCGGCCAGAGAAAGGATCACAGCATGTTGGAAGTCAAGGATCTGTTCGTGGCCTATGGCCAGAGCCAGGCGCTGCATGGCATTTCGTTCGAGGCCAACAAGAACGAAACCGTGGCCATCATGGGCCGCAACGGCATGGGCAAGACCACGCTGTTCAAGAGCCTGATGGGGGTGCTGCCCACCAAGGCCGGCGAAATCACCGTGGCCGGCAGCAGCGTTGTGAAGGACGAAAGCTACCAGCGCGTGAGAAAGGGCATCGCCTACGTGCCACAGGGCCGGATGATCTTCCCCACCCTGACGGTGGAAGAGAACATCCAGACCGGTCTGGAGAATGCCAAGAACAAACGCATCCCCGACGAGATCTATGCGCTGTTCCCTGTGCTGTTCGACATGAAGCACCGCAAGGGCGGCAACCTGTCGGGCGGCCAGCAACAGCAACTCGCCATCGCACGCGCCCTGGTCACCAACCCCAAGGTGCTGCTGCTCGATGAGCCCACCGAAGGCATCCAGCCTTCGATCATCAAAGACATCGCCAAGGCGCTCAACGAGATCCGCAAGCTGCGCGAGATCACCATCGTCGTGAGCGAGCAGGTGCTGAGCTTCGCCATGGACGTGGCCGACCGCCTGTTCGTGATTGAAGGCGGCCGGCTGGTGCATGAAACCACCCGCGCCGACACGGATGCCGATCGCATCAAAGCCTATTTGTCCGTCTGATTCGTTCGTACCAAGGAGCACGTCATGCCCGAAACCCTGATCAAGGTCGATCTCAAAGACTCCCCCTACAACAACCCGATGGTGCACAACCGCTGGCACCCCGACATCCCGATGGCCTGCTGGGTCAACCCGGGTGACGACTTCGTGCTCGAGACCTACGACTGGACGGGCGGCTACATCCAGAACAACGACAGCGCCGACGACGTGCGCGATGTGGACCTGACCACGGTGCACTTCTTGTCGGGCCCGGTGGGCGTCAAGGGCGCCGAGCCTGGCGACTTGCTGGTGGTGGACCTGCTGGACATCGGCGCCAAGCCCGACAGCCTGTGGGGCTTCAATGGCTTCTTCAGCAAGAACAACGGCGGCGGCTTCCTCACCGAGCACTTCCCCAACGCACAGAAGTCCATCTGGGATTTCAACGGCATGTTCACCAAGAGCCGCCACATCCCCGGCGTCGAGTTCGCGGGCCTCATCCACCCTGGCCTGATCGGCTGCCTGCCCGACCCGAAGATGCTGGCCATGTGGAACGAGCGCGAGGTGGACTTCATCGCCACCCAGCCGGATCGCGTGCCGCCGCTGGCCAACCCGCCCTTTGCCAAAACCACGCACGCCGGCAAGGCCACGGGCGAGGTCAAAGAGAAGATTGCGGCCGAAGGCGCCCGCACTGTGCCCCCGCGTGAACACGGCGGCAACTGCGACATCAAGGACCTGTCACGCGGCTCCAAGATCTTCTTCCCCGTGTACGTGGAGGGCGCGGGCCTGAGCGTGGGCGACCTGCACTTCAGCCAGGGCGACGGCGAGATCACCTTCTGCGGCGCCATCGAGATGGCCGGCTGGGTGCACATGCGCGTCACGCTGATCAAGGGCGGCATGGCCAAGTACGGCATCAAGAACCCCATCTTCAAGCCCAGCCCCATCACGCCCAACTACAAGGACTACCTGATCTTCGAGGGCATCTCGGTGGACGAGCAAGGCAAGCAGCACTACCTGGACGTGCACGTGGCCTACCGCCAGGCCTGCCTGAACGCCATCGAGTACCTGACCAAGTTCGGCTACTCCAAGGCTCAGGCGTATTCGATCCTGGGCACAGCGCCGGTGCAGGGGCACATCAGCGGCGTGGTCGACATCCCCAACGCCTGCGCCACGCTGTGGCTGCCCACCGAGATCTTCGACTTCGACATCAACCCGACGGCCTCGGGCCCCGTGAAGATGCTCGATGGCAGCATCGACATGCCGATCTCGTACGACATCGTGAAGTGACAGTGCAACGCTGAAGCCAGGAGCCCCCGCATGCCCACCTACGACTACGACTGTCCGAGCTGCGGGGGCTTCGACGCCTTTCGCAGCCTGGCCGAGCGCAACGAGCCGGCCGCCTGTCCCGACTGCGGCACCGCATCACCGCGCGTGTTCGTCAGCGCCCCACGCCTGGCCTGCCTGAGCAGCGACACACGCACGGCCATGGACCGCAATGAAACAGCGCGCCATGCGCCCATGAGTTCAAAGGGCTACGCCGAGGGCGCGTATGGAAATTATGGGCGCTTGCGCCACCCCTCAGGCTGTGGCTGCTGCAGCACGAGCAAAGGCATCCGCAGCGCGACGGTCACGGCGCCCAACGGGGCCAAAGCCTTTCCCACCAAGCGCCCGTGGATGATCAGCCACTGAGGTCAGTTCCAAAGGCTCACGCCAGGCTGGCGATCACGCTGCGGTAGACCCGGGCGGTCGCCGCCACCAGCGTGGCGCGCTCCTCCTGGTAGCCGCCCAGCAGCCACTGCTGCACGGGAAGACTGACCGCGCCGATCAGCGCATAGCCCAGCACCCGGGCCTCGTCGTCAGAGACGTCAAGGTTGGGAAAACGCTGCCGGGCAAACGCCACCACCAGGCTCGCAAACCGCTCGAAGGTGCGTGTGTACACCGCATCCACCCGGGGGCTGACGCCCAGAACCTCCAGCCAGCACACCCGCGCCACGCGGGGGTCAGAGGCCATGTCAAACAGCGCTTGCAGGCCGGCCTCCACGGCCGACATCGGATCGCTCAACACCGCGTCCTCCGCCAGGGCCTGCAACACCACCTGCTGCAACTGGTCGAACTGGCGCTCGTACACGGCCACCAGCAGGTCTTCCAGGCCGCCAAAAGACTCGTAAAAGTACCGGTCCGTCAACGCCGCCTGTCGACACAATTGCCGCACGGTGGCCGTGCGGTAGCCGGTGGTGCCGAACACCTCCAGCCCGGCTTCAAGAAACTGCGCTCGTCGGCGCGCCACGCGTTCGCCCAGGCTTTCGCCGGCATAGGCACGCCCCGACGAGGACGAAACAGAGGATCGGGTCATCCCCGTATTTGACGACATTCATCGTCACTTGTAAACTGACGACATTCATCTTCACTTGTAACGCCCACCACGCGCCCCCTCAACATGCAGCAGTTCACCGCGATCATCATCGGCAGCGGCTTCGGCGGCCAGGCCGCCGCCCACTACCTGCGCCGCATCGGCGTCGACGACTTCCTGATCCTGGAGCGCCGCCCCTGGATCGGGGGCACCTGGAGCCAGAACAGCTACCCCGGTGCAGCCGTGGACGTGCAGTCGCCGCTGTACTCGCTGTCGTTCGAGCCCTATCCCTGGTCGCAGATGTTCGCCGAACAGCACGAGCTGGTGGAGTACACCAAGTACTGCATCAAGAAGCACAAGCTGGACGACAAGGTGCGCCTGAACGCCGATGTGCAGCAGGTGCAGTGGGATGAGGCCCGCAAGCTGTGGGTGATCGACACCAGCACCCAAGGGCAGTTCCTGGCCAAATACCTCATCAACGCCTCGGGGCCCTTGTCCACACCCGTGATTCCCAACTTCAAGGGCCGCGACACCTTCGAGGGCACCACCTGGCACACCAACAACTGGAACCACGACTACCCGCTGGAGGGCAAGCGCGTGGCCATCATCGGCAGCGGCGCCTCGGCCGCACAGGTGATTCCGGCCATCGCGCCCAAGCTGGGCAAGCTGCACGTGTTCCAGCGCACACCACACTGGGTGCTGCCGCGCCCTGACCGGGTCTTCAAGCCCTGGCAGCGCGCCTTGCTGGGCAACAAGCTCATCTACAAGATGCTGCGCACGGCCATTTACTGGGAGCTGGAGCTGCGCATGCTGGGCTTCAAGTACAGCAAGCTGGGCCTGCACCTGGTCGCGCAGCGTCCCGCCCAACAACACATCAAGGCGCAACTCAAAGACCCGAAGATGCAAGCGGCGGTCACGCCCGATTTCACCATCGGCTGCAAACGCATCATCTTGTCGAGCACGCTGTACCCGGCGCTGGCGCGGCCCAATGTGTCCTTGCACACCAAGGACGACGGCATCGCCGAGATCAACGCACGCGGCATCCTGACCACCAAGGGCGAGCAGGTGGATGTGGACGCCATCGTCTACGCCACCGGCTACGACGCCACCGACGGCGTGATCAGCTACCCAGTGATCGGCCAGGGCGGCACCACCGTGGCGCAGTACTGGGCCGAATACCCACGCGCCTACCTGGGCACCATGATGCCGGGCTTCCCCAACCTGTTCGTGGTCACGGGCCCCAACACCGGCATCGGCCACACCTCGGCCATCTTCGTGATCGAGGCGCAGATGGAGTACATCGCACGCGCCATCGCCGCCACCGAAAAGAAAGGCGCCAAGACCATCGAGGTGACCACGCAGGCCGAGGCCGACTACACCAGCATGATCCACCGCGAGATGAAGAAAACCGTGTGGCACTGGGGCGGCTGCAACAGCTGGTACAAGAGCAAGAGCGGCCACGTGATCGCCATGTTCCCGGGCTTCAGCTTCACCTTCCGCCAGATGTGCAAGGCCTTCAAGCCCGCGCACCACCGCTTCAGTTGATCAAGGAACCCCGACCATGAAGAACTTCAACGGCAAAGTGGCCGCCATCACCGGCGCGGCCTCCGGCATGGGGCGCACCCTGGCGCTGGAACTGGCCCGCCGCGGCTGCCACCTGGCGCTGAGTGACGTGAACGAGGCCGGCCTGGCCGAGACCGCCCTTCTGGCCGGCAAGCTGGGCGTGAAGGTCACCACCGCCAAGGTGAATGTGGCCGACCGCGACGAGGTGTTCGCCTGGGCCGATCAGGCCGCGCGGGACCACGGCAAGGTCAACCTGGTGTTCAACAACGCCGGCGTGGCCCTGGGCGCCTTCCTGGAGACCGTCAAACCCGAAGACTTCCAGTGGATCATGGGCATCAATTTCTGGGGTGTGGTGTGGGGCACGCAGGCCTTCCTGCCGCACCTCAAGCGCGCCGGCGAGGGCCACATCGTCAACACCTCCAGCCTGTTCGGCCTGCTGGCCTCGCCCACCCAGGGCACGTACAACAGCAGCAAGTTCGCGGTGCGCGGCTTCACCGAAGCCTTGCGTCAGGAGTTGGACCTGGAGAAGTGCGGCGTGAGCGCCACCTGCGTGCACCCGGGTGGCATCCGCACCAACATCGCCCGGGCGGCCAAGATGGACCAGAGCATGGACCAGGCCACCGGCGGGCAAGCCGAAGCGGCCCGCTCGCGCTTTGACAAGATGCTCAACGTGACCACGGCCGAAAGCGCCGCCCTGCAGATCCTGCGGGCGGTGGAGCGCAATCAGCGTCGCGTGCTGGTGGGCCCGGACGCCAAGCTGATGGATTTCTTTGTGCGCTTGCTGGGCTCGTGGTACCAGCCCGGCTCGGTGTGGTTGTCGCGCAAGCTCATGAAGGGCTGAGGCCTCAGCGCGTCGGCGAGGCGGCGAGCGCTGCCTTGTACACCGATTGCCTGGGGGCGGCCATCACGCGGCGCACCATGGGCTCAAAGTGGCTCAAAGGCTGGAAGGCGGCCGCTGGATCGAAGGCCGGGTTGTCGTACCGGGCCACGAACTCGGCCGTCAAGGCGCTGTGTGGGTGCTCGGCAAACTGGTCACGCATGTGGCGGTCCAGCCCGATGTGGTGAAAGAAGTTGTAGCCCTGGAAGATGCCGTGGTGCTGCACCATCCACAAGTGCGCTTCGCTCACGAAGGGCTTGAGGATGGCCGCGGCGATGTCTGGATGGTTGTAGCTGCCCAGGGTGTCACCGATGTCGTGCAGCAGCGCACACACGATGTACTCCTCGTCTCGGCCATCGCGCTCGGCCAGCGTGGCCGCCTGCAGGCAATGGGTCAGCCGGTCCACCGGAAACCCGCCAAAATCCCCGTCCAGCAGCCGCAAATGGGCCAGCACCCGGTCTGGCAGGCCCTGCGCCATTTTCATGGCCTGCGGCATGATCACCGCCCAGTCGTCCTGGGTGCTGTGTTCCATCCGGGTGAAGGTGGCTCGCGCATCAGACATCGTCGGTCTCCTTGGTGGGCTGCTCAAGACAGCCATTTCTGCCAGAACATGGCCCGTCCCATGACCGGGTCGAGCTGGTAGCCTTCAAAACCGGCGCGGCGGTACGCGGCCTGCGCAGAGGTGTTGCCCTCCAGCACCTCCAGCGTGACCTTGCAACAGCCGCGCTGGCGCGCGATGCGCTCGACCTCGGCCAGCAACTGGCCAGCCAGGCCCTGCCCTCGGCGGGACGGGTGCACCACCAGGTCGTGCACATTGAGCAGGGGCTCGCACACGAAGGTTGAGAACCCTTCCATGCAGATGGCCATGCCCACGGCCTCATCGCCCTCGAAAGCCAGCGCCACATGCACCCCGGTGCGCTTGCGCAACTCGGGCACCAGGCGCTCACGCACGCGATCGTTCAAGGCCTGGCCGCCGCCGGCCGGGTCGCGCGCATACACGTCCAGCAGCATGACGATGGCGTCGGCGTGCTCAGGGTGGCCCAGGTCGGCCTCGATGATCTGTGTCCACATGAGCCCGATTGTGCCGCCAGCGGGCGGACTTGTACGTCAAACAACGTATTGGGTGGATGCGAGGCGCTTTCCAGAATCAGGGGTCTTCCACCCCCGACAGGAGCGCACCATGTTGCACGGCGATATCTCCAGCAGCGACGACACCGTCGGCGTCGCGGTCGTCAATTACAAGATGCCCCGGCTGCACACCACGGCCGAGGTCATCGACAACGCCCACAAGATCAGACAGATGATCGAGGGCATGAAGCTGGGCCTGCCCGGCCTGGACCTGGTCATCTTCCCCGAGTACAGCACCCATGGGATCATGTACGACAAGCAGGAGATGATGGACACCGCCGTGAGCATTCCCGGCGACGTGACCGACATCTTTGCGCAGGCCTGCCGCAATGCCAAGGTCTGGGGCGTGTTCTCGCTGACGGGTGAGCGCCACGAAGACCACCCCAACAAGGTGCCCTACAACACCCTCATCCTGATGAACGACCAGGGCGAGATCGTGCAGAAGTACCGCAAGATCATGCCGTGGACGCCGATCGAGGGCTGGTACCCCGGCGACAAGACCTATGTGTCGGACGGCCCCAAGGGCATGAAGGTCAGCCTGATCATCTGCGACGACGGCAACTACCCCGAGATCTGGCGCGACTGCGCGATGAAGGGCGCCGAGCTGATCGTGCGCTGTCAGGGCTACATGTACCCGGCCAAAGACCAGCAGGTGTTGATGGCCAAGGCCATGGCCTGGGCCAACAACAGCTACGTGGCCGTGGCCAACGCGGCGGGCTTCGATGGCGTCTACAGCTACTTCGGGCACAGCGCCATCATCGGCTTCGACGGGCGCACGCTGGGCGAGTGCGGCGAAGAGGACTACGGCATCCAGTACGCGCAGCTGAGCAAGCGGCTGATCCGTGACGCGCGCGCCACCTCGCAATCGCAGAACCATTTGTTCAAGCTCCTGCACCGCGGCTACACGGGCAAGATCAACTCGGGCGAAGGCGACAAGGGCGTGGCCGAGTGCCCTTACGACTTCTACCGCGAGTGGATCACCGACCCCATGGCCGCCCAGGCCAAGGTGGAGGCCATCACGCGCCCCACCGTGGGCACGGCGGAATGCCCGATCAAAGGCATTCCCAACGATGCGCGGCTGAAGTACGAGTGAGGGCCCGGTCGGGCGCGGTCACCACAAGGAGTCGTGGTCTTCGGTCACCCCCACCAGGTGCTCGACCAGGCGCCACGGGCTGCGTTGGTCGGCCCGCACCCGTCCGTGAAAGGTGCCCACGGGCTGTACGTAACGCGTGGCCGCCACCCCCCAGTGGCGGTCGTCGCTGCGGGCGCCCTCGGGCTGAAACCTCAGGTCCAGCAAGTCGTCCTCGGTGCGGATGCGCCATTCGGCCAGCGGGTTGCCTTCATCAAACTGGAAGGTCGCGGCGCCCAGGGGGCGCAGTTGCCCGTCCAGCCACAGCGCGTTTTCGTGTCCGCCAAAATACCCCGACTGGAGGTTGAAGCCCAGGTCCAGGTCATGCGCACACGCCCATCGCCAGCGGGTTCGCCGAGGCAGCAGCCCATTGGAGCTGTCCAGGCAGGCCACCGCCTTGCCCAGGTCAAGGTGCTGGCCCTGGCACTGCAGCGTGCCCTGCACCGGCAGGCCGGGTGACTTGTGGGTGGTGTGCAGCGAGCCGCCCTCCACCGGCCCCACGGCCAGCAGGAATGGCGGTCGATCGTGCCACGACAGCGCGGCCTGCAACGACAGTTCATGCAGCCGGACGTCCACCTGCAAGGGGCCGCCATCGCCTTGCTGGGTCAGGGTCAGCGTGCCCCCACGGCCCTCGAAGCGGCTGTGCATGCCCATGACCGGGTGGTCAGACACACTGCCATGCCAACCGGGCAAACCATCGGCAGACCAATCCAGCAGCAGGCGACGCCGCAGGCGATCGAACACATACACAAACGCGGTGGCCGCCCAGCCCAGGTCCACCACCGCCAGCCCCACGAACACCGTGGACGATCCGATGCCCACGTACTGCCAGCGCTTGTGGTGAAAGCGCCGCCACCAGGCCGAGCGGGCCCAGGGCGCGGGCAGGTGGCGCAAGTCCACCATGGGCAGGCAGCCGGCATGTCGGCCCACACAGGGCTGCCCCTGTGTGAGCAGGTTGACGGGGGCCGCAGGCAGGGTCACGCACGCCCCCTCGTTCATCGGCTTCATGGCGCGGGCGTGTGCACAGAAGCCCCCGGCAATGAGGCTCCTCGCAATTGGGCCCTGCGCCATTGGGCGGGCGGTTGCCCCGTCCACGCCCGGAAGGCGCGCGTGAACGCACTTTGCTCGGAGTAGCCCAACAACAAGGCGATCTCTGCCAGGTCCAGCCGCCCCTCCTTGAGGTGGGCCTCGGCCAGGTGGCGCCGGGTCTCGTCCAGCAAGGCCTGGAACGTGGTGCCCTGGTCCGCCAGGCGTCGCTGCAGGCTGCGGGGGCTGGTGTGGTGCAGGCGCGCCAACTCGGCCAGCGTCGTGCGGCCCTCGCGAATCAAGGGCACCAGGCTGCGGCGCCACGCCTCGATGGCCGATGGCACCTGCGACACCAGTTGCAGCAAGGCCTCTGCCTGGCGGTCCATCATCGCCAGCAGTTCTGGGTCGGACTTGCGCAAAGGATGGGCCAGCCAGGCCGCGTCCAGCACCAGCCGGGTACAGGGCATGTCGAAGCGCACCTCGCCACCAAAGAACTGCCGGTAAGGCGCCAAGTCTGCCGGAGTCTCGTTGACAAACCACACTTCGCGCGCCGGGATGTGCTTGCCCACCAGGTCCCGGGACAATTGCACCAGCGAGGCCAGGCCGGTTTCATCCACCAGCGCGCCAGGCCGGCCACGCGCCACCCCCCACTCGATGCACACGGTGTCGCCGTGCACCGACAGGTGCGCCGGATTGGCGTCGTAGACCGACGCGTGGAAGCGCTCCATGCGCTGCAGCGCCTCGCCCAGGTTGGCGCACGCCAGCGCCGCGTACCCGACCACACCAAAGTGCTGGGCGCGGACGCCCTCGGCGATGCGCAAGCCCAGCGCCGGACGGCGACCTTCGTGGTCATCCACGGCGGCCAGCCACGTCTGCCACACCGCCATGGGCACAAAGTGTTGCGTGGTCAACGTCTGTGGACCCAAAACGGCAGACGGATCGTGACCTTGCCGCTGCAGATAGTCGTGCAGCAAGCGGGCATAAGAAGCAGCAATGCGAGACTCGGACATCATTCGGCCACCCTGAGATGAACGGATCATGCCCAGCCGTCGCGCGGCTGACCATCGGTACTTCACGGGAGGCGTTCCCATGAAGAATGACGCGATACGTCAAGAATTTGTCTGACGATGTCAAGCCAGCATGGGGGGCGTCGTCGGAAGATCCTGCTTGTCGTGATCTCGTCCGAGTGGTGTGTGATGTCCGATTGGTTTGCTGTTTGGGGCCATGCGGTGAATGCCCTGAGCCACACGCAGGTGCGTGACTGGGTGCTGGTGTTGTTGATGCCCGTCTTTTTTGCCGCCGTGGTGCTGGAGTGGTGGCGCATGCGCCGCACCCTCGGCGCGAACGGCCGCCCGGTGTACGAGCTGCGCGACTCTCTGGACAGCATGACCCTGGGCGGCATCTACACCGTGCTGGACGTGATGCTGGTGGTGGCGTTTGTGCTGCCCGCCATGAACTGGGCCCACGAGCACCGACTGATGACCATCGAGGTGACGGCCTGGACGTTTGCAGCCCTGTACCTGGGCGTGGAGTTTTGCTACTACTGGTTTCACCGCGCCAGCCACCGCATCCGCTGGTTCTGGTGCGCCCATGTGGTGCACCATGGCTCCGAACACATGAACTTCACCACCGCCATGCGCCAAAGCTGGCTGTACAGCTTTGCCGGCAACTGGCTGTTCTACACGCCCATGGTGTTCATCGGCTTTGAGCCTGGGTGGGTGCTGTTTGCACTGTCCATGAACCTGGCCTACCAGTTCTTCATCCACACCCAGTGGGTGGACAAACTGCCCGCCCCCATCGAGTTCATCTTCAACACCCCCTCGCACCACCGGGCCCACCATGGTCGCAACCCGGCCTACATCGACCGCAATTACGGTGGCACGCTGATCATTTTCGATCGCCTGTTCGGCACCTTCGTGGAAGAGCGCGAGCCCGTGGATTACGGCCTGGTGCGCCAGGTGCGCAGCCACAACCCGCTGTGGCTGACGGTGCACGAGTGGGTGCACATGCTGCGCGACATCGCACGGCCCGGCCCCTGGGGTCAACGCATGAAACACCTGTGGGCGCCCCCGGAATGGGAGCGGGCGCGGGATAATCACGTCCATGCATCCCAAAGTCCTCCTCGATCTCACGACCCAGCTCGTCCGTGAGGTGCTCAAGCTCGACGCCCCTGCCGACGGCCTCGTGTCCCTGTTCTTCAAGCGCCAGAAGTCGCTGGGCGTGCGCGAGCGTCACGCCCTGGCCGAAACGGCCTACGCCGTGCTGCGCCAGCGCCTGCTGTGGGCCCACCTGGCCCAATCCGGTCACGGTCCCATGGAGCGCCGCATGGTGATCCTGGCCTGGCAAGGCCAGCCCCATGTGCTCAAAAATGGCCTGACGGTTGACGAACTGGCCTGGCTGGAGCGCACCCAACAAATCGACCGCAGCACGCTGCCCGAAAAACTGCGTCACAACCTGCCCGACTGGCTGGCCAACCCCTTGAAGGCCGAATTGGGGGACGAGGGCTTCTGGGCACTGGTCGACACCTTCTCGGGCGGGGCGCCGCTGGATTTGCGGGTCAACGAGGTCAAGGCCAAACGCGACGAGGTGAGCGCCGCCCTGGCCGAGGCCGGCCTGACCGCCGAGCCCACCCCTTACTCGCCCATCGGGCTGCGCCTGCAGGGCAAGCCCGCCTTGCAAAAACTGCCCCTGTTCGTGGGCGGCCATGTGGAGGTGCAAGACGAAGGCAGCCAGTTGCTGGCCCTGATGACCGGCGCCAAACGCGGCGAGATGGTGGTGGATTTTTGCGCCGGCGCCGGCGGCAAGACCCTGGCCATGGGCGCCATGATGCGCAACACCGGCCGGCTGTACGCCTTTGACGTGTCGGGCCACCGCCTGGACAAGCTCAAGCCGCGCCTGGCCCGCAGCGGGCTGTCGAACGTGTATGCCGCCCAGATTGCGCACGAGCGCGATGAGCGCATCAAGCGCCTGGCCGGCAAGATCGACCGCGTGCTGGTGGACGCGCCCTGTTCGGGCCTGGGCACCCTGCGCCGCAACCCCGATCTGAAATGGCGCCAAAGCCCGCAGGCCGTTCAGGAACTGCGCGAAAAGCAACTGGCCATTTTGCGCAGCGCTGCCCGCCTGCTCAAACCTGGCGGACGCCTGGTCTACGCCACCTGCAGCCTGCTGCCGGCGGAAAACGAAGACGTGGTGGCCGCTTTCCAGGCCGAGATGCCCGAATGGCAGCCCATGAATGCCAACGGCCTGCTGACGCAGGCCGGTGTGGCACGGGCCGATGAACTGGTCACCCCCGCAGGCCACCTGCGGCTGTGGCCTCATCGCCACGCCACAGATGGTTTCTTCGCGGCCGCCTGGCAGCGGCCGGAGTGATCAGAACAGGCTCTCGCGGACGTAGATCACGTCGCCAGGCTGCAACTTGTCGTTCATCTCGGGCTGGATCACCTTGACCTGACCCGAGGCGTCACGGCGGTGCACGCGGATGCCACGCTCGGTGCCGCGCAGGGTCAGACCACCACCCGTGGCCAGGGCCTGCAACAGCGTGGTGTCGCGCAGCAGGATTTGCGTGCCCGGACGCTGCACTTCACCGTACATGTAGATCTGCGGCGCGCGGTCCACGAAAATCGCATCGCCGTTTTGCAGCACCACGTCGTTGCCACCGCCGGCGGCCGAGAAGATCAGCGGGAAGTCAATCTCCTTGCGGAACGGCTTGCCATCGCGAGTGCCGGTGACGACGATCATCTCCGAGCCACTGCCCGGCAGGATGCCGCCGGCCTGGGCCAGCACTTCGCTGACCTTGGAGGTACCGGCCTCCAGGGGGTAACGGCCCGGGCGGTTCACGTAGCCCAGCACCGAGACCTGGTTGGACTTGACGGCCAGCACCAGGATCGACACCTGCGGTTGCTTGAGGAAGTTGCCCTCACGCAAGGCGTTGGCGATCTTCTGCTCGGCCTGGCTGACGGTCAAGCCGCCGAGCTGTACCGACCCGATCAACGGGTAGGAGATGGAGCCTGCGGCATTGACGCGGGTCTCCAGCAACAGGTCGGGGCTTTGAAACACGGTGATACGGATCTGGTCGCCCGCTCCCAGCACGTACTCGCCGGTGGGCGAAGAGGCCTGCGCCCCCAGGCTGGCCACCATGAACAGCGAGGCCATCATCCAACGCATCAAGACTTGCATCCACTTCATCGTTCGTTCCTCTGTTGAAGCATGGGGCCCGGGTCATCTCCGAAGCCCTTCAATCCTGCCAATGTATCACCGGCCCATGACCCACCGCTCTGTCACTGCGCAGCACAGTGGGCAGTGTTTGGTGCGTCCGGGCGCCTCAAGGTTCCCTGGTCAGCGCGCATCATCACACCGTCACGGCCTGCACCTTGCTCAGATAAGCGGGCACTTCGGACGCCGGCATCGGCCGCGCGATCAGGTAGCCCTGCACGTCGTCGCAGCCCAGCGCCTTGAGCATCATCAGCTGGCCTGGGGTTTCGATGCCTTCGGCGGTGGTCTCCAGCCTCAGTGCGCGGGCCAGGCTGATGATGGCCATGACCACGGCCTGCGCGTCGGCGTCGCTGTCGAGCGAACGCACGAACATGCCATCGATCTTGAGTTTGTCCAGGGTGAAGCGCCGCAGGTAGGCCAAGGACGAATAACCCGTGCCGAAGTCGTCCATGGCCACCCGCACGCCACGACTGCGCAAGGCCATCAGGGTGGCTTGTGCGCCTTCATGGTCTTCGATCAGGGCCGACTCGGTGATTTCCAGCTCCAGCCGTTCGGGGGCCAGACCGCTGAGCGACAGGGCTTCATCCACCAGCTCGATCAGGGCGCTGCTGCGAAACTGCACGGCCGACAGGTTGACGGCCACGCGGAGGTGGCCCGGCCATTGCGCCGCCTGACGGCACGCCTCGCGCAACACCCAGGTGCCCAGGGGCACGATCTGACCGGTCTCTTCAGCCACCGGGATGAATTCGCCCGGCCCGATCAGCCCCCGCTCGGAGTGCTGCCAGCGCACCAGCGCCTCGAAGCCGATCAGCTCATTGCCCACCAGGCGGCGCTGCGGCTGGAAATGCAGGGTGAACTGCTGCGCCGCCAGCGCCATGCCCAGTTCATGCTGCAGGCGTGCTCGGGCGCGCGCCATGTCGGCCATGTCGGGCCGAAAGAACCGGTGGGTGTTGCGTCCTGCCGCCTTCGCAGCGTACAAGGCCAGATCGGCGCACTGCAGCAAGGACTGCGGATCGGCCCCATCGCGCGGCGCCAGCGCCACCCCGATGCTGGCGCGCACCTCCACCAGGACATTGTCCAGTTGACACGGCTCGGCCAGCAGCGTCAGCAGGCGCTCGGCCAGGGCGGAGGCCGACGGCTCCGAGGTGTGGTGCCAGGTCAACAGGGCAAACTCATCGCCCCCCAGCCTGGCCAGCAGGTCACCGTCGGCCACGCATGTGCGCAAACGGGCGCCCACGCGGCGCAAGAGCTGGTCACCCACGCTGTGGCCCAGTGAATCATTGATGGCCTTGAAGTTGTCCAGGTCCAGGAACAGCAAGGCGCAGTCTCGGGGCGTGACGCTCGCTCGATGGCCCAGGCGGTCCAGCTCCTTGCTGAACCGGTGGCGGTTGGCCAGTCCTGTCAGGGCATCAAAATTGGCCAGGCGGGCCAACTCTTCCCGCGCCAGCCGCTTCTGGGTGACGTCGGCGCCCACCCCGCGCCAGCCTGCCGCCCGCCCCTGCTCATCAAACAAGGGCTTGGCCGACAGCGACCACCAGCGCAGCTCCTGCCCCACTTCCACCGGCAGTTCCAGGTCGCGGAACGGCTGCCCCAGCCGCATGCACGAGGTCAGACGCGCCAGGGCTTCTCCTCCGTCGACCGCGTCCTTGGGACTCATCCAGCTCAGCCAGTCCAGCAAAGAGCGCTGCACCAGCTGGCGGGCAGGCACCCCGAAGGATTCGGACAGGCGAGCCGACACATGGCGCAAATGCCCCGTGGGCGAGATTTCCCACAGCCAGTCAGAGGCGTGCTCTTCAAAATCGCGCAGCAACAGATCAACCAGTTGCTTTTGGCGCTCGGTCTCGGCCTCGGCCCGCAAGCGGCTCATGAACGCCTGCGCGGTGGTCAGCACCACACCACCCATGATCACGCAATACACGGCCAGCAACACCAGGAGCGCGCCGCCGCTGGCATAGCTGGAACGCATCAAGCCGACCGCGCTGGCCACCCCCATGCCCCCGACGTAGGCCAGGGCCGCTGGCGCCACGGGGCTGAGCATGAAGGCCCCACCACAGATCATGCCCACGATCACGGTGGCGATCAGCATGGACCCATGGTGATCGGCCTGCGGGAACACCAGCACGGGCATCGCACACCACAGCAGCGAAAAAAACACCACCTGTGCCGCGATGATGGAGGTGGCGCTGGGATCGGCCGTGGGGCGACGCCCCGACTGGATCAGGGCACGCCACCAGAAATACGCCACGACCAGGCTGACGGTGGCCACCAGGCACCAAGCCCACAACCAGGTGTGGGGCAAATGGGCCCGGAAATACCAGCCGATGATGAGCGTGTTGACCACATTGCCCGTGGCGATCAAGGGCAGCAAGGCCAGCAGGGCCATGATCTGACGGGCCCGAAAGTGCCGAACCAGTGGCCCATCCACCGACTCATGAGGCACCACCGAATGCCAGGCCTGGCGCAAGGCGGCCGGCCAATGCCTCAACGCGGACACGTGGTCTGGGGTCATCCAGGGCTGCTTCTCATCAAACGGGTGAACAATCCATGTGGGATTCGACCAATTGGCGCCAAACTTGATTTCACCATGTGCCCAGCATGGCGGACAGGGGGTTGTCCGCACACTCGAATCAATGTTGACACACTCGGTGTCAGATATCTCACGGGCGGATCGCTTACCATGCACGCCCTGTCCGGAGAAACCGTTCACCGCCATGAGTGCCGACAAGCCCCTGTCCGATGCCGAGCAATCGCTGCGCGATGCCGCCCTGGAGTTCCACCGCCTGCCCACCCGTGGCAAGGTGTCGGTGACCCCCACCAAACCCCTGTCCAACCAGCGTGACCTGTCTCTGGCGTATTCGCCCGGGGTGGCCTACCCCTGCCTGGCCATCGAGCAAGACCCGACCCTGGCGGCCGAGTACACCTCGCGCGGCAACCTGGTGGCCGTGGTGACCAACGGCACCGCCGTGCTGGGCCTGGGCGACATCGGCCCGCTGGCCTCCAAGCCGGTGATGGAAGGCAAAGGCTGCCTGTTCAAGAAGTTCGCCGGCATCGACGTGTTCGACATCGAACTGGCCGAGCGCGACCCCGACAAGCTGGTGGACATCATCGCCGCGCTGGAGCCCACGCTGGGCGGCATCAACCTCGAGGACATCAAGGCGCCCGAGTGCTTCTACATCGAGAAGAAGCTGTCGGACCGCATGAACATCCCCGTGTTCCATGACGACCAGCACGGCACGGCCATCATCTCCAGCGCCGCGCTGCTCAACGGCCTGGAGCTGGTGGGCAAGCAGATCGGTGAGGTCAAGATCGCCGTCTCGGGCGCAGGCGCCGCCGCCATCGCCTGCCTGGAAGTGATGGTGGGCCTGGGCGTGCAACGCAAGAACATCTATGTGTGCGACTCCAAGGGCCTGATCCAGAGCGAACGCGCCGACGCCAAGGCGGGCAAGCTCGACGAGTCCAAGCAACGCTTCTGCCAGATCACCAACGCCCGCACCCTGGCCGACGTGGTCGACGGGGCCGACGTGTTCCTGGGCTGCTCGGCCCCGGGCGTGCTGACCGCCGACATGGTCAAGACCATGGCCGACAAGCCGCTGATCCTGGCGCTGGCCAACCCCGAGCCCGAAATCCGCCCCGAAATCGCCAAGGCGGCCCGCCCCGACTGCATCATCGCCACGGGCCGGTCGGACTACCCGAACCAGGTCAACAACGTCCTGTGCTTCCCCTACATCTTCCGGGGCGCGCTGGACTGCGGCGCCACCAAGATCACCGAGGCCATGAAGCTGGCCTGCGTGCGCCAGATCGCCGACCTGGCCAAGGCCGAGATATCCGACGAGGTGGCCGCCGCCTACCCGGGGCGCGAACTGCGCTTCGGCCCGGACTACCTGATCCCCACGCCGTTTGATTCGCGCCTGATCCTGCGCATCGCACCCGCCGTGGCCGAGGCCGCTGCCGCCTCGGGCGTGGCCACGCGCCCCATCGCCGACCTCAAGGCCTACCGCGAGTCGCTGTCGCAATTCGTGACCAACACGGGCCTGTTCATGCGCCCGCTGTTCCTGGGGGCCAAGGCCGCGCCCAAGCGTATCGCCTTTGCCGAAGGTGAGGATGAGCGCGTGCTGCGCGCCGCCCAGATCGCCGTGGACGAAGGCATCGCCAAGCCCATCCTGGTCGGCCGGCCTGAAGTCATCCTGCAGCGCGCCGAGCGGGCCGGTCTGCGCCTGCAACCCGGCGTGGACTGCGAAATCGTCAACCCCGGTAAAGACGACCGATTCAAGTCGTATGTGGACGCGTACCACAAGCTGTGTGCCCGCGATGGCATCTCGCCCGACCTGGCCAAGGTGGTGGTGCGGCGCTCCAACTCGCTGATCGCAACCCTGCTGGTGCACATGGGCGATGCCGACGGCATGATCTGCGGCGTCATCGGGCGCTACGACTTCCACCTCGACCACATCCGCGAAGTGATCGGCGCACGCCCCGAGGCCCATGGCCTGGCCGCGCTGAACGCGCTCATCCTGGACAACCACAACCTGTTCATCGCCGACACCTTCGTCAACGAAGACCCGACGGCCGAACAGCTGGCCGACATCGCCGTGCTGGCCGTGGAAGAGGTCAAGCGTTTTGGCCTGCCACCGCGCGTGGCCTTCCTGTCGCACTCGATGTTCGGCTCCAGCAGCCGTCCGTCGGCCAAGAAGATGCGCACGGCGCGCGACCTGTTCATCCAGCGCATGCCGGATGTGCCGGCCGATGGCGAGATGCAGGGCGATGCGGCACTGAGTGAATCGGTGCGCCACAAGCTGATGCCCGAAACCACGCTGGACGGCACGGCCAACATCCTGATCTGCCCGAACCTGGACGCCGCCAACATCCTCTTCAATGTGTTGAAGATGACGGGTGGCCAGGGCGTGACCGTGGGCCCCATCCTGCTGGGTGCGGCCAAGCCGGTGCACATCCTGACGCCCTCGGCCACGGTGCGGCGCATCGTCAACATGACGGCCGTGGCCGTCGCGCATGGCACCGTCTGATCCAGCATCGAGCTCAAGTCCCGGACTGACCCGGGGCTACGCGGCGGCCCTGGGCACCGTGTTGATCTGGGCTGGGTTCATCCTGGTGTCTCGCCTGGGGGGCAAGACCGCACTGACCGGGTGGGACATCGTGGCCCTTCGCCTGGGCACCGCCTCGCTGGTGCTGCTGCCGTTTGCGCTGAACATCCCGCGCGCGGCCTGGCGCGACCTGCGATTGTGGACGCTGGCCCTGCTGGGTGGCCTGCTGTTTTTGGTGCTGGTGTACGCGGGCTTCAAGCTGGCGCCCGCCGCCCACGGCGGCATCCTGCTGCCGGGCATGCAGCCGTTTTTGGTGACCGCGCTGGCGTGGGTGATTCTGGGCGCGCGGCCCTCACGGCAACGCCTGTGGGGCCTGCTGCCGATTGCCCTGGGCGTGGCCTGCGTGGCGGTGCCCCAGGTGCTGGGACACCACGAAGGCGACAGCACCCTGACGGGCGACCTGCTGATGCTCTTGGCCTCACTCACCTGGGCGGCTTACAGCGTGCTGGTGAAAAAATGGGTGTACGACCCCTGGCTGCTGACGCGGTTCGTGGCCCTGGCCTCATGCCTGGTGTTCATGCCCATTTACCTGCTGTGGCTGCCCAAGGCACTGCATGAGGTGCCCACCGAGATGCTGGTGCTGCAAGGGCTGTATCAGGGCCTGGGGCCCACCATCCTGGCGATGGTGTTGTTCCTGAAGGCGGTGGAGCTGCTGGGCGCCGAACGCACGGGCGCCCTGGTGGCGCTGGTGCCGGTGATGGCGGGCCTGGGCGCCGTTCCCTTGCTGGACGAGCCCCTCACTCCCTGGTTGGTGGCCGGGCTGCTGCTGGTGTCTGGCGGCGCTTTCGTGGCCGCACGGTCGCGCTGAGGCGTCCACCCTGCTCGGGCGCTTCCACCAGGATCAGGCGGGTTCGAGTTCTGCCTGACGCCCCTGCAAGGCGCTCCAGACGTCGTCGAGCGCCAGCCGCTCTTCGGGCGACCAGCGCTCGTCCAGCCAGCACATCACCCGGGGCAAGGTCTGGATCCTGAAGTCCAGCTCCTGGTTGGCCAGATGCAGTTCATGCAGCGAGCCTCCCAGCAGGTGCCGTGGCGCCCACAGACCCAGGGCGTCACACGCCCGCATCAGCTCTTCCAGGATCGGCGTGATCAGGCCAGCGGCCGCCGTCAACCGAGGCTCGGCCGACGAGGCCAGCTTCCATGAGGCCCGTAACGCCGCCTGGATGCCCTGCTTGTGCGACTGCGCCCGGGCCCAGACCTGATCGGCGTCCACCGCCACCGGCGAGGCCGGGTGGTCCGCCCCGTGGCGACGCGCCGCCTGACTGGCGAACCCGGCGGCCACCTCATCGAACTCGCTGGGCAGCAAGCGCACGGCCAATGCCGCGTGATCCCAGGCATCAGGCGCCTGGCTGGACAGCACGCCCATGAAGGTCTCGACGGCTGCCAGACGCTTGCCCAACCAACTGACCTGCCGCGCCCGCAGGGGATAGCCCAGGCCATTGCCCCGCTCGTGGTGCTCGCCGATGGCGCGGCACAACTCTCTTGGGTAATCGGTTTGTTGCTGCAGCAGCATCTCGCCCACGCGGGGATGCACGCAGATGTGACGCCAGGACTCCGGGCTGACCGGTCGGTCGTCATGCAGGTAATCGGGCTGGATGTACAGCTCGCCGAGGTCGTGCAGGAGCCCTCCCAGCATGTGCATCCGCACCTGGTAACGATCGCCCCCCGCATGGATGCCCAAGGCCCCTGCCAGCATCATGGCCATGACCGCATGGTCGTGGGCTTGTGGCGAATGACTGCGACCGGCCGTCAACAGCAGTTGAGCCACCGGGTGCAGGGGCAGGTGGGCGATGTCGGCCAACAGGGCGTCGGCCCATGGCCCCACGCCGCTGCGCAGGGCGGGCAGTTCGGCCAGCAAGCGCTCGGCAGTGACCTGCAAATCGTGGTGGGTGACACCGTCTTCGGCCCGCAAACACGACTCCAGCGGTTCGCGCAGCTTGCGCTCCAGCAAGCGTTGCTGCAACTCGCGCGACACCGGCTGCCCCTTGGCCCACAACTTGACGCCCCGGTCGTCCAGGATGTCCTGGTGGGCCACGATCTGGCCCTCTTCGCTGGCCTTCATGATCGTGGCCAGGGCGTGAGGATTGGCCTGACGGTGGTCGAGGGTCGGCTCCTGCATGGCGTGAAGACTCTCCCTGTACTTCTGGCGGCGCGATTCCCTGAGCAGATGCCTTGTTGTGATACGGCTCGATCCGGGGCACTGGCGCCACCATGTCCCGGATTTGAAGAGCCTGGCATTCACCACCTTTACTGCAAGCTGTGTGCCAGCCCCCATATCGGCTGAATTTCCAGAATCAGGGCGATTTCAGCCCAAACTCATGGACGAAAACGTCCATTTGCAAGAACCTGGTGGACGATTTCGGGTAGGATGGATGACGTTTTTACAAAAGCTTTCCATGCAAACGCTGCTCCCCACGCTGGCCCACACCGACACGGGTGTGGTTGGGCACGCCCCCGCTTTTCAGCAATTGTTGCGGATGCTGGATCGCGTGGCGCACACCGACCGGGCCGTGCTCATTTCCGGCCCCACCGGATCGGGCAAGGAGGTGATGGCGCAGCTGATTCACCGCCGAGGTCGGCAGCCGCAGGCGCCCTTCATGGACATCAACTGTGGCGCCCTGCCAGAGCACCTGGTCGAGGCCGAATTGTTCGGTTACGCCAAAGGCGCCTTCACGGGGGCCGTCAGCAGCCATCCGGGCTACTTCGAGCGGGTGGGCACCGGCACCCTGTTCCTCGACGAGATCGGCGAGTTGCCGCTGGCCTTGCAGCCCAAACTGCTGCGCGTGCTGGAGACCCGCTCGTTTCGCCCACTGGGGTCGACCGAGGTCAAACGCTTTTCGGGGCGGGTGGTGGCAGCGTCCCACCGAGACCTCGAGGCCCTGGTCAAGGTCGGCACCTTCCGCGAAGACCTGTACTACCGCCTGGCGGTGTTCGTGCTGCAGGTGCCTGGTCTGGAGCAGCGCCGCGAAGACATCCCGGAGCTGGTCAAGCACTTTGCGTCGCTGCAAGCGCGCTCGCTGAGCTTCAGCGAAGCGGCGCTGCAGCGCCTGCAGAACCACCAGTGGCCCGGACACATCCGGCAGTTGCGCAGCGTGGTGGACCGCCTGGGCGTGCTCTCGGAACACGCCCACATCACCCTGGAAGAGCTGGAGCGCTTCCTCGATCCTGTGGCGTTGGACGAGCAGGTGGATCCGATTTCGCTGGCCGACGCCTTGCTGAGCCTGCCGGGAGAAGACAAACTGGCCATGGCCGAACAACTGTTGATCGACCGGGCCATGCAGCTCAGCGACGACAACAAATCGGCTGCAGCCCGGCTGCTGGGCGTGAGCCGCAAGGCCGTCGAGCGGCGCCTGGCGGCCCGCAGTGACCGGCAGCGCACCGCTCAAGACTGCCTCGACGACGCCGAGCGACACATCCAGGCGGCCGCCTTCAAAGAGGCCGTGCCCTTGCTGCGCATGGGTCTGGACCGGCTGCGCAACACCAGCGAAACGCCCGAATCCCGCCGCCTGAGCTACGACCTGCACCGCCAGCTGGGCGTCAGCCTTCGGGCGCTGGAGGGATGGCTGAGCGCCGATGCGCTGGCCGCTTATGAAGCCGCCTTCGCGGTGGGCGATGGCATCGTGGACGACGCTGAACTGAGCTCGATCCTGTTTGGCATCTGGACGGCCCAGTTGATGGCCATGGACCTGGGCAAAGCACGGGGCACGGTGCAGGAGATGCTGCAACGCGCTCAGGGCAGCGGCGACGCCGACCTGGTGGCCGAGGCCCACGTGGCCATGGCCAACACCTTGTTCTGGCTGGGCGACAGCGGCGAGGCGCTGGCCTGCCTGCAGCGGGGTGGTCTGGTGCCCGTGGGCAACCAGGAGCGCTGCCGCACCCAGGGCTTTGACCTGGTCGGCCTGGCGTTGAACTTCGAGGGCCTGGCCGCCTTCCAGGTGGGCGACTTCGACCGCGCCGAAGCGGCCCGACGTCGGCTGGTGACCCGGGTGGAGCAAACCGCAGATCACCCCTTCAACCAGGCCATCGCGCTGCAAGGGGCCGCGTGGCTGTCGTGCCTGTTCAACGACACCGACGCCATGGGCGCGCTGGCCTGCGAACTCGAACAGCTCTCGGCACGCCATGGCTTCGTGTTCTACCAGGGGGTGGGGCAGATCTTCCGGGGCGTGCACCTGCTGACCCAACATCGCTATGACGAGGCGGAGACCGCCATCCGCGATGGCTTCGAGGTGCACATGCTGCGCAACGGTGGCCGTCTGTTCTATTCCTTCCACGCGTGGAAGCTGGGTGAAGTCTTGCTGGCGGCGGGCCACCCCTCGGAATGCGACCGGCTCATGACCCAGGCCATGGACGTTTGCCTGGACCACCAGGACCGGGCGTACCTGGGCGAATTGCTGGATGTTCAGGGGCGCGCCCGGCAGGCCACGGGCGACCTGGAAGGCGCCGAAGAAGCCTTGCGCAGCGCCCTGTCCACGGCCACCGCCCTGGGCGCCGTGCCCGCGCGCATCCGCGCCACCACCCACCTGGCCGCGCTGCTGCACCAGCTCGGTCGCACGCGTGCGGCCACCGAGCTGCTCGACAAACTGCTGCGCCCCCTGGACAAACAAAGCCGCTTTGAGGGCACACATCAGGCTTTGGCCCTGCGCCACCAGATTGCACCATCCAGTTCTTGATGAACTGCCCCGCACCGGGGTCTGGAGAGCATGGGATGGCCTTGACCTTGAACCGCGCCGACCTCGAGGCGCTGATCATCGGTGGTTGCTTTTTTGGCAGTGGCGGGGGCGGCACCCTGGAATCTGCCCGGCAACTGGTGTCGCATTTCGAGCGTGGCGCCTACTACCCCACCGACACCGTGACGGTGCTCAGCGTGGACGAGGTGCACGAGGGCGAGGCGGTCATGGTGGCCTACATGGGGTCGCCCGAGGCCATCGATGGCGCGGCGTACCCCTTGGGCCCCGTGCAGGCCGTGGCCACCATCCAGGCACAGTTGCGGGCCCAGGGCCGCCAACTGACCCATGTGGTGCCCCCGGAAAGTGGCGCGCTGGGCTTCAGCGTGGCCTGCCTGGTGGCGGCGCGCCTGGGCTTGACGGTGATTGACGGCGATGGCGCAGGCCGCGCCGTGCCCTCGCTGCCGATGCTGACCTACGCCGCGCAGCACGTGGATCCCCGGCCCGCCGTGCTGGTGAGCCAGGACGGTTTGACCGTCGAGCTGGACGTCACCCCGGCCAAAGGTGAGCATGGCGACCCTCAGCATCAGCAGGATGTCTCGGTCATCCTGGAGCAGATGATGCGTCCGATCGTGGCCGCCCCCGAATTCAAAGAGTTTGGCGGCCTGGCCATGTGGGTCATGAAGCCGGCGGAACTGCGCCGGGCCATGCCCATCACCGGCACCCTCACACGGGCCCTGCAGCTGGGCCAGGCCCTGCGCAACGGCGAAGCCAGATCGCTGCGCGACATGCAGGCCCTGCTGCGCACACGCTGGGGGCTGGAGGCCCTGCCCCTGTGCGCCACAGGTGAGTTGTGGGAGGCCGCGGTCGACACCACGGGCGGCTTCGATCTGGGTACCGTGAGTGTGCGCTCGGGTGACGCCACCACCGAAGTGCTTTATCAAAACGAATCCCTGCTGGCCTGGAGCAGCCGCCATGCACACCCGCTGGGCATGGCGCCCGACAGCCTGTGCTGGTTCTTTGAGGGCGAAGGCGATGCCGTGGCCTCCAATGGCGACCTCGTGCAACCGGATGGTCGGCTGAACCCCGCTTACCGAGGGCGCCCGGTGACGCTGCTGGGCCTGCCTGCGGCGGCCCCGCTGCGCGTGCCCGGCGGCTTGATCCTCGACAGCTTCATGGCCCAGGTCAACACACTGGGCTACCGGGGGCCGTACGTGCCGGTGGAGCGGTTGCAGACCTTGCCAGGCACCCATGCCCAGGAGGTGGTCCATGGTTGACACCACACGCCAACTGCGCATCGCCATCATCGCGCCGGTGAACACCAGCCAGTACAACGATCGCCTGCTGGAGGCGGTCCGCCCTGTGCTGCCCCCGGATGTGGACGTGAGCGTGCACAACCTGCATCAGGGACACGACTGCATCCAGAACCGCACCGACTGGCTGCACAACGGCTTTCCGGTCGTGCAACTGGCCAGGCAACTGCAGGACGCAGGCGCCGACGGCATCTGGCTGAGCGACTTCGACATGTGCGGCGTGGAGGCGGCGCGCGAGGTGATCGACATCCCGATCATCGGTGGCTTCCCCAGCTCGGCCTTCACGGCACTGAGCCTGTGTCAGCGTTTCGGCATCCTCACCATCCTGCCCAGCACGCTGGCCATGCAGCAGGGCCATGTGCTGACCTACGGGCAACAGGACAACTTTGCCGGCATCGCCCCCATCAACTGTCCGGTCGATGAGCTGGACAACGTGGACAAGGTGGTGGCCGCGGCCATGCCCGTGGCGCTGGAGCTGATCCGCCAGCGGGGCGCCCAGGCGCTGTTGCTGGGCTGCACGGGCTTTGTCGGCGTGGCCGATGTGCTGTCGCAGCGACTCAGCGAGGTGCTGCAAACCTACGTGCCCGTGATCGACCCCAACCAGGCCGGCATCAGCAGCGTGATCGGCCTGGTGCGCATGCGGTTGCGGCCCAGCCGCCTGTGTTACAGCGCGGCACCGGCCTCCAGCCTCACAGGCCCATCTGCTTGGCGATGATCTCGTTCATGATCTCGTGTGTGCCGCCGCCAATGGAGAGGATGCGGTTGTCCCGGTACAGCCGCTCCACCACCGATTCGCGCATGTAGCCCATGCCACCGAAGATCTGCACCGCCTCGTAGGTGACCTTGTCAGCCACCTCGGTGGCGAAGTTTTTGGCCATCGACACCTCCTGGATGACCGGCTGGCCAGCCTGCATGCGCGCGGCCACCCGCAAGGCGTACTCGCGGGCCACGTCCACCTGCGTGGCCATCTCGGCCAGCTTGTGGCGAATGACCTGGTGCTTGCTGAGCGGCTTGCCAAAGGTCACGCGCTCTTTCACATAGGTCATGCAGGCCTCGAGTGCCATCTGCGCCGTCATGTAGGCCATCACGGCCAGGGCCAGGCGCTCGGCCTGGAAGTTCGACATGATGAGCATGAAGCCGGCGTTCTCGGGCCCGATCAGGTTGCCCACGGGCACACGGCAATCCTCAAAGAACAGCTCGGCGGTGTCCGATGCCCACCACCCCATTTTCTTGAGGTTGCGGCCCACGCTGAAGCCCGGCGTGCCCTTGTCGATCAGCAGCAGCGACACGCCGCCATAACCCTCGCCCCCCGTGCGCACGGCCACCGTGTAGTGATCGGCCCGCACGCCCGACGTGATGAAAGTCTTGGCGCCATTGACCACGTAGTGATCGCCGTCGCGCACAGCACGGGTGCGGAGGTTGGCCACGTCGGAGCCGCCACCCGGCTCGGTGATGGCCAGGGCCATGATCTTGTCGCCACGCAGCACGGCGGGTGCCACGCGCTCTTGCACCTCGGCTGAGGCGCCGCGCCACACGGGCGGCAGGCCGATGTCGAGCGAGCCCAGGCTGGCCACCAGGCCCCCTGAGGTGCTGCGCATCAGCTCTTCGCTCACGGCCACCTTCATGAACACATCGTGCTCGCCCGTGCCACCCAGGCGCTCGGGATGGCCGATGCCCAGCAGGCCCAAGGCGCCCGCCTTCTGGTACAGCGCCCGAGGGAAACCGCCCTCTTCCTCCCACTGGGCAATGTGCGGCAGGATCTCCTGCTGCACAAAACGGCGGGTGGTCTCGCGCACCATGGCATGCGTGTCGTTGAAGTAATCCAGTGCGTGTGCGGTCATGTGCCAGGCCCTTGCTCGTGAAGTGATGACGCGCTAATTTACCTTAATTGTCACTAGTTGACGTAAACGTTAACTGACAGTAGAGTTGGCACTTTCCATGCCCGATCACCCGCCCAGAGACACCCCATGAGCATCAGCGCCCCGCCCCCGCATTACGACAGCGTCTTCCGTCCTGGTCTGTTCACCGACCAGGTCATCGTCGTCACCGGCGGCGGCAGCGGCATTGGGCGCTGCGTGGCACACGAACTGGCGGCACTGGGCGCGCGCGTCGTGATCACCGGGCGCAACGAAGACAAGCTCGCGCGGGTGAAAGCCGAGATCACGGAAGACGGCGGCCAGGCCGACACCATCGCCTTCGACATCCGCGACGAGGACCAGGTCAAGGCCGCTGTGGCCGAGATCGTCAAGCGCCACGGTGCGATCCACGGCCTGGTGAACAATGCCGGCGGGCAGTTTCCTGCCCCCATGGCCGCCATCTCGAAGCGCGGTTTTGACGCGGTGGTGACCAACAACCTGACCGGCGGGTTTCTGATGATGCGCGAGGTGTTCAACCAAAGCATGCACAAGACCGGTGGTGCGGTGGTGAACATGACCGCCGACATGTGGAACGGCATGCCCGGCATGGCCCACAGTGGCGCCGCCCGTGCGGGCATGGCCAACCTCACCAAAACGGCGGCCTTCGAGTGGGCCCATGCCCATGTCCGCGTCAACGCGGTGGCCCCAGGCTGGATCGCCTCCAGCGGGATGGACAGCTATGGGCCGGCCATGGCGCCCATGATCCGCAGCCTCAAGAACAACCTGCCCATGAAGCGCATGGGCCTGGAGGCCGAGGTCAGCGCGGTGATCTGCTTCTTGCTGAGCCCCGGGGCGGCCTTCGTCACGGGCATCACGGTGGCCATCGATGGTGGCGCGCCCCTGAACAACCCGGTCATGCCTCAGGCACCGCACCCGGGTGCACCCACCTTCAACGGATTCCATCGGGCCACCACGCCCAGCGTGCTCAACGACGATACGTCCGGGGCAGCAACATAACTTTACCCATTGGTCACGGTTTACCCTGACCAGTAGCCATGGAATCCTGGCCACCCTACAATCGTCGCGTTGAACGACGATGGTGTGGCAATGACAGGCATGGACCCTTTGATCGCGTTGCTGGCCGCAGCGTTGGTGCTGTTTGCAGCCAAGGCCTTGGCCTGGCTGATTCAGCGCCGCCTGGGCAACGCGGGCATCGTGGACGGCATCTGGGCCTGGGCGCTGGGCGCTCTGGCACTGTGGTTTGCCTGGGTGGGCCCCGCGCCCGTCGAGTTGCGGTGGCTGCTGGCCACGTTGGGCGGACTGTGGGGCGCACGGCTGGGCTGGTACTTGTGGTGGCGCAACTGGCGCACGCCAGAAGACTGGCGTTACGCGCAACTGCGCCAGGAATGGGCGCCCCATGCAGCATCGCGCCTGTTCTGGTTTTTTCAGTTCCAGAATGTGTTCACGCTCATGCTGGCGGCCAGCGCCTTCATGCCGGTGGCCTGGCGTCCCGACATGCCCCCGACGTGGGCGTTGGGCATGGCGGTGCTGATCGCGGTGGTGGCGCTGGGCGGCGAGGCCTTGGCCGACGCGCAACTGGCCGCCTTCAAACGCGCGGGGCATGCGGGGGTGTGCGACCGAGGGCTGTGGCGCTACAGCCGCCACCCGAATTACTTTTTTGAATGCCTGCACTGGGTGGCCTATGTGCCGCTGGCCTGGGGCGGCCCATGGGGCTGGTGGTCACTGCTGGCGCCGGTGGTCATGCTGGGTCTGATCCTCAAACTGTCAGGTGTGCCCTTGATGGAGCGCGAGTTGCTCAGGCGCAAGCCCGGTTATGCAGACTATGCGGCCCGCACGAGCATGCTGGTGCCCTGGCCTCCCCGCCCCGCTGCGGCAGCCCGCACGGGGAGTTCCAACCCCCTCTGACGCCTGAGACACCGCATGACCGAGCTGTTGTACCGCCTTCATTGCCCGCCGCTGCGGAGGGCGCCTTGGGTGATCGCCCCTTCACTGGGGCTGGTGCTGGCGCTTGCAGCACTGCACCCTGCGCACGCGCAGGCCACATCCGAACGGATCGTGGGTTATGTGCGCGACGCCAACACACAACGCTACCTGTACACCGAGGTGCACCAGTTGCAGATCGGGCGCGACGGCGCCCCCGTGACGGGCACCACCACCTACCTGGACCCGCAAGGCCAGGAGATGGCGCGCAAGACGGTGGACTACCGCAGTCACCGCACCGTCCCGGTCTACCGGCTGGAGCTGCCGGCGCAGGGCTACAGCGAGGGCATCACCGAGGTGGGCGGCACGGTGATGATGTTCAAGACCAGTCAGCGAACCCGACAGGAAGAGCGGCTGGACATGCCCGAAGGCCATGTGGCGGGCGACTCCGGCTTCAACCAGTTGATCATGGACCTCTGGCCCAGCCTGCAGCGCGGTCAGACGGTGCGCTTCCGGCTGCTGGTGGCAGGCCGGCTCAGCGATTACGCCTTCCGCGCCCGGCACGCAGGCGAGCTGACCTACCTGCAACAGGCCGCCACCCGCATCCGCGTGGAGCCGGATTCGATGCTGCGCTTTCTGGTCGATCCCATCGACCTGATCTACGATCGCTCCGGCCGCAGGCTGTTGCACTATGCCGGCGTGTCCAACATCCTCAACCCGGCCACCGGTGAGGTCTACAAGCGCATCGACATCCAGTACGGTGGCGAGCCTCCTGCCGAAGCCCGACTGCCCTGATCACACCACGGCCGGCATGCGGTCGATGCCGTCGAACATGTGCTGCAAGGCGTGCTCCAGCCGGTTGAGCGCTGTGCGCATGTCCTCGTGGGCCAGGCCACGGTCCAGCGCCTGGTTCAGTTGCTCGCAGGCGCGTTCGACCTGAGTGGCGCCCAGGGTCTCGGCCAGCCCGGTCATGGTGTGCAACATGCGGCGCAAGGTGCGCTCGTCCAGCCGTTCCATGGCCTGTCGCCATTGGGGCACAAAGTCGCGCTCTTGTTGCGCAAACAGCGTGAGCATGCGGCGGTACAGCGCATCGTTGCCCAGGGTGCGCGCCAGCCCCGCGCGCACATCCACGCCATGCTGTGCCAGGATGTCCATGGAGGACGCCGTCTCGATGATCTGGGCCACCGGCGCCTGCCCTCCCGGACTCAGCCACCGTGTCAGCACGCGATACAGGTCTTCCACGTCCACGGGCTTGCCCACGTGGTCGTTCATGCCCGACAACACGGCCTTCTCTCGATCGCCCTGCATCACGTTGGCGGTCATGGCGATGATGGGCAACTCGCGCCAACGACCGTTGGCCCGGATGCGGCGCGTGGTCTCGTACCCGTCCATGCCAGGCATCTGGCAATCCATTAGCACACCGTCGAAGCTCGCGCGCTCCAGCGCCTGCAAAGCCTCATCGCCGCTGCCGGCCACCACCACACGCACGCCCACGCGGGCCAGCAGGTCCACGGCCAGTTCCTGGTTGATCTCGTTGTCTTCCACCAGCAGCACCCGCGCGCCCTCCAGCGCGGCGCGGTGCCGGTCAAAATCGATGATGCCCACCGGCCGGGCGGCCGATGCCGCGGTGCTGCGATTGTCCAGCAGGGCCTGACACGCCCCTCGCAGCGCGCCGGGCGTGACGGGCTTGCCGATGACCAACCGAACCGCCAGCCCCCCCTCGCGCCAACGGGCCATGGTCTGTTCACGCTCTTGCGCCGTGGTGATGACGATGGCCGGCACCGTCAGGCCGGCCGCCTGCAGTTGCTGCAGGCAGCCCAGCCCCGCCCCGTCGCGCCCGCTGGCCTCCAGCAGCAAGAGCCGGTAAGGTCGGCGCGCCAGGTCGGCCACCCGCACATGGTCGACCACCTGGCGCTCATCGGCCAGCGCATCCACCTGGAACCCCAAGCCCTGAAGCTGCGATGTGAGCAAAGACCGCAGGTGCGGATGCGGCTCGACCAGCAGGCTGCGGGTGCCCGCCGGCACCAGCGGCTCGGCGCGGCTCGGGGGCTCGGTGGCCTCGACGGGCCAGCTCAGTTCGAACTCGAAGGTGCTGCCCTGCCCCGGCTCGCTGTGCACTTGTATCTGTCCGCCCATCAAGCCCACCAGGCGCTGGCTGATCGCCAGGCCCAGCCCGCTGCCACCGTAATGTCGGGCGGTGTCGGGGCTGGCCTGCGCGTAGGGCTGAAACAACTGCCCGACCTGGTCGGCCGACATGCCAATGCCCGTGTCCTGCACCCAGAACCTCAGTCGCCCGGCTTCGGCCGGTGCCACGCGGCGAATGCCGATCACCACCTCGCCCTGCGGTGTGAACTTCACGGCATTGCTGGCCAGGTTCAGCAACACCTGGTGCAAGCGCAACGGGTCGCCCACCAGGCGGTCCGGCACGTCGGGTGCCTGATCGATGATCAGCTCCAGGCCCTTGTCTTGCGCCCGCAGGCGCAGCAAGTCGGCCAGACCTGAGACCAGGTCATGCAAACTGAACGGCACCGACTCCAGCTCCAGCTTGCCGGATTCGATCTTCGAGAAATCCAGGATGTCGTTGACGATGCCCAGCAACAGCCTGGCCGAGGTGTGCACCTTCTGGACATAGTTGCGCTGCTGTTCATTGAGCGGCGTCTGCATGGCCAGCTGCGACATGCCGATGATCGCGTTCATCGGTGTTCGGATCTCGTGACTCATGGTGGCCAGAAAGCTGCTCTTGGCCACATTGGCCAGCTCGGCCGCCTCTTTCTCGATGAGCAACTGCTGGCTGTGCTGTTCAATCTCGCGCCGCTGCTCGATCTGGTCCGACAGCGACGCCCGCATGCGGTTGATCGCCGCCGCCAGGCCCTCGATTTCATCAGGGCGCTCGCGAGGGTCCGGCAGGATCAAGGGCTGGTCCAGCCGGTCCAGGCTGAGGTCTGCGGCGTAACGGCCAATGCGCTCGATGCGTTGGGTGATCATCAGCCGCATCCCGATGATGATCACCATCGCCAGCACCATCATGCGCGCCACCTCGGCCACCACCGTGCTCAGGGCCAGACGCCACAATCGGTCATGCAAGCCGGCCAGCGACAACTGCACGCGAAGCTCGCCAATGCGCTGAGGTGGTTCGGTCTGTGCCGGGTCCAGGTGCATCAACAAGAAGCGCTCGGCGCGCGTGGGCGCATCCAGCCAGCGAAACTCTGCGGGCACCTCGCGCCGGACGGTGGGCACGGCAAAGGGGAAGTCCCCCGACAAGGTCACGTCGGTCACGTCGGGCAGTTGGGCAATGCCTTGCAGCTGCTTTTCAATGAGCCCCTGGTCGAGAATCCACACGTTGGCCGTCAACGCCGGCACGTGGCTGTGCTCGATGATGTTGAGGGTGGCGTCCATGGCGCGCAAGCCGTCGCGGTAGGCTGCATGAATCTGGTAGGCCGTGCCGGCCAAGGCCGTCAGCAGGCTGGCGGCCAGCACCAGAAAGATCATGCGACGCGAGACACTGTGTTTCACGACCATCCTCAATGTGGCTGCCACCGTGCCCGGAACTGGGCCATCATCTGCTGGTACCGTCCCGAGGCGTGCAGGGCCTGCAAGCCTTGTTCAAACTGCGCACACAGCCGCATCCCCTCGGGGTGCCTTTTGGAGAAGGCCACCCAGAACCCGTCTTGCCGGATCACCGACACCTTTTTGACCCGCCCTTGCACGGCTGGCATTCGGCTGATGCGCTCCCAGCCGGGCATGGTGTTGAGCAAGATGTAATCCACCCGGCCTGCCACCAGCATCTTCAGCAGGTTGTCATCAGAGGCGGCGCTGACGCGGATGATGCGCCGATCTTGCATCCATTCCGACGGGTAGGTGTAACCCAAGGTGACGCCCAGGCGCTTGCCCGCCATGCGCTCACGCGTCATGGCGTCGGGCGCCGACATCGGGCCAAAGATGGCCAGCTCTTCCTCAAAGAGTGGCGTGGGATGCCAGCAATACCGGTCATGCAGGTCTTGGGTTCGGGTGGCATTGAAGCAGCCGGCGATCAGCCCGCGCTGGGCGTGCAGCATGCACCTCGCAAAGGGCAGGCTCTGAAAACGAACCTGCACCCCCTGCGTGGCAAAGGCGGCGCTCACCAGCTCAGGCGACAGGCCTGCGGGGTGCTGACCGGGGGCGTCCACCGAGGAGTAAGGCGCCCAGTCGTCTTCAGCCCCCAGCACCACCGCGCCGGGTTGCGCCATGACGGACGCGCACCAGCACAGCCACCCCATCAGCCACCCAGCCCACCACCTCATGAACGCCGCCTCCTTCAACAGACTTTACCCAGGTTTCAGGACGATGCACACTGATGCCATCACGGGTTTTCGAGTGGTTGTCGCCCCCGACACCACACCCATCGTCACAGGGAGGTCTTCATGCCGGACCACAGCAGCACCGCCACCTGGTGGGCCACGCAACTCACGCGCTGGATGACACCGCAGGCTCCCTCGCCGGCGCCCCTGACCTCTGAAGGCACGCTGGAGCTGGTGCGACAGCGCAACGCCCTGCTGGACGCCCTCTTCTACGACGTGAAGGTGATCAGCCCCGAAGAGGCCCGCACATTGGCCCCGACCCTGGCGGCCGAAGGCGCCTTGCTGCATGTGCCGCCCTCCGGGCAGGGGCCCGTGGTGCTGTGCGCCAGCCGCGATGTCTTGTGCGCCCACCTTGACAGTGCGAGCCTGCGTGATGGGGTGCCGGTGGTCGTGGCCGGGGTGGGCAGCTCGGCGCTGGGCTCGGCAGCGCTGGCGCGCAATGTGGCCGACGCTCTGGGCCGACCCACCGTGGCCGTCGTCTCGGGTTACGGTTTGTCCGACCTGCTCACCGAGGCCCTGGGCGGGTTCTTCCTGTTCGGCGCACTCAACGCGCTGCGTCATCAGTTCGAAGGCCTGGACCGCTGGCGGGAAACAGGCCTGATCGCCGAGCCCGATGGCGATGGCCCCTCCCGGTCGCTGGCGCAAACCAGCCGCGACACCCAGGCCGTGCTGGGGCTGCTGCAGGACGACCGGGTGCCGATCGGCATGCTCATCGGGCACTCCAAAGGCAACCTCGTGCTGTCAGAGGCCCTGTTTGCCTTGCGACAGCGCGCGCCTGAGCGGCTGTCCGAGCTGGGCAGGCGCCAGCGCATCGTCACGCTCAGTGCACGGATTGCCATGCCACGCGAGTGCACCCAGGTGACCGACGTGATGGGCCAGCTCGATGGCTTTGGGGCGCTGAACTCCAGGGCCCGCATCCCGGCCGACCACATCGTCTCTGGGGCCTGGCACCACACCAACACCGACCTGCCCTGCCATCTGCCGGTCAGAGACACGCTGCGAACCCTGATGGCCCAAGGCTGGCAGGGCAACCAGCAGCGCACTGCCACCTGAATGCCCCCGGGAGCGTCAATCCGCCCCGATGTCACGCAACCGGTCTTGCAACACGGCGGATGACAGCTCGCCCACGCGACGGCTGACCAACCGACCCTGGGCATCAAAGAACAAAGTGGTGGGCAAACCAACCTGGTCGAAGGCGGCCCCCGCACGCTGGGCTGGGTCCAGCCAGACCTGGCGCAGCGCCAGCCCATGCGTGCGCAGGTAGGCCTGCACGACGGCGGCCGATTCGCCCTGGTTCAACAGCACGATGTGCACATCGGGGTGCGCCTGCTGGGCCGCCTGCAGCACCGGCATCTCACGCCGGCAGGGCGGGCACCACGTGGCCCACAAATTGAGCACTACGGGCCGGCCGCGCAAGGACTGCAGTGTCTGGGGTTGGCCGTCCAGACCCTGCACCTGCAGGTCCGGCAAGGGCACGGCGCGAGGGGCCTGCGTCCACATCAACCAGGTGCTGAGGCCCATCACGGACAAGGCCACGGCATACCCCGCCATGACCGGACGGCGCAAAAAAGACCGCGCCCGCACCCGCGACATGCCGTACAGACAGGCCGCCGCCAGACCCGCCGCCGGGGCCCAGCCGCCATCGCGGATGTCCAGGATGCTCCACGGCTGTGCCAGGTACGCCTGGCGCCACATCCAGACGTAGCCCAGCCGGGCCACCACCAGGCCCAGGATCAGGGCGCGCCACAGGGTCTGATCCACCGCCTGACGGTGCTCGGGCGGGGCCAGGCGCTGCCCGACCCACACGCCCACCCAGGCCGACAAGGCCAGCAGCACGGGCAAGAGGTTGAGGGCCAGCGGGCCCACGGCGATGGTGGTGTCCATGAACAAGGCAAGCATGCAAGGCCCTGATGGACCCGGCCTGCAGGCCGAAGTTTCATCACTGCCCGGCGGCCATGCGGAAGGTGCTGGTCAGGCGCACCAGTTGCTCGGCTTGTTGACGCATGCTTTCTGCCGCTGCGGCACTTTCTTCCACCAAGGCCGCATTCTGCTGAGTGGCATGGTCCATCTGCGAAACCGCCTGCCCCACTTGCTGCACGCCGGTGCTTTGCTCGCTGCTGGCCGCAGAAATCTCACCCACGATGTCGGCCACCCGGCGAATGGAGGCCACCACCTCTTCCATCGTGCCGCCCGCCTGCGCCACCAAGGCAGCGCCGGCATCCACCTGCTCCACGCTGCTGCCGATCAGGGCCTTGATCTCGCGCGCGGCCTCGGCGCTGCGCTGCGCCAGCGTGCGCACCTCAGCGGCCACCACGGCAAAACCTCGTCCCTGCTCACCTGCGCGGGCGGCCTCCACCGCAGCGTTCAGCGCCAAGATGTTGGTCTGAAAGGCGATGCCGTCGATCGTGCCAATGATGTCGCCGATCTTGCGGGAACTGTGGCTGATGCCCCCCATGGTGTCCACCACCTGCTGCACCACCTCCCCACCCCGAACCGCGACGGCCGAGGCGTTCTGGGCCATCTGGTTGGCCTGGCGCGCGCTGTCAGCGTTGTTGCGCACGGTGGAGCCCAACTCGTCCATGGTGGCCGCTGTTTGCTGCAAGGCGCTGGCCTGCTGTTCGGTGCGCCCCGACAGGTCCTGGTTGCCTTGCGCGATCTGCGCGCTGGCGGTGGCCACGCTTTCCGCGTTGTTGCGCACCTCGGCAATCAGGCGCGTGAGGCTGGACTGCATGTAGGCCATGCGGGCGATCAGGCTGTCACGGTCACCCGCCGACACCGAAACTGGGTGAGACAGGTCCCCATCTGCGATGCGGGCCACCACCGCAGCGGCTTGCGCAGGCTCGCCCCCCAACTGGCGGTACAGTGCGCGGATCAGGGTCCAGCCCACCAGGCCAGCTGTCAGGCAAGCCACCAACAGCCCCCCCATCAGCACCGCGTCCAAGGTGTGCCGCAGTTGCAGGGCTTGCGCCGACCGCTCGTCCAGCAGGGTTTGCTCGGCCAACGTGAAGGCCTGATGCACCTCACGGAACGCGTCCATGTGGGCCTTGTCGCGCCCTTCAGAAAAATCACGCAACAGCACGGCCATTTGCTCGGCATCACCCCCGGCCGCCTGACGCTGGTCGGTGAAATCCTGCACCACACCTGAAAACGCCTGTTCGTGCTCGTACATGGTTTGCAGTCGTTCTTGCTGCACCGGGTTGTCTGCCGTGAGCGACTTCAGGGCTTGCCACTGCTCTTCAAACTGCCGCTCGCCCAACCTCACGGGCTCCAGGAAGGCCTGCTCACCAGCCAGCAAGTACCCGCGCGCGCCGGTCTCCATGTTGAGCATGGACACCAACAGGTGGTTGGCGTGCTGCATGACCTTCAAGGTGTGGGTATTCCACTGCTCGGCACGCACCAGTCGGGCGTCCGTCCACAGCGCGAAACCCACCACCGCCGCAAAGATGGCGATCAGAACGCCAAAGCCCAAACCCAATTGACGCTTCAGCGTCAGCCGCTCAAACCAGTTCATTCAACCCCCCTGACATGAACCCCCTGCCCACCGCGGACAGGCTCGCCAACCAGTTCACGGCTTATCGGCTGGCGTTTGACTTTAGTTGAATGTCTGACGATTCATTGACGCACATCAACCCTCGAGGGCGCCGACATGGCGTGGGTGGGCCAGAGGGGCAGCCCCTTGGCCAGTGGTGGAACTTTTTCCGCCTTAGCACTCACCAAGCAAGAGTGCTAATATGAGTTTGTCGGGGGTGTGTCAGCCCCCCCACACCGTGAAGGAGGCCCTGATGACCCTGTCGACCGCCCTTGTCGCCCGTGACCCCTGGAGTGTCGTGCCCTCGCTGGGCAACCTGGACGCCTACATCCGTGCCGTCCAGAACATCCCCATGCTGGAAGCCGACGAAGAGCAGCAACTGGCCCGCCGCCTGCGCGACCAGCAGGACGTTCAGGCTGCGTCACGCCTGGTGATGTCTCACCTGCGCCTGGTGGTGTCCATTTCTCGGCAGTACCTGGGCTATGGCCTGCCCCAGAGCGACCTGATCCAGGAAGGCAATGTGGGCCTGATGAAGGCCGTCAAGCGCTTCGACCCTGATCAGGGGGTGCGCCTGGTCAGCTACGCCATGCACTGGATCAAAGCCGAGATCCACGAATACATCCTGAAGAACTGGCGCATGGTGAAGGTGGCCACCACCAAGGCCCAGCGCAAGCTGTTTTTCAACCTGCGCTCGCTCAAGCACAGCTTCAAGGGTGAAGCGGCCGATGCCGATGTGGCCCACGAAGCCCACCTGGGACGTGCCGGACTGACGGAAGCCGAAATCCAGCGCGTGGCCACCGAGCTGGATGTGCGCCCTGAAGACGTGATCGAGATGGAGATGCGCATGGCCGGCGGCGACGTGGCCCTGGAAGCCCCGGTCGACGACGACGGCGAGGCCCCTGTGGCACCGATGGCCTACCTGGCCGACGAGGTGCACGAGCCCACCCGCGTGATCGAAGCCCGCAGCCGCGATTGGCTGGCGAGCGATGGCATCCGCCACGCCCTGGACAGCCTGGACGAACGCAGCCGCCGCATCGTCGAGGCGCGCTGGCTGCAGGTCAATGACAATGGCTCAGGTGGCCTCACCCTGCACGATCTGGCGGCCGAGTACGGCGTCAGCGCCGAGCGCATCCGGCAGATCGAGGTGGCCGCCATGAAAAAAATGCGCAAGGCCCTGGCCGAAGCGACAACGATCGACGCGGTGGCGCACTGATTCAGACGGGCGACGCAGCAGACCACCAGGGCTGCATCGCCAGTTCGGCCTGACACTGCGCCACACTCTGAAACTGAACGGCCCGCCAGCCCACGCTGCGGGCCGTTTGCACGTTCTGGGGGTGGTCGTCGATGAACACCGTTCGCTCAGGCCGCAGACCGCAGCGCTGGGCCGTGGTGTGGAAGATGTCCGGGTTGGGCTTGACCTGCCCCACCTCGCACGAAAACACCCCACCCCTGAAGCGTTTCAGAAAGTCGTGCCGCGCCAGCAAGAAGTGCATGTAAGGCCTGGGCATGTTGGACAGGAAAAACAAGGGCACGCCATGCGCATCCAGGGCCCGCAGCCACGCCACGGTGGCCGGCACCGGCGCCAGGTGGGGCGGTATGGCCTGCATCAGGCGCTGCAGATCGGCCACCGGCAGGCCGGTGCGGGCCGCAATGCGGTGGCAGACCACCTCGGGCTCGAGCGCTCCACGGTCAAACTCTGACCACTCGCTGCCGGGCACAAACGACTGAAACACCTGCTGGGCCATCTGCTGGGCCTGCACTTCGTCGCGAACCAGGTGCGGCCACACGGACAGGATCAGGGCCGCGGGCTGCCAGGTGAACAGCACCCCGCCCCAATCGAACACCACGGCATCGATCGCGCCCGCAGCGGGCAGGCCGCTCATGCGCCGCCCGGCGTGCGCAAGCGGCAGATCATGGCCGCCGTGGCCGGGTCCAGGTCACGCACATCACCATCGGCCATGCGAGGCAGCAACTCTTTGCACATGGCCTTGCCCAATTCCACCCCCCATTGGTCAAAGGAGTTGATGCCCCACAGGGCACCGGCCACGAACGTGCGGTGCTCATAGAGCGCCACCAGGGCACCCAGCGCATGGGGGGTCACCTCGTCCAGCAAGAGCGTGGTGCTGGGGCGGTTGCCCGGGAAGGTGCGGTGGCGGGCGATCACCTCGGGGGGCACGTCGGCACCCGCCGTGGGCGCAAGCTCGGTGCGGGCCTGCTCGGTGGATTTGCCCCACATCAGGGCCTGGGCCTGGGCCAGCCCGTTGGCCAGCAGCTTGTCGTGCTGCTCGTCCAGCAAGGCCTTCAAGGCGGGCGAAAGGTGCGCAGCGTCGCGGTGGCTGGGCCGCCGCACCAGCAAGAACTCCACCGGGATGACGTCGGTGCCTTGGTGCAGCATCTGGAAGAACGCATGCTGACCGTTGGTGCCCGGCTCGCCCCACCACACGCCGCAGGTGGCGTAAGGCAATGACTGGCCAGCCATGTCCACCGACTTGCCGTTGCTTTCCATCACCAGTTGCTGCAAGTAGGCCGGCAATCGGCGCAGGCCATGGTGATAGGGCGACACACAGCGGCTGCTGTAGCCCAGGCCGTTGCGGTACCACACGTCCAGCAAACCCAGCCACATCGGCAGGTTGGACTCCAGCGGCGCCTGTGCAAAGTGCTGGTCCATGGCGTGCGCCCCGGCCAGCATGGCCCGAAACTGCTCGGCCCCCAGGGCCAGGGCAATGGGCAAGCCAATGGACGACCACATGGAAAAACGACCGCCCACCCAATCCCAGAATCCGAAGGTGGTGCTGATGCCGAACGCACGCGCGCCCTCGACATTGGTGGTGGTGGCCACAAAGTGGTGCGCCACGTCGTGGCCGCCGTGCTCCACAAACCATTGCCGTGCCGCGTGGGCGTTGGCCATGGTTTCCTGGGTGGTGAAGGTCTTGGAGGCGATGATGAACAGCGTGTGCTCTGGCCTGAGTTTGCGCAACACGGAGGCCAGATCCTGGCCATCCACGTTCGACACGAAGTGGAAGTTCAGACCGGGGTGCACGAAGGCCTCCAGCGCGGGCACCACCATCTGGGGCCCCAGGTCAGAGCCGCCGATGCCGATGTTCACCACATCGCGGATGTCGCCCGGCTGGGTGCCACCAGCACGCGCACGCACACCCTCGACGTAGGCCAGCATGGCCTCCAGCACCTCGTGCACGGCCTGGCTGTGCGGCCCTTGTCCCTGAGGCGCCCGCAGGGCCGTGTGCAGCACCTGGCGCCCTTCGGTGCCATTGATGCATGCCCCTCGCAACATGTCATCGCGCTGGGCCTCCAGGCGGCATTCACGCGCCAGGTCGAGCAGGTGTTTGTGGGTGGCCATGTCCCAGTGCGCGCGCGACAGGTCGGCAAACACCTCGGGGGCCGCCAGGCCCAGGCGTTGCACACGCTGCGGATCATCGGCAAACAAGGCGCGCAAGTCCATGGAGCGGCCATGGGCCTGGGCGTGCCCCATCAGGGCCTGCCAGGCCACGGTCTGGTCGCAACGAGGCGCGCGAGACGGTGCAGAACTCATGCGGGCATCCTCGGGCCGGATCAACGCGACGAACGCTGTGCGTCGATCAGCTCATCGAGCTTGCCCGCGTCCACGGCGAACGCCCGGATGCCTTCGGCCAGTTTCTCGGTGGCCATGGCATCGTCGTTGAGCTGATAGCGGAACTCGGCCTCGCTCAGGGGCGCTTCGGCCACGTCAACGCCAGACGCCGGCACCAGGTGGCGCGTGACGGGGCCATCGGTGGCCTGCAACTGGGCCAGCAGGTCAGGACTGATGGTGAGCAGGTCGCAGCCCGCCAGGGCCAGGATCTGCCCAACGTTGCGGAAGCTGGCCCCCATGACCTCGGTGCGCACACCGTGCTGCTTGTAGTACTGGTAGATGCGGCTGACCGAGCGAACCCCCGGATCGTTGACCCCCGCGTTGGCGGCCTCGTCCCACGCCGCCCCCGCCGACTTCTTGTACCAGTCGTAGATGCGGCCGACAAACGGCGAGATCAATTGCACCCCCGCATCACCACAGGCGCGTGCCTGGGCGAACGCAAACAAGAGGGTGAGGTTGCAATGGATGCCCTCGGCCTCCAGCACGCGGGCGGCCTGGATGCCCTCCCAGGTGGCCGCGATCTTGATCAGCACACGCTCACGGTCGACGCCGGCGGATTCGTACAGGGCCATCAGGCCGCGCGCTCGCGCGATGGTGGCCTGGGTGTCGAAGCTCAGGCGGGCGTCCACCTCGGTCGACACACGGCCAGGCACCACCTTCAGGATCTCCAGGCCGAAACGCACCAGCACCTGGTCCACGATGGCCTCGCGCGGCGCGGTGCGGTGGGCCGCCACGGTGTCGGCCAGCAAAGGCGCGTAGTCGGGCTTCTGAACGGCCTTGAGGATCAATGACGGGTTGGTGGTGGCGTCCTGCGGGGTGAACTGGGCAAGCTGCTTGAAATCACCGGTGTCAGCCACCACGGTGGTGACCGCCTTGAGCTGGTCGAGTTGGGAGGACATGTGCACTACCTGAACGCTGAAAGGCCGAAATGCGGCCCGAATTGATTTATCGTCACCTTCATTCTGGACTGAATTTGATGACAAAGTCCCAGCACACCCCTCAAAGGGGTTGTGAACACGTCTCACACCCCACACACGCACATGTCCTTTGACCTGGTCTTTTTTGGTGGCACCGGCGACCTCACCTGGCGCAAGTTGATGCCCTCCCTGTTCCAGGCCTGGCGCCATGGCACCCTGCCCGCCGACGGCCGCATCCTGGCGGTGGCCCGCGACGATCAGAACGACGACCAATACCGGCAATGGCTGTTCGAGCGGCTGTTGCAGGCCGAAGAAGCCAAGCGCCCCACCGAGGCCGAATTCAACGCGTTCTCACAGCGCGTGCACTACCTGCGCATGGATTTGTCGCAGGCAGGCGACTACCAACAGCTTCAGCAGTGGCTGCAGCACCGCAATGCGCGCACCGTCGTGATGTACCTGGCCACCAGCCCGCACCTGTTTCCCGTGATCTGCGAGCAACTGGGGGCGGCGGGCCTGAACCACGAGCGCGTGCGTGTCGTGCTGGAAAAACCCCTGGGGCACGACCTGGCCTCGGCGCAGGCCATCAACCGCGCGGTGGGGGCGGTGTTCACCGAACAGCAGGCCTTGCGCATCGACCACTACCTGGGCAAGCCCTCGGTGCAAAACCTCATGGCGCTGCGGTTCGGCAACGTCCTGTTCGAGCCACTGTGGCGTCGCGAAAGCATCGCCAACATCCAGATCACCCTGGCCGAGGGGCTGGGCGTGGGCAGCCGGGGCGACTTTTACGACCGCACGGGTGCCCTGCGCGACATGATCCAGAACCATGCGCTGCAACTGCTCACCATGATCGCCATGGAGCCACCATCGAGCCCGGATGCAGACGCCATCCGCGACGAAAAGCTCAAGGTGCTGCGCTCACTCAAACCGTTTGACGAGCGCTCGGTGGTCAGCGATGTGGTGCGCGGGCAATACCGCGCGGGGGCAGCCGCAGGGCAAGCGGTGTGTGGCTACCTGGAAGAAGCCAAGGTACCCACCAACAGCCGCACCGAAACCTTCGTGGCCCTGCGGTGCGAGGTACAGAACTGGCGGTGGGCTGGCGTGCCGTTTTACCTGCGCACCGGCAAGCGGCTGGCCCAGCGGCAGGCCGAAATCGTGGTGAACTTTCGGGCCCTGCCCCATGCGATCTTTCCGGGCCGGCACCTGCCCAATCGCCTGGTGATCAAGCTGCAGCCAGAAGATGGCCTGCAATTGCACCTGATGGCCTCGCGGGGCACGGGCAATCACGCCAGTGGACAGGCCTTCGAGCCCCTGTCGCCCGTGTCGCTGGACCTGGACTTTGATCGGGCCTTCAGCTCAGAGCGCGTGGGCGCCTACGAACGCATGCTGCTGGATGCGCTGGCCGGCCGCCTGAACCTGTTCGTGCGCTCGGACGAGCAAGAACAAGCGTGGCGGTGGGTTGAGCCCATTCTGGAAGCCTGGCAAGGCGATGAGCTGGGCCCCAAACCCTACAACGCCGGCACCTGGGGGCCCTCGGCCGCCAGCGCCTTGCTCACCAGGGACGGTTTTTGCTGGCCGGAAGAGGCTTGAGCCACCGAGGTGATCAGACCAGCTCGTGGCGCTTGCGCGCCCGGCGTTGCTGAGCGCGCCACGAAGGCAACGCCACCAGCAACCCCGCGGCCATCAGGGCCCACGCCCCGGGCTCGGGAACCGGCGCCATCACGGTACGGCTGAAGGCTGCTGCGCCAGTACACACCGAATCGGTGCCGGCCCACCAATCCGAACAGGTGGATGTCAGCACCTGACGAAACTCGATCGACACCATTTCGCCAGGGTTGAAGGGGTCTTCACCCTGTCCATACACCGAAAAATCAAGCCCCGCGCCATGGAACACATACGTGCCCGCCGGTACTGCACCATGGGCCGGCTTGAAAACACCGAAGTCCAGCAGGTAGACGTCGCCCGGCGCCAGTGAAGTCACATTGGCCGCCCCATCACCAAAGCTGAAGGTGTAAGGGGTGCCATTGGTGCAGCCATTGGTGAACGTGCCCGCACACCCGAACCAGTTGCTCAGGTAGGCGTACTCGTACGAGACAAATGGCACCTCAACACCTTGCCACACGCCCTCGGCGTCCTGGTACGAATAGGTGCCCGACAACGGTGGGTCCAACAAGCCCAGCGTGGGGCTGTCAAAATCCAGCACGAGGGACTCGGTGGCATCCGGATCCACGCTGAGCAGCAACTGCACCGGGATTTCGTCGGTCGGCCCGACCACGCCATCTGGCTGCGCAAAGCTCAACGACACCGCCGGCAGGGCATGGGCCACGCCCAGCACCAACGATAAAACAGCACCTGTGCCCCAGGTTTTCAAAGACATGACCAACTCCCCAACAATGTGACCACCACATGCTAAGGATCAGCCGGTCAAAGAACACCCTTCAAACTAGGGAGACACTGCCTGCACCACTCAGGTGAGGGTGCTCACGCCGACTGCAGGAACTGCTCTACCCCATACAGCCGCGCCAGCTCTCGCAGCCGGGGCGGCAGGGACTGCACGGCAAAGGCCCTGCCACGGTTGCGCGCCATGCGCTGGCACTCCAGCAACACGGCCAGCGCGCTGGAGTCAAACTGCGTCAGGGCCGAGCCATCCACCGTCAACATGACGCCCGCCTGCCCTTGCTGGGCCTCGGCCTGCTCCAGGGTTTGGCGAAACAGATCCAGCACATGCGGCACTTCCGCATGCGTGATCACGGCGGGCAACATCAACATGGCGTCAACCCGCCTTGCGCGCGGCCAGTTGCTTGTTGCGCTCGACCAGCTTGTTGATCAGGCCCTCGATGCCGGAGGCGTTGACCTCTTGCGCAAAGCTGCTCTGGTAGGTCTGCACCAGCCAGGCCCCCAGCACGTTCACGTCGTAGATCTTCCAGCCATCGTTGGCCTTCTCCAGTCGGTAGTCGATCTGGATGGGCTCGCCCTGTCCGCGCACCAGGGTGCGCACCACCACCTCGGTGTCGCCCGGACGTGCGCGCACGGGGCGGTACTCGACGGTCTGATCCCGGATCTGCGCGGCGGCGCCAGAGTAGGTGTAGAGCAGCAGGTTCTTGAACTCGGCCTGCAGACGCTGGCGCTGCTCAGGGGTGGCCTGACGCCAGCCCCGGCCCACGGCCGACGCCGTCATGCGCTGGAAGTTCACGTAGGGCATGATCTTCGTGTCCACCAGCTGGTTGAGCTTGACCAGGTCGCCCCCGCGGATGGCGGCGTCGGCCTTGACGGCCGCGAACACGTCCGCCGTGATCATCTTCACGAAGGTGTCGGGGGCCTGCATGCGCGCCTCTTCGGTGGCGGCCACCGCCTGGGCATGGGCCACGCCGGGCGCAGCACCCGCCAACACGGCCGCAGTGGCCACAACGATCGGCGCCACGGCCTGGCGCCAGCAGAAATACTGCCCTGTCGAGGAGGAACGCATGGAGGTCCTTTCTTCTTGATCTGTCAGTGATTCAACGCACCAGCTGCCGGGTCGGACGACCGCAGGCGCCAGGCTTCACAAGGCTTTGCAAATTCACGGGGCGGAAGCCGGCGCCGACGCGGGGGCCGGGGCCGGCTCGGCTTCAGGCGCTGGATCCAACGCTGGCTCCGGTTCAGGCTCGTAGGGCGCATAAACCGGCTCATCATCGTCCTCGTCGTCCAGCATGGGCGGCTGCCCGTTGTGCACCAGGCTCAGGCGTCGCTGCAGGTAGGCCGAGCGCACAAAGGCATATTTGTCCAGGGCCACGTCATCCACCAGGGTGGAGGCGTCCAGCAAACGAGCCCGCACATCCACCACCCGCAGCGCGGCCATGCCCCACTGCGTACCGTGGTCCGAGGTCAGCAAGGCGCCGCTGCTGTACATGTCGGCCGGGATGTCCACCGAGTCACGGAACGTGGACGAACCCAACAGGGGCCACACCACGTAGGCACCTTGCGGCACCCCCCAGGCCCCCAGCGTCTGCCCCAGGTCCTCGTTGGGCTTGTCGATCTGCATCGGCGTGGCCAGATCGATCAGGCCACCCAGCCCGAGCGTGGAATTGATGCTCACACGGATGACGCCCATGGCGCCGTCCTTGAGGCGGCCTTGCAAAAACAGATTGATCGTGGACCACAGGTCTTTGAGGTTGCCGAAGAAATTGCTCACGCCCGAGCGCACGGGCTGAGGCGTCACCTCGCGGTAGCCACGCGCCACAGGCTGCATGACGTTTTGATCGACCACCTCGTTGAAGGCAAACACCTTGCGGTTCCACCCCTCCAGCGGGTCAGGTTGGGCGCGGGTGGCACAACCGGCCACCACCGACAGCGTCAGCGCGGCCAAGCCCAGTTTCAGCACAGAAAACAGGCGAGCGTGCATCATTTGCCTCCGGCCGCAGGGCCACCCTCGGCGGCCTTGTTGTACAGAAACTGCCCAATGAGGTTTTCAAGCACGATGGCCGACTGCGTGGTCGTGATCTCGTCGCCCTGCTTGAGTTGCTCTTCACCAAACCCGGCCTCCAGGCCGATGTACTGTTCGCCCAGCAGGCCGGCGGTGAGGATCTTGGCCGACGTGTCTTTGGGAAACACCACGCCATTGTTCAAGGTGATGAGGACCTCGGCGCGATAGATCTGGCTGTCGAATTTGATGGACTGCACCCGCCCCACCACCACACCGGCGCTCTTGACCGCCGCGCGGGGCTTGAGCCCGCCGATGTTGTCAAAGCGCGCAGTGACGCTGTAGCCGGGATCAAAAGACAAGGTGAGCAGGTTGCCCGCCTTGAGGGCCAGGAACAGGATGGCCGCCGCCCCGATCAGCACGAACAGCCCCACCCAGACGTCATGTTTGGATTTTTGCATCTTGTCAGTCCTTGCGTTCTTGTGTGGCCTCAGATGGAAAACATCATGGCCGTGAGGACAAAATCGAGCCCCAGCACCGCCAGTGAGGCCATGACCACCGTGCGGGTGGTGGCCAGCGACACCCCTTCGGGCGTGGGCTTGCATTCGAAGCCTTGCAGCAGGGCGATGAAGGTGACGGTGAAGCCGAAGACGACACTCTTGAGCAGGCCGTTGCCCACGTCAGACCAGACGTCCACACCGCTTTGCATCTGCGACCAGAAGGCGCCGGGGTCCACCCCGATCATCACCACGCCCACCAGCCAGCCCCCCATGATGCCCACGGCCGAGAACACGGCTGCCAGCAGAGGCAAGGCGATGGCGCCCGCCCAGAAACGAGGCGCCAGCACGCGGCGCAGCGGGTCGACCCCCATCATCTCCATGGCGGCGAGCTGTTCGCCCGCCTTCATGAGGCCGATGCCAGCGGTCAGCGCCGTGCCGGCCCGCCCCGCGAACAACAAGGCCGACACCACGGGCCCGAGTTCACGCACCAGCGACAGGGCGACCATCAGGCCCAGTGCTTCGCTGGAGCCATAGCGCTGCAGGATGTAATAGCCCTGGAGGCTGAGCACAAACCCCACGAACAGGCCAGACACCACGATGATGGCCAGCGAATAATTGCCCAGGAAGAACACCTGCTCGGCCACCAGGCGCGGGCGACGAAACGCCGCGGCCAGCAAGGCCACCAACTGCAGGAACAGGCGCGAGGCATAGCCGACATCGGCCAGCTTGCTGCGCACGGCATGCCCCACGACCGACGGTTGCAACCAGCGCAGCATCAGCGCACCCCGAAATCTTGACCGGCGTCCGCCGCCGGGTGGTGGAAACGCACCGGACCATCGGGCTCGGCATGCACAAACTGCTTGACCAGGGGATCCTGGCTGGCGCGCATCTCGTCCGGTGAGCCCTGGGCCACCACGCGGCCATTGGCCAGCAACACGACGTGATCGGCGATGAGGAAGGTTTCGTCCACATCGTGGGACACGACCACGCTGGTCAGGCCCATGGTGTCGTTGAGCTCGCGAATCAGCCGCGCCGACACGCCCATGGAAATCGGGTCCAGCCCCGCAAAGGGCTCGTCGTAGAGCACCAGTTCGGGATCGAGCGCAATGGCACGCGCCAGGGCCACCCGCCGGGACATGCCGCCCGATATCTCGCTGGGCATGAGGTCACGGGCGCCGCGCAAGCCCACCGCGTTGAGCTTCATGAGCACCAGATCACGGATGATGGACTCTGGCAGGCGGGTGTGTTCGCGCAGTGGAAAGGCCACGTTCTCGAACACCGACAGGTCGGTGAACAAGGCGCCAAACTGGAACAACATGCCCATGCGACGACGCAGGGCCATCAAGGATTCGCCCTGCACCTGTGCCAGGTCCTGCCCATCAAAGAGCACCTCGCCCTTCATGGGCAGCAACTGCCGCCCGATCAGGCGCAGCACGGTGGTCTTGCCACCACCCGATGTGCCCATCAGCGCCACCACCTTGCCGCGTGGCACCAGGATGTCGATGTTCTCCAGGATGACGCGATCGCCATAGCCGCAGGTGACCCCGCGCAACTCGACCAGCGCATCAGAGGGAGAGGACAAGGCGTCGGAAGGAGAGGAAGTGGATTCGGGCATGAGAGACAAAAAGGGCCGGTGAGTGATGCACCAGCCCTTCGGATGATAGGCGATCCGTCTCAAGCCTGCCGAACACCCAGATGGGTGGGCGCAACAGGCCGATGGATCAGCGCGGCAAGGTGGTCGAGCCCATCAGGAAGGCATCGACCTCGCGCGCGGCCTGGCGGCCCTCGCGGATGGCCCACACCACCAGCGACTGGCCCCGGCGCACGTCACCGGCCGCGAACACCTTGTCCACGTTGGTGCGGTAGCCGCCTTCGTCGGTCGAGGCCTTGGCGTTGCCGCGGCCATCCTTGTCAACACCAAAACCGTCCAGCAGGGTGTTGACCGGGTTGGTGAACCCCATGGCCAGCAGCACCAGATCGGCCTTGTAGGTCTTCTCGGTGCCGGCCACTTCCACGAACTTGCCGTCCTTGAACTCCACCTGCACGGTCTTCAGACCCGTGACCTTGCCGTTCTCGCCAAAGAATTCCTTGGTGGCGATGGCGAACTCGCGGGCGCAACCCTCTTCGTGGCTGGACGAGGTGCGCAGCTTGATCGGCCAGTAGGGCCAGGTCAGCTCTTTGTTTTCCTGCTCGGGCGGCTGTGGCATCACCTCGAACTGGGTGACGCTCTTGGCGCCGTGGCGGTTGGAGGTGCCCACGCAGTCAGAGCCGGTGTCCCCACCGCCGATGACGATGACGTCCTTGCCCGTGGCCATGATCTGGTCCTTGACCTTGCCGCCCGCATTGACGCGGTTCTGCTGGGGCAGGAACTCCATGGCGAAGTGGATGCCGGCCAGGTCGCGGCCCGGCACGGGCAGGTCACGCGACTGCTCGGCGCCACCGGTCAGGATGACGGCGTCGAAGTCTTTCTTGAGCTGCTCGGGGCTGACCGATTCCTTGGCCCAGTTGGTGACCTTGGAGCCTGCGGGCATCTCGCCCACCAGCACGTTGGTCTTGAAGACCACGCCTTCGGCTTCCATCTGCTTGACGCGGCGGTCGATGTGCGACTTGTCGAACTTGAAGTCGGGGATGCCGAAACGCAGCAGGCCACCGATGGTGTCGTTCTTCTCGAACACGGTCACGTCGTGACCGACGCGGGCCAGTTGCTGAGCGGCGGCCATGCCAGCGGGGCCGGAGCCCACGACGGCGACCTTTTTGCCGGTCTTGACCTGGGCAGGCTGGGGCTTGACCCAGCCTTCGGCCCAGGCGCGGTCGATGATGGCGTGCTCGATCGACTTGATGCCGATGGGGTCGTTGTTGATGTTGAGCACGCACGCGGCTTCACAGGGCGCCGGGCAGACGCGGCCGGTGAAGTCGGGGAAGTTGTTCGTGCTGTGCAGCACCTCGATCGCCTGCTTCCAGTCCTGGTGGTACACCAGGTCGTTGAAGTCGGGGATGATGTTGTTGACCGGACACCCGCTGTTGCAGAAGGGCGTGCCGCAGTCCATGCAGCGCGCACCCTGTTGCTTGGCCTGCTCGGGCGTCAGACCAATGACGAACTCTTTGTAGTTCTTGACGCGCTGTTCGACGGGCTCATAGCCCTCTTCCAGGCGCTCAAATTCCAGAAAGCCAGTGACTTTTCCCATTTCAAACTCCTCGAGCGCCGATCAGGCCTTGGCCTTGGTGGCGGACTTGGCCTTGGCAACCACGGCCGAGGCTTCTTGCTTGGCACCCATTTCCGTCAGGGCGCGGCGGTACTCGTGCGGGAACACCTTGACGAACTTGGTGACGGCGGTCGACCAGTTGTCCAGGATCTCGCGGGCACGCTGCGAGCCGGTCCAGCGATGGTGGTCTTCAACCAGCTTCTTGAGCAGGGCCTCGTCGGCCATGCCCTTGTGCATGGGGATGCCGGCATCCGCTTGCTCAGCCGCGGGCAGCACCTTCTCCAGGGACACCTGGGCCAGGTTGACGCGCTTGTTGAACTGACCATCTTCGTCATAGACGTAAGCCAGCCCGCCCGACATGCCGGCGGCAAAGTTGCGACCCGTCTGACCCAGCACCACCACGGTGCCGCCGGTCATGTATTCGCAACCGTGGTCACCCGTGCCTTCGACCACCGCCGTGGCGCCGGACAGGCGCACGCCAAAGCGCTCGCCGCCCACACCACGGAAGAAGGCCTCACCGCTGGTGGCGCCGTACAGCACGGTGTTGCCCACGATGATGTTGTCGGTGGCGTTGCCGCGGAACTCGATGCTGGGGCGCACGATGATGCGGCCACCGCTCATGCCCTTGCCGGTGTAGTCGTTGGCTTCACCGATCAGGTACAGCGTGATGCCCTTGGCCAGGAAGGCGCCGAAGGACTGGCCGCCCGTGCCTTCCATCTGGATGAACACGGTGTCGTCGGGCAGACCATCGGGATGGTGCTTGATCAGCTCGCCCGACAGCATCGCGCCCACGGTGCGGTTGACGTTCTTGGCCACTTCCATGAACTTGACGGCCTCGCCGCGCTGGATGGCGGGCTGGGCCTTCTCGATCAGGCGGACGTCCAGGGCCTTGTCCAGACCGTGGTCTTGCGTGTCCACGTGCAGGCGCGGGATCTCGGCCGGCACCGGGGGCAGCGCAAACACGCGGCTGAAGTCCAGGCCCTTGGCCTTCCAGTGCGCCAGGCCCTTCTTCATGTCCAGCAGGTCGGCACGACCGATCAACTCGTCGAACTTCTTGATGCCCAGCTGGGCCATGATCTGGCGGGCTTCTTCGGCGACGAAGAAGAAGTAGTTCACGACATGCTCAGGCTTGCCGGAGAACTTCTTGCGCAGCACCGGGTCTTGCGTGGCCACGCCCACCGGGCAGGTGTTCAGGTGGCACTTGCGCATCATGATGCAGCCTTCGACCACCAGCGGTGCGGTGGCAAAGCCGAACTCATCGGCACCCAGCAGGGCGCCCACGACCACGTCGCGACCGGTCTTGATCTGACCATCGGTCTGCACGCGCACACGGCCACGCAGGCGGTTGAGCACCAGGGTCTGTTGCGTTTCGGCCAGGCCCAGCTCCCACGGCGTGCCGCAGTGCTTGATGGACGACCAGGGCGAGGCGCCCGTGCCGCCGTCGTGGCCGGCGATCACGATGTGGTCGGCCTTGGCCTTGGCCACACCGGCTGCCACCGTGCCCACGCCCACTTCCGACACCAGCTTGACCGAGATGTCGGCCTTGGGGTTGACGTTCTTCAGGTCGTGGATCAGCTGAGCCAAATCCTCAATGGAGTAGATGTCGTGGTGCGGCGGGGGCGAGATCAGGCCCACACCGGGCACCGAGTGACGCAGCTTGCCGATGTACTCGGACACCTTGCCACCCGGCAGCTGACCACCTTCACCGGGCTTGGCGCCCTGGGCCATCTTGATCTGGATCTGGTCGGCCGACACCAGGTACTCGGTGGTCACGCCAAAGCGGCCGGAGGCCACCTGCTTGATCTTCGAGCGCAGGCTGTCGCCTTCCTTCATCTCGTAGTCGGCTTCGATGCGCGAAGCGCCCACGATGTCCGACACCTTGGTGCCGGCCTTCATCTTGATGCCCTTGAGCTCGTCGCGGTAACGGCGCTCGTCTTCACCGCCTTCGCCGGTGTTGGACTTGCCGCCAATGCGGTTCATGGCCAGGGCCAGGGTGCTGTGGGCTTCCGTGGAGATGGAGCCCAGCGACATGGCGCCCGTGGCGAAGCGCTTGACGATCTCGGTGGCGGGCTCGACTTCCTCGACCGGGATGGCCTTGGCCGGGTCGATCTTGAATTCGAACAGGCCGCGCAGGGTCAGGTGACGACGCGACTGATCGTTGATGATCTGGGCGTATTCCTTGTAGGTGTCGAACTTGCCCGAGCGCGTGCTGTGCTGCAGCTTGGCGATGGCGTCCGGCGTCCACATGTGCTCTTCGCCACGGGTGCGCCAGGCGTATTCGCCGCCTGCGTCCAGGGCGTTGGCCAGCACCGGGTCGGTGCCGAAGGCGGCCGTGTGGTTGCGGATGGCTTCTTCAGCCACCTCGAACACGCCGATGCCGCCGACTTGCGTGGGCGTGCCACGGAAGTATTTGTCGACCAGCTCTTTGTTCAGGCCGATGGCTTCGAAGATCTGGGCGCCGCAGTACGACATGTACGTGCTGATGCCCATCTTCGACATGATCTTGGACAGGCCCTTGCCGATGGCCTTGATGTAGTTGTAGATGGCCTTGTCGGCCGACAGGTCACCCGGCAGGTCACGGGCCAGCTCGGTGAGCGTTTCCATGGCCAGGTAGGGGTGCACGGCTTCGGCGCCGTAGCCGGCCAGCACAGCGAAGTGGTGCACCTCGCGGGCGGTGCCGGTTTCGACCACCAGGCCGGCCGAGGTGCGCATGCCCTTGCGGACCAGGTGGTGGTGGATGGCCGACAGGGCCAGCAGCGCGGGAATGGCGATGTTGGCGCGGTCCATCTTGCGATCGGTGATGATCAGGATGTTGTGACCGCTCTGGATGGCTTCCACGGCCTCGGCGCACAGCGAGGCCAGGCGCGCTTCCACGCCTTCATGGCCCCAGGCCGCCGGGTAGGTGATGTCCACCTCGAAGGGCTTGAACTTGCCGCCCGTGGTCTTTTCGATGTTGCGCAGACGGGCCATGTCGTCGAAGTCCAGCACGGGCTGGCTCAACTCCAGGCGCATCGGCGGGTTCACCGCGTTGATGTCCAGCAGGTTGGGCTTGGGGCCGACGAAGGACACCAGCGACATCACCACGTTTTCGCGGATGGGGTCGATGGGGGGGTTCGTGACCTGGGCGAACAACTGCTTGAAGTAGTTGTACAGCGGCTTGTTCTTGTCCGACAGCACGGCCAGGGGCGAGTCGTTGCCCATGGAACCGGTGGCTTCTTCGCCGTTGGTGGCCATCGGGGCCATCAGGAACTTGATGTCTTCCTGGGTGAAGCCGAAGGCCTGCTGACGGTCGAGCAGCGACTCGGCGAACTCGCCAGCCGAGCCCTTGCCTTCGAGGGCGTCGAGCTTGATGCGGACGTTTTCGATCCACTGACGGTAGGGCTTGGCCGAGGCGTACTGGGCCTTGAGCTCTTCGTCGTTGATGATGCGGCCTTGCTCGAAGTCGATCAGCAGCATCTTGCCAGGCTGCAGACGCCACTTCTTGACGATCTTGTTCTCGGGGATGGGCAGCACACCGGATTCGGAGGCCAGCACCACGAGGTCGTCGTCGGTGATCAGGAAGCGGGCGGGGCGCAGGCCATTGCGGTCCAGCGTGGCGCCGATCTGGCGGCCGTCGGTGAACACCATGGCGGCGGGGCCGTCCCAGGGTTCCATCATCGCGGCGTGGTACTCATAGAAGGCGCGACGGCGCTCGTCCATGGTGCTGTGCTGCTCCCAGGCTTCCGGGATCATCATCATGGCGGCCTGAGCCAGGGGGTAGCCCGCCATCACCAGCAGTTCGAGCGCGTTGTCGAAGGTGGCGGTGTCGGATTGGCCGTCCATGCTGATGGGGTACAGCTTGGCCAGGTCATCGCCCAGCACGGGCGACTTCATCACGCCTTCGCGGGCGCGCATCCAGTTGAAGTTGCCCTTGACGGTGTTGATTTCACCGTTGTGGGCCACCATGCGGTAGGGGTGAGCCAGCGGCCACTCGGGGAAGGTGTTGGTGGAGAAGCGCTGGTGCACCAGGGCCAGGGCCGAGGTGACGCGCTCGTCGCGCAGGTCCAGGAAGTACTTGCCCACCTGGTCGGCCAGCAGCAGGCCCTTGTAGATGATGGTGCGGCACGACATGCTGGGCACGTAGTACTCGCTGCCGTGGGTCAGGTTCAGGCTGGAGATCTTGCTGGAGGCCGTCTTGCGGATGACGTAGAGCTTGCGCTCCAGGGCATCGGGCACGAGGATGTCCGGGCCACGACCGATGAAGACCTGGCGGATGACGGGCTCTTTCTCGCGCACCAGGGGCGACATGGGCATGTCGGCGTCCACCGGCACATCGCGCCAGCCCAGCAACACCTGGCCTTCGGCGCGGATGGCGCGCTCCATGACCTGCTCGCAGGCCTGGCGCGAGGCGCTTTCCTTGGGCAGGAAGATCATGCCCACGCCGTATTCGCCCGGCGGGGGCAGCTCAACGCCCTGCTTGGCCATCTCGGCACGGTAGAACTCGTCGGGGATCTGGATCAACAGACCGGCACCGTCACCCATCAGCGGGTCGGCACCCACGGCGCCGCGGTGGTCGATGTTTTCCAGGATCTTGAGGCCCTGCTGCACGATGCTGTGCGCCTTCAGGCCCTTGATGTGGGCGACGAAACCCACGCCACACGCATCGTGCTCGGCGTTGACATACAGACCGGTGTCGGCCGCTGCCTGGATTTCCTGACGGGTGGCCATGGCTGCGGAAGGCGCAGCGGCGGCGTCAGACACGGGGATGATAGGGAACGAGGTTCCCGAAGTCGCCTGGCTCATGAGGGCGCTCCAGTTGGAAAGTGTGGAAACAACTAGGGGGAGCGTGAGGATAACCCTCACCCGCCCTGATGACAAGAAAATTAAAATAGGGTCAGATCACATTTAATAAGCAAAACAAATTCGACTCAAACTAATTGGGGTCAGGTTGAATTTTTTTGGGGCGACCTCGGCGGGCCGGGGCCAAGCGCCGACCGGCAGCCGCCTCCAGCACCGACACCTGCTCACCCGAGATGATCGGCCACCCACCGCGCAGACCTGCCAGCAGGCGATCGCGGATGGCGGCATCCAGCCCCAGCTCGACACGACGAGCCCATGACAGGTGCCGCTCGAACGGGGTGTTGCCCAGGGCCCAGTAAGCCGAATGATCGACCAGCCAGCGCTCGGCGCCCTGCCCCAGGTGGTGCGCCAAGCTGGTGAACGCCAGGCCACCCGCGCGGCCTGTCCCCAGGGCGTCGACCATCACCATGGCATCAAGCAAGAAATGAGCCGGGTCCAGCATGGCACTGCGGTACCGCCCCGCCCACAGGGTGCCAGCGCGGGCATGGCGCCGGTTGAAGGCGCCAACGTAACGCCGCCCGAATGCCTGCATCATTCGGGACACCCCGGCCGGCGCATCGGGCGTGACCAGCAACAGCATCTGCTCGGCCACGATGGCGTAGGCGTGCACCTGCACCCCCGCCGCAGCCGACACCTCTTTCAGGTCGGCCAGCGCGCGCAACCCGTCCACCTCGTCACGTATCCAGGGCACGCCATCGTGCGAGCGTTGCTGCACGAGTTGCGGCCATCCAGGCACTTCAGCACGCGGCAGGCGGGCCATCGAGGTCCTTCATGTTCATTGATGTGCCCCAATTGTCGATGAGACAGGTGTTGCACAATCCGCGGCCTAACGTCACCCATTTAAGGGGTGACAGACCCTCTTCAGGGGCTTACCCGGTTCCCCCTTCGGAGGGTGAAACACTACCCTGTCGCCAAATGTTGTTGTTTCCCTGGAGTTGAATCGAGATGCCAGCCGCCACCGCCGTGCCCTTGCCGGTTGCCGCCACCCGCCGAGTCGCCGGTTTGTTGAGCCCGCTGGGACTGACCCCCGCCGTCCTGGATGACACCCTCGGGTGGATCAATCCGATGTGGCGGGTGCACCACCTGCAGGCGCGGGTGGTGGCCAAACACATGGAAACCCCGTCGGCCTGCACCCTGGTGCTGCAAGTGGGCGCGGCTTTTCCTGCCCTCACGCCCGGCCAGTATGTGGTCATTGGCGTGACGATCGATGGCGTTCGCCATCGGCGTGCTTATTCGCCGCGCTCGGTGAAGGGCCACACCAATCAGATCGCCATCACGGTGCAGCGTCAGCCCGGGGGGCGCGTGTCCAACCACATCAGAGACCAGTTGCCTGTGGGTGCGGTGATCGACATCGATCCCCCGGCCGGCGATTTTGTGCTGCCGGCCACGACCCCGCCGAAGGTGTTGCTGCTGGCCGGTGGCAGCGGCATCACGCCATGCATGTCCATGCTGCAGCACCTGTATGCCACGGCGCCCAACACCCTGGTCACCCTGGTGTACTTTGCCCGCAGCAGCGTGGACCGCATCTTCGCGCAAGAGCTGCTGGCCTTGTCCAGGACCTGGAAGCAGCTGCACTACGTGCCCATCGACAGCATGGCCCACACCCCAGGCCAGGCCCCGGTGACCCCATCGCCCGAGGGCGGCGCGGCCCGCGTGCTGAACCTGCCCCTGCTGGAGGCGGCCTGCACCGACTGGCGCACCATGCCCGCCTATTGCTGCGGCCCGGCGCCTTTGATGGACGCGGCCAAAGCCCTGTGGGCTGAGCAAGGGCTGTCGCCCCAACTGCACCTGGAGGCCTTCACGGCGCCCAGCCCGAGTGGCGACCCCAACGCCCGACATCGCGTGGCCCTGGATCGCATCCAGGGGCACATCGACTTCGTGGCGGCCGGCAACCTGACCCTGCTGGTGGCTGGCGAAGAGGCGGGACACCAGATCAAGCACGGATGCCGGCAAGGCATCTGCCATGAATGCACCTGCCGACTCAAGAGCGGGTCGGTGCGCGACCTCGTCAGCGGCGAGCGGATCGATGGCGAAGGCCAACCCATCCGCCTGTGCGTGAGCAGCGCCATGAGCGATGTCGAACTCGAATCCATGACATGAACGCGAGAATGACCATGAATCCACAAACGCTTCAGATCGGCCCCAAGTCGATCGAGGAACTGGAAGCCTTCCAACAGGAACTGGATGCCATCCGCGATGAGACCCGGGCTCAGTTGGGCGAGCGCGATGCGCGCTACATCCGGGGCATCCTGAAGCTGGTGCGTGGCACCGAGCTGGCTGGCCGCGCCCTGCTGATGTTTGGCTGGTTCCCGCCCACGTTCATCCTGGGCGCCGTCCTGCTGGGCATCAGCAAGATCATCGACAACATGGAGCTGGGCCACAACGTGATGCACGGCCAGTTCAACTGGATGAACGACCCGCGCTTCCATGGCGACACCTTCGAATGGGACAACACCTGCCCGAAGGAAGAATGGCGTCACTCGCACAACTATGTGCACCACACCTACACCAACGTGATCGGCAAAGACCGGGACTTTGGCTATGGCCTGCTGCGCCTGTCCAACGACCTGCGCTGGAGCTGGCTGCACCCCTTCCAGTTGCTGCTGACGGCCCTGCTGGCCACCTTCTTCGAGCTGTTCGTGGCCATCCATGACCTGCAAATGGACAAGGTGGCCATCGGCCGCAAGAAGTGGTCGGAGTGCCGGCCCCAGTGGCTGCTGGTGCGCGCCAAGATCTGGCGTCAGGTGCGCAAGGACTACATCGCGTGGCCCCTGGTGGGGGCGCTGGCCGCAGGCCTGTTCTTCCAGAGCACGCAAGGTGCCATCGACGGCGCACTGGCGGTGATGGCGGGCAACCTGATCGGCAACCTGATGCGCAATGTGTGGGCCTGGGCCATCATCTTTTGTGGCCACTTCACCGAGCGGGTCTACACCTTCAAGCGCGAGTCCATCGAAGGCGAAACCAAAGGCCAGTGGTACCTGCGCCAGATTCTGGGCTCCAGCAACATCAGCGGCGGCAGCGTGTTGCACCTGATGAGCGGCAACCTGTCACACCAGGTCGAGCACCACCTGTTCCCGGACATCCCGGCCAACCGCTACATCGAGATGGCGCCCAAGGTGCGTGCCGTGTGCGCCAAGTATGGCGTGCCCTACAACACCGGCTCGTTCGCCGCCCAGTTGTGGACGGTGTTCAAGCGCATCGCGCGCTACAGCCTGCCAGGCGGCCCGCAAAAGGCGGTGCACATCGAGGTGGAATCCATCCTGCCCGAGCGCGCCTGAGGCGCCCCCACGCACCCGCGCTGACTTGCGCGATGCAAAACAAGCCCGGCGATGCCGGGCTTTTTTGTGCGCGTGTTTTGGCCTGTTTCACCGGGCATCAGGACGGGTTTGTCGGATTTTTTCTGACACGGTGCTCAGCACAGACCCGACGCGCCTTACAGCGGCGTGCCTATTCAGAAAACCACCAGGGGTGCCCAGAATTCAACCCATGCCAGCACAACAAACCGGCTGGCCCCCGAAACAAACCGTTGAAACCCGACCTTTCCACCGTTTTCAGGAGCCCGCCATGAACGCCGACCAAATGCTGCAAGAGATCCGCGAAGTCAACCTGTCCTACCTGATGCTGGCACAGAACCTGATCCGCAGTGATCGTGAGCAGGCCCTGTTCCGCCTGGGCATCTCCGAAGAGACCGCCACGCTGCTGTCCTCGCTGTCGCCCGCCCAGATCCTCAAGATTTCATCGGGCAACACGCTGCTGTGCCGCATGCGGGTGGACGATGACCTGGTGTGGAGCCTGCTGACCAACCACAGCAAGGATGGCAACGACAGCGTCAACCGCCTGCATGCCTCGATCCTGATGGCCGGCCGCCATCAAGAAGCCGCCTGAATCCGGCTCACCAGACACCCCTCACATTCCCTCGGAGACACCACCATGCGCACCAAGAGCCTCCTGACCGAAGCCAAGCAGATCGAGCGTGCCGTCACGCTCATCACCCTGGGGGCACGCCTGCAGGTGCTGGAATCCGAGACCGACATGTCCTACGAGCGCCTGCTGCGCCTGTACAAGGAAGTGGCCGGCAAGTCGCCCTCCAAAGGCCAGCTGCCCTTCTCGACCGACTGGTTCATGACCTGGCAGCCCAACATCCACGCCA